>NZ_JBEZDL010000002.1:302097-597773 GCF_040648295.1 Amycolatopsis sp. NPDC049159
TGGCTCGGTGGGTGATGGGTTCCAGTCGGTTCGCAAGTGGGGCTGGCCATCGTGGCTGCTGGCTCGGTGGGTGATGGGTTCCAGTCGGTTCGCAAGTGGGGCTGGCCATCGTGGCTGCTGGCTCGGTGGGTGATGGGTTCCAGTCGGTTCGCAAGCAGGGCTGACCACCGCGGCTGCCGGCCCGCTGCGCGATGGGCGCCCAGTCCATCCACAAGCAAGGCCCCATGTGGACAACTCGCCCCCGCCGGGCCGCTGAGGCCGGGATCGTCGGTGGCCGCCGATAGACTGGACCAGGGGACGCCCCCCAGGGACAGGGCGGGGGCCGGGCTTCTCTCAGCCGTCCAGTGCTAGCGTCGGACCCGTGCCAGATCCCCGCCCGTCGGCCGCGTCCCCCTGGGGGCGCCGGATCGCGATCGCCGCGACGTGCCTGGTGAGCCTGCTCGTCTGCTGTGGGCTCGCCTGGTGGCAGTGGGACCGCTTCACCTCGGCGAACGGCACCTTCCAGAACCTCGGCTACGTCCTGCAGTGGCCGCTGTTCGGGCTCTTCCCGGCCTTCATGTTCTGGCGGATCCGCCAGCTGCGCCTGAAGGCCGAAGCCGACGGCACCGCGGACGAGAAGCCGGCGCCCGTCGCCGAAGTGCCCGCCCCCCGCCCCTGTCCGGACACCCACGTCTCGGACGAGGACGAGGAGCTGGCCGCGTACAACCGTTACCTGCGCGAGCTGAACGCCCGCGACCAGCAGGCCGCAGAGTGAGGACGACCCGATGACCACCAGCACCGAAGGCGCCCGGACAGCGGTGCCGCTCGCCGGCCCCCTGGTCCGGTTCCGGACCGCCGCCTACGTCACCGGCGTCGGGCTGCTCGGCCTCTGCTTCGTGATGGTGCTGCGCTACGGCTTCGACAACCCGACGCCGTCCGCGGTGTACTCGCCCATCCACGGCGTCCTCTACATGATCTACCTGGTGCTGACCATCGACCTGGCGATCAAGGCCCGCTGGTCGATCAAGGGCACCGTGCTGGTGCTGCTGGCCGGCTGCGTCCCGTTCGTCTCGTTCCTCGTCGAGCGCCGGGTGACGCACAAGGTCAAGGCCGGGCAGAAGCTGTAGCCGCGGCCTGGCGGCGGAACGTCAGCGCCACCAGGAACGTGCAGGCCGCGAACACCGCGGCGGTCCCGAACGCGGCGGTCATCCCGTCGACCGTCAGCTGGGCGCCCGCCGAGCCCGCCGAGCGGGTCACCGAGCCGAACACGGTGATCAGCACGGCCAGGCCGAGCGTGCTGCCGACCTGCTGCATCGTCTGCAGCACGCCGCCCGCCGCGCCCGCGTCCTCGCTGGGCACCGTGGCCATCACGATCACGTTGAGCGGCGCGAACGCCAGCCCGGCGCCGAGCCCCATGAGCAGCAGCGGACCCAGCAACGCGGGGAAGTACGCGCTGCTCGTGGTGAGCGTGGCGAGCCAGCCGACGCCCGCGACCATCATCAGCGAACCGCTGATCGCGAGCGGCTTCGGCCCGTAGCGGGGGAGCAGCCGCGGCACGAGCCGGCTCATGGTGAAGATCAGCGCCGCCATCGGCAGGAACGCGAACCCGGTGGCCAGCGCGGCGTAGTGCCGGATGTCCTGCATGAACTGCGTCAGGAAGAAGAACATCGACATCATCGCCATCGGGCCGAGGAAGAAGTTGACGTAGGCCGCGCTGCGGTTGCGGTCGGCGAACAGGCGCAGCGGGACCAGCGGCAACGCGGTCCGGGCTTCGATCACGACGAACGCCGTCAGCAGCGCCAGGCCGCCGGCGAGCGAGCCGAGCGTCACCGGGCTGCCCCAGCCGTCGGACGCGGCGTGGGTGAAGGCGAACACGAGCGCTCCGACGCCGAAGGTGCCAGTGATCGCGCCGGGCAGGTCCAGGTGGGCCCGCCGGCGGGGCGGCTCGGGGACGAACCTCGGGGCGAGGAGCACGATCGCCAGCCCGAACGGGACGTTGATGAACAGCGCGGCGCGCCACGAGATCCATTCGGTGAGCAGGCCGCCGACGATCAGGCCGATCGCGAAGCCGCCGCTGGACATCGCGGAGAACAGCGCGAGCGCCCGGACGCGGGCCTTGGCCTCGGTGAACGTCGTGGTGACCAGGGCCAGGGTGCTCGGCCCGGCCATGGCGGCGCCGACGCCCTGCAGGACGCGGGCGGCGATGAGCAGCGCGGCCGAGTCGGCGAGGCCGCCGGCCAGCGAGGCGAGGGTGAACAGCGCGGTGCCCGCGACGAACATCCGGCGCCGCCCGAACAGGTCGCCCGCCCGGCCGCCGAGCAGCAGCAGGCCGCCGAAGACGAGGCTGTAGGCGGTCATCACCCAGGACAGGCCGGTGGGGGAGAACCCCAGGTCGGCCTGGATGCGCGGGAGTGCGACGTTCATCACGGTCGCGTCGAGGATGAGCATGAGCTGGCAGGTCAGGATGATCGCGAGGACCAGCCCGCTGCGGTGGGCCGGCGCCGGGACGGGCGCGCGGTGGAGCGTTTGCTGCGACAAGGGATACTCCCCCAAAGGAGCAGGAAGGTAAGCGGAGAGTTTCTCCACTTGGACACGACGCGATAATATGGAGAGCGTCTCCGGATGCGCAAGTGAATTCGGAGAATCTCTCCGGTTACGTGGTGAGGAGGCCGGGATGCCGGGTGGTGACGCGGTCCGTCCGATGCGGGCGGACGCACGGCGCAACTACGAGCGCATCGTCGCGACGGCGAAGGAGCTCTTCACCGCGCAGGGTCCTGACGTGCCGCTGGACGACGTCGCCAAGAAGGCGGGAGTCGGGGCCGGGACGCTCTACCGGCACTTCCCGACCCGCGAGAAGCTGTTCGAAGCGGTCTACCGCGACGAGATCGAAGTGCTCGCCGACCGCGCGTTCGCGCTGCACGACGAGCTGCCGCCGTGGGAGGCGCTGGAAGCGTGGCTGACCGACCAGGTCACCTGGGTCGTCGAGCGGCACAAGCTGGCCACGTTCCTCAAGGAGTCGATCGACTCGGGCTCCGAGACGTTCCAGTACTGCCAGAAGCGGCTGCGGGAAGCGACCGGGGTGCTGGTGGACGCCGCTCAGGACGCGGGGCTGATCCGCGCGGACATCGAGGGTGTCGACGTGCTGCGGCTGGGGCACGGCGCGGGGATGGCGGTGCGCAACTGCAGCCCGGAGGACGGCAGGCGGGTGCTGGCCGTGATCCTGGACGGCCTGCGCGTCTGACGCAGGCCGTCCAGGCGGGGCTCAGCTGCCGATGCCGGTGAGGGAACGGACTTCCATCTCGGCCTGCTTCTCGGCGTCCGCCTTCGGCTTGCCGACCAGCGTGCCGACGAACCCGCACAGGAACGAGAACGGGATCGAGACCAGGCCCGGGTTCTTCAGCGGGAACCAGGCGAAGTCGATGCCCTTGAAGATCGAGTCCGGCGAGCCCGAGACGACCGGCGAGAAGAGCACCAGCAGCAGGCACGCGATCAGGCCGCCGTAGATGCCCCAGAGCGTGCCGGTCGTGTTGAACCGCTTCCAGAACAAGGAGAAGAGCAGCGTCGAGAGGTTCGCCGACGCCGCCACCGCGAACGCCAGCGCCACCAGGAACGCGATGTTCTGCCCGTTCGCCAGGACGCCGCCGACGATCGCGAACACCCCGACGACGATCGCGGTCAGCCGCGCCACCCGGACCTCGTCGGCCGGCTCCGCCTTGCCCCGCTTGAAGATGTTCGCGTAGACGTCGTGGGCGAACGAGGCCGACGCGGTGATCGTCAGCCCGGCCACGACCGCGAGGATCGTCGCGAACGCGACCGCGGCGATGATGCCCAGCAGCAGCGTCCCGCCGACGTGCAGGGCCAGCAGCGGCGCCGCCGAGTTCTCGCCGCCGGGCGCGGCCTTGATCTCGTCCGCGCCGACCAGCGCGGCCGCGCCGAAGCCGATCACCAGCGTGCACAGGTAGAAGAGGAACATGCACGCCGTCGCCCAGACGACGCTTCGCCGCGCCTCACGGGAGTTCGGCACCGTGTAGAAGCGCATCAGCACGTGCGGCAGCGCCGCCGCGCCGAGGACCAGCGCCAGCGCGAGCGAGACGAAGTCCAGCTTGGTGGTGCCGTTCTTGCCGTACGAGCCGCCCGGCTCGAGGAGCTTGTCGCCGAGCGGGCTGTTCTCGGCCGCCGAGGAGAGCAGGTTCGAGAACGAGAAGCCGAACTTGCCGAACAGGAACACCGTGAGCAGCGCGCCGCACAGCAGCAGGATGGTCGCCTTGATGATCTGCACCCACGTGGTGCCCTTCATGCCGCCGACCAGCACGTAGAGCACCATGACCAGCCCGACGACGCCGATCACCAGCGCCTGGCCGAGCTTGGAGTGCACGTTCAGCAGCAGCGCCACCAGGCCGCCGGCGCCCGCCATCTGCGCCAGCATGTAGAAGAAGGAGATGACCAGCGTCGACGTCGCGGCCGCCGCGCGGACCGGGCGCTGCTTCATCCGGAAGCTGAGCACGTCGCCCATCGTGAAGCGGCCGGTGTTGCGCAGCAGCTCGGCGATCAGCAGCAGGTCGACCAGCCAGGCAACGAGGAAGCCGATCGAATAGAGGAAGCCGTCGTAGCCGTGGATCGCGATGGCGCCGGCGATCCCGAGGAAGGACGCCGCCGACAGGAAGTCGCCGGAGAGGGCGATGCCGTTCTGGCGGCCGGTGAACGCGCTGCCCGCGGCGTAGTAGTCCGCCGTGGAGGAGTTCCGGCTGCTGGCGCGGTAGACGACGTACAGCGTGATGGCGACGAACAGGGCGAACACGGCCGTGTTGACGATCGGGTTGCTGGCGGGCACTCCGCCCGCGGCGAGGGCGGTCACCGGCGCGGCCCTTCCGGCACGCCCGCGCGGGCGCGCAGCTCGGCCACGCGGGGGTCGACGTGGCGGCGCGCGTAGCGGAGGTAGAGCCAGGTGACCAGCGCGGTGCTGGCGAACTGGCCGATGCCGAGCACGATGCCGACGTTGACCTGGCCGAACACCTTGCGGCTCATGAAGTCGTGCGCGTAGGCGGCCAGCAGCACGTACGTCATGTACCAGGCGAAGAAGGCGAGGCTCATCGGGAAGACGAACCCGCGGAACCGGCGGCGCAGCGCGACGAACTCGCGGCTGGCCTGGATCCCGGTGTAGTCGGGGCCGGTGGGAGCGGCGGGCCGCCGCTGCGGGGCGCCCGGCGGGCGCTCCCCGCTGAAGAGGGCCGGCATCCGGCCGGTCTCCTCGAGGGCGTTGCCCGTCGCTGGTCGCGCGACGTCGTACATGGGTGCCTCCGGCAGAGAGCCTGGCGTGGCGGCGGGACGCGGTGCCCCGCGGCGGGGCGCCGGCCGCCCTTGCGGTCTGCGAGGCGAACATCGTAACTACGCCGTCCGGCGGAGTCCGAAGGCGGCCGGGCGGTTCCGGGTCCGGCAGCACCGGGTATTCGGTTTCCCGTCGAATCCGTCGAATGCGCTTTCGGTGGCGAGATCACGGGCAGATCACTCGTAATGATGAGAAGAATTGTGACGCGACGTTGTCGCGTTCGGCCTACGCTGCGGCGAATGAGGTAACCGGGCGGGGCTCGGGTGACCTTCGATCACTCCGGGTAGGCGAAGTAAGGTCCGATGGCGCCGAAGAGGGTCCTCCCGCGGCGGGCGTGGCGACGAAGATCCACTGGTAGGCGCGGGTTCTCGTCAGAAATCACCAGGTCGGGTCACGGCAGGCCGCAACGCCACAAGATCGGGCACATCTTGAGACTTGACCCACCCGTTGGGGGTACAGAGTGTAGATCGTCCGAGGTATGCTGCTCCCCTGTCTGGGCTAATCGGGTGACGACCGGATGCCTGGGTGAGGCTTGTCCGGTAACCGGAATTCCCCCTTTGGGAGCGGGATCGGCGGGGTTCTCGGCCGGTGCTCCGCTTTTCGCAGGTCAGCGCCCGAGCGGACGACAAAATTGACCGGCCCGACCGCGGGGGTACGATTCTTTGGCCCAGCTGACCGCAGCGATCGATTGGCACCGATAAAGTTGATCTCGACAACCGTGCAGAACGCAACTTGCGACGTGCACGTGCACAGTCCCTTGCACGGGACGTCGGGGCGGTGCCTGCCCGGAAACGGGCGCGCGGACGGCGGGGCTGCCGGGGGCGAGCGAGGGCGACGGCGAAGTGGCAGGGTGCGGACGGCGCGGCCGTCCGGGCGCCCGCCGCGAGCCGGCACGCCGCGCCGCCGACGCGGATCCATGACGCCGGACAGGGAGTCACTCACGTGACCGTTGCAGGAGAAGGTCAGGTGCCCGTGGGGGAGCTGCTCGGCCGAGCGCCCCGGCGGTCGAAGGGGAAGGCCCTGTGGCACGCGCTCGTGCACTGGCGCGACTGGAGCCTTCCCGTCAAGCTCTCGGCCGTCACCGTCGTGCCCATCGTCATCGCGCTGGTGCTCGGCATCACGACGATCGCGGCCCAGGTCGGCCGCTCGGACGAATACCAGCGGCTCGACCGGCTCGTCGCGCTCGGCGGCCAGGTCCGCGCGCTCACCGGCGCCCTGCAGCAGGAGCGCACGGTCACCGCGGCGATGCTGACCGACGGCACCGTCGGCGGCACCCCCGAGCTCGCGGCGGCCCGCAAGGCCACCGACGCGGCGGTCGGCCCGTTCACCGCCGCCCAGTCCCGCGCGGCCGCCATCGAACCGGGCGTCGCGGGTGCCGCCGGCGCCGCCACCTCGCAGCTGGGCAACCTCGACTTCCTGCGCCGCCAGGTCGACGGCGGCCAGCTCGACCCCGGCCAGGCCATCACGGCGTTCTCCGACCTCGCGAAGCCGCTCGTCGCCCTCGACACCGCGGCCACCGCGGGCGCCGGCGACGGCACGCTCGGCGGCACCCCCGCCGGTCTGCACGAACTCCTCGTCGCGGGCGAGCAGGTGTCGGTCAGCCAGGCGCTGGTGTCCTTCGGCATCGCGCGCGCCGGGCTTTCGCCGAGCGAGCTCGCCACCCTCCGCGCCGCCGAGCTGCGCCTCGGCGACCGGCTCGTCGACTTCCGCTCCGCGGCGGGCGACACGTTGCAGCGCGACTTCGCGGCCATCGCCGAAGGCTCGCAGGCGCAGAGCCGCGCCCGGATGGTCGAGTCGGTGCTGAACGCGCCGAGCGGCGCGGTCGACGACGCCTTCCGGACGCTGTCGCCCCAGGACTGGAACGCCGCGTCCGGCGCGATGCGCACGCAGATCGGGCAGGTCGCCGACCGGCTCGGCGGGGCGGCGTCGGCGACGTCTGCCGAGCTGGTCGACGAGTCCAGCAGCGGTGCGGGCCTGCTCGCCGTGCTGCTGTTCGGCGCGATGGTGCTCGCCGTCGCGGTCGTCTTCCTCATCACCCGCCAGCTGCTGCGCTCGCTGAAGGTGCTGCGCCGCAGCGCCCTCGACGTCGCCGAGAACGCGCTGCCGGAGGCCGTCCGCAACATCCAGGAGGGCCGCGCGCAGGGCACCGACGTCCGGCCGGTCCCGGTGCAGACCGACGACGAGGTCGGCGAGGTGGCGCGCGCGTTCGACAAGGTGCACCACCAGGCGCTGCGGCTGGCGACCGAGCAGGCCGCGATGCGCACCGGCTACGGCAGCGTCTTCGTCAACCTTTCGCGGCGCAGCCAGAGCCTGGTCCAGCGGCAGCTGCAGCTGATCGAGCAGCTCGAGCGGGACGAGGAGGACGCCGACCAGCTGGCGACGCTGTTCCAGCTCGACCACCTCGCCACCCGGATGCGGCGCAACAACGAGAACCTGATGGTGCTCTCGGGCGCCGAGCCGGGCCGCCGGTCGGGGAAGCCGGTCGGCACGACGGACATGCTGCGCGCCGCGGTGTCGGAGATCGAGCAGTACCAGCGGGTCCAGGTCCAGCCGCCGCCCCCGGCGCGGATCGTCGGCTACGCGGCGAGCGACCTGATGCGCCTGGTCGCCGAGCTGCTGGACAACGCCACGGCGTTCTCCGCGCCGGAGACGTCGGTGACGGTGGCGTCGCGGCTGGGCGAGGACGGCTCGCTCAACATCGACATCCTCGACAAGGGCATCGGCATGAACGAGACCGAGGTCGCCGAGGCGAACACCCGGCTGACCGAGGCGGGCTCGGTCGACCTGGCCACCTCGCGCCGGATGGGCTTGTTCGTCGTCGGCCGCCTGGCCAGCAGGCACCGCATCGGGGTCTCGTTGCACGGCGGCAAGGACATCGTCGGCGTCCGCGCCACGGTCGTCGTCCCGGCGGACCTGGTGATGCCGGTGACCGACGGCCCGGCGACCGGCCCGATCGGCGCCCTCCAGCAGCACCCGGCCAGCCCCGCGGCGGGCAACCGCCTGCCGCGCCGCCAGGTCAACGGCCACTCCCGCCCGCGCCCGGTCGTCCCGCAGCAGCCGGCGATGGGGGAGGAGCGCTGGCCGTCGGCGAGCGACCTCGCGGGCCTCTCGGACCCGCGCCCGCCCTCGGACCTGGAGATCTCCGGGACGGCGCTGTTCGCCCCCCTCCCGAAGGACGACGACACCCCGCCGTCGCCGCCCCGCCCGACGTTGCCCGCGGTGCTGCCGGTGCCCCCGCAGCCGCCGAAGCAGCCGAAGCCGGACGAGCTGCCGGCGGGCAAGGACCTGTTCTCCGCCAACGAGACGACGCTGAGCGACTGGTGGCGGCAGGCAACGGCAACCCCGCCGGCCGCCCCGGCCCCCGAGCCGGCCCCGGACCGGTCGGAGACGACCCCGATCTTCGACGAGATGCTGTCGGCGTGGTTCCGCGAGGACAAGCCGGCCGCCGCTCCGGCGACCCCGGTCACTCCTGCTCCTTCGGCCCCCGCCTCGGCTCCTTCGGCCGAGGAACCGGCCGCGGCGGAAGCGGAACCGCAGGAGCGACGCAGCTGGGACTTCGCGAGCGACGAGAACTTCCGCACGGTCCAGGCCCGGTCCCAGGCCGCCCCGACGGCGTTCACGGAGGCGGGCCTCCCGCGCCGCCGCCGAGGCGAGCAGCTGATGCCGGGCAGCGCGGTCCCGCCCCCGGCCGCCCCCACCCCGGCGCCGTCCCGCCCGGAACTCCCGGTCCGCGACCCGGCGGACGTCCGAGGCCGCCTGAGCAGCTTCCAGCAGGGCGTGACCCGTGGCCGCCAGCAGGCCCGCCAGTCGAAGCCCCCAGCAGCCGGCACCGAGGGCGCGACACCGGCCACGGCCGCCCAGCCGGGCACGACTACTCCGGCACCCCAGCCGGGCGCGGGCGATCCGGCACCTCAGCAGGCAGCGGGTCTTTCGCCTGCGCACCAGCCGGGCACCGACGAGCCGGCGGTGGGCGCTTCGGCCACGCAGGCAAGCGCGGACCAGCCGACCGGCCCGCAGCCGGAGACGGCGGCCCATCAGAGCGCTTCCGCCGCGCACCCGACCACCGGCACCGACAAGCAGCCCGCCGGCTCCCAGTCGAACGGCCTGCCCCAACCCCGCCGCGAGTCGCCGGCGGACCAGAGCGGCCAGCCCGGGCCCGGCCCGGCCGGCGCTCAGCCGAACGGCCTGCTTCAGCCGGGTCAGGCAGGCGCTGAGCCGAACGGTCTGCCCCAGCCGGGTCAGGCGGGTGCCCTGCCGAACGGTCTGCCCCAGCCGGGTCAGGCGGGTGCCCTGCCGAACGGCTTGCCCCAGCCGGGTCAGGCGGGTGCCCTGCCGAACGGTCTGCCCCAGCGGGGTCAGGCGGGTGCCCTGCCGAACGGCTTGCCCCAGCCGGGTCAGGCAGGCGCTGAGCCGAACGGTCTGCCCCAGCCGGGCCAGGCGGGTGCCCTGCCGAACGGCCTGCTTCCGCCGGGGCGGCCGAACGGCCTGCCCCGACCGGGCCAAGCCGGTGCCCAGCCGAACGGGCTGCCTCAGCGGGGCCAGGCGGGTGCTCAGCCGAACGGCCTGCTGCAGCCCGGCCAGGCAGGCGCCCAGCCGAACGGCGCGCCCCAGCCGACCCCGCCCGGCGCTCCGAACGGCCTGCCCCAGCGCGGCCAGACCGCGCCCCCACCGGCCACCGACCTCCACCCCCCGGCGCAACCGCCGTCCGACGAGCCGGAAGTCCTCGCCACCGGCCGCCCCAGCGCCCCGCCGTCGTCGCTGCCCTCGCGCCGCGGCGCCGGGGCGGAAACCCCGGAGACCCCCGAAACCCCCGTCCCCCGCGAGGAAACCTCCGCCGTCGAGGTCACCACCGAGTGGAACTTCGGGACCGATGACGGGTGGCGGGCGGTGCAAGCGGTGTCCCAGTCGGCACCCGCCACATTCACTTCGGCAGGATTGCCCCGGCGCCGTCGCGGGGAGCAGCTGCTTCCGGGCAGCGCCGGACCGCCCACCGGAGCCACGGCTCCCCGACCACAACGGGACGCGCACGACGTGCGCGGCCGCCTGCGGAGCTTCCAGCAGGGCATCGAGCGTGGACGCCACCGCACCGCACAGGCGGCCGAGACCAACCACGAGACACTGGAGGGTGAATGAACTCGCCGAGTAGCGCCCAGCCGACGCAGAACCAGTTCGGCTGGCTGGTGAACGACTTCGCGGAGCGGGTGCCCGGCGTGGCCCACGCCGTGGTCGTCTCGGCGGACGGCTTGCTGCTGACCGCGTCGAACCGGCTCCCGCTCGACCGGGCCGACCAGCTCGCCGCGGTCGCTTCGGGTCTGGTCAGCCTCACCCAGGGCGCCGCCCGCTGCTTCGAGGCCGGCGCGGTCAACGAGACCGTCGTCGAGATGGAACTGGGGATCATGGTGCTGATGTCGATCAGCGACGGGTCCTGCCTCGCCATCCTCGCCGCCCCCAACTGCGACATCGGCCAGGTCGCCTACGAGATGACGATGCTCGTGGACCGGGTCGGCCAGATCCTCACGCCGGAGCTGCGCGCCCAGCTTCAGGGCTCCGGTGGGTCGCTGATCGGCGAACCGGTGGGATGATGGCGCGATGAGCACGGGGTCCGGATTCAACGGCGAACCACCCGAGGGCCAGCAGCCCGCCGGGCGTGGGGACGACGGCACGTTCGCCGACGTCCTCAACGGGTTCACCCTGGATTCCGGCCGTGCCCGCCGGAAGCGCAAGAAGAGCAAGGAGTCCCCGCCACCCCCGGCCGCCGGTGCGCACGCGGCCGCGGAACCGCCGGCGCCCGCGCCGTCGGCCGACCCAGGAGATCGCGTGACCTCTTTAGTCTCTCCACCCGGCAGTACCGACGGGGACAGCCCGCGACCTGGTGGTTTGTTCGATCCGGGGCCACCCAGCGGCGAGTTCGTGATGCCCGCGGTGTTCGAGCAGCCGCCCGCGCCGGAGGAGCTGACGGCCATCGTCCGGCCCTACGCGCTGACCGGCGGCCGCACTCGGGCAAACTACGCCCTGGAGCTGGAGACACTGATCTCCGCGAAGGACTACGCTGCCACCGGTGGCTTCCCCGAAGTGGCCGCGGAGCAGATCGAGTGCATCTCGATCATGGAAGAGTGCCGGACCCCCCGTTCGGTCGCCGAGATCGTGTCGGCCTTGCGGGTGCCACTGGGTGTGGCCCGGGTGCTGATCAGCGACGCGGCCGACGCGGGGCTGGTCACGGTGCACAAGACGATTACGGGCAATGACGGCGCCGAGGCACATCTGGTGTTGATGGAAAGGGTTTTGAGTGGACTCCGTCGGCTATAAGGCACCGCGGGACACCGCGCCCCCGACCATGACATCCGCCAAGATCGTGGTGGCTGGCGGGTTCGGAGCGGGGAAGACGACCTTCGTCGGGTCGGTGTCGGAGATCGTGCCGCTGACCACCGAGGCGATGATGACCGACGCCAGCGTCGGCGTCGACAACCTCGACCACACGCCGGGCAAGTCGACGACGACGGTGGCGATGGACTTCGGGCGCGTCTCCCTGGACGCGGACCTGATCCTCTACCTGTTCGGCACCCCCGGCCAGCAGCGGTTCTGGTTCATGTGGGACGACCTCGTCCGCGGTGCGATCGGCGCGGTGGTGCTCGCCGACACGCGCCGGCTCGCGGACTCGTTCGCCCCGATCGACTTCTTCGAGGACCGGGGACTGCCGTACATCGTCGGCGTCAACACGTTCGACGGCGTGCTGGAGCACGACATCAACGACGTCCGCGAGGCGCTGTCGATCGACCCGAACATCCCGATCGTCCGCTGCGACGCGCGGGACCGCGAGTCGACCAAGCAGACGCTCATCACGCTGGTCGAGTACGCCATGCGGCAGTGGATCGCGTTGCGGGCGGCCAACGCCCGCTGACGCCACACGGGCCCGGGGAACACCCCGGGCCCGGCGCCGCGCACACCCGGTGGATCGTCGGCCGGCGTCGCCCGCCCGCGGGCAGGCGTCAGTATTCGTCGTGCCGGCGCCACCAGGCACCGGGACCGTCGTCGCCCCGGCTCTCCTCTTCCCACGCCTCCTGGCGCCCCAGCGGCGTGACGTCGAGGTAGCGGTGCGAGGCGAGGAACATCTCGCCGCCGCGGTTGCTGGTGAAGTACGTCCGGTACACGTCGTCGCCGGTGCGCAGGAACACGCTGATCCCGAAGCCCATGCCGACGCCGCAGTCCTCGGTGAAGTCGCTGCCGTGCGCGGACACCCACGGCACGTCCCAGCCCATCCGGGCCTTGTAGCTCTCGATCTCGGCGAGCGTCGCCGGCGCGACGACCTGGAGCGTGACGTCGCGGTCGTGCAGGTGGGCCAGGTGCGGCATGTTGTCGACGAGCAGGGAGCAGCCGGGGCAGCCCGCTTCGTCGCCCGGGTGCAGCATGAAGTGGTAGACGATCAGCTGGGGCCGTCCGTCGAACAGGTCCAGCAGGCTCTTCTTCCCCTCCGTCGATTCGAAGACGTACGGCTTCGTGAACGGGACCATCGGCAGCCGGCGGCGTTCGGCGGCGAGGTGGTCCGCCGCCTTCATGTGCTCCTTCTCCTTGACGAGCAGTGCGTCGCGCGCGGCCTGCCACTCCTCCGGCGAGACGATCTCGGGCAGGGCGTGCTGGGTGGCGGTCATCGGTCTTCCTCTCCTCGGTGGTGGATGAAGCCGGCCAGGTCGTCGAAGCTGGAGGTCCAGCCGCCGTGGTGGTCGTCGCGGTCGGCGGCGGCGGGGAAGCCGGCTTGGACGAAGGTCATCTCCGTCTTGCCGTCCAGATCGGCGAAGTCGATCGTCACGAGGGTCTCGGCACGCAGGTCGCCCTCGGTGTCCCAGGTGAAGGTGAATACGAGCCGCTCGGGGGCGGTGATCTCGCGGTAGGTGCCGTGCATCCAGTGCTCGTCGCCTTCGGGGGAGCGGATGCACGCCCGCCAGGCGCCGCCCGGCCGCGTCGCGAGCGTGACGGCGCAGCCGGTGTAGCCGTGCGGGCCGAGCCAGCTCGCCAGCTGGTCGGGGTCGGTCCAGGCGGCGAAGACGAGCTCGCGGGGTGCGTCGAAGACGCGGGTGATGGTCAGCTCAGGCATGCTCGCCCCCGCTCCGCAGCGAGCGCAGGTGCTCGTCGAGGCGGTCGAACCCGTCGTCCCAGAACGGGCGGTAGGCCGCCACCCAGTCGGCGACGTCTTCCAGGGGCTTCGCCGCCAGCCGGCAGGGCCGCCACTGGCGCGTGCGGCCGCGGGTGATGAGCCCGGCCTGCTCCAGCACCTTGAGGTGCCGCGAGACGGCGGGCAGGCTCATCGGGAACGGCTCGGCGAGCTCGTTCACCGTCGCCTCGCCCGCCGAAAGCCGGGCGAGGATGGCGCGCCGGGTCGGGTCGGCGAGGGCCGCGAACGTGCGGCTCAGGTGGTCCGTGGGCATGGTCATTTCAGCACCTTGTTAATTAACGACTACGTTGAACATAGACCCCAGCAGCGCACTGTCAAGGTTGCGGCGAGCGGTGCTGAGAGCCGTGTCACTGGTCCTCGGGTTTCCAACAGTAGGAAGTCAAAGTATTTTTAGGGGATGAGCAGTGAGCTGTACCGCCCCGCGCACCCCGTCCGGTTCGTCACGGCGTCGAGCCTCTTCGACGGCCACGACGCGTCGATCAACATCATGCGGCGGATCCTGCAGTCGCAGGGCGCGGAGGTCGTGCACCTCGGCCACAACCGCTCGGTCGACGAGGTGGCCACCGCCGCCATCGCCGAGGACGTCCAGGGCGTCGCCATCTCCGCCTACCAGGGCGGGCACGTCGAATACTTCTCGTACCTGGTCGAGTTGCTGCGCGAGCGCGGCGCCGGCCACATCAAGGTCTTCGGCGGCGGGGGCGGGGTGATCGTGCGCGAGGAGATCGACCTGCTGCACTCGCGCGGCGTCGCCCGCATCTTCTCGCCCGAAGACGGCTACGAGATGGGCCTGCCGGGCATGATCAACTCGATGATCGAGGCCTGCGACACCGACCTCGCGGCCGAGGGCCCGGCGCTGGACAAGGTGCTCTCCGGGGACGTCCCCGCGCTCTCGCGGGTCATCACCCAGCTGGCGGCCGGACGGCTGCCCGGCGAGCTGCTCGACGGCATCACCGAAGCCGCGTCCGGGCGGACGGTCCCGGTGCTCGGCATCACCGGCACCGGTGGCTCCGGCAAGTCGTCGCTCACCGACGAGCTGGTCCGCCGCTTCCGCCTCGACCAGGAGGACAAGCTGCGGATCGCGGTGCTCGCGGTCGACCCGTCGCGGCGCAAGGGCGGCGGCGCGCTGCTCGGCGACCGCATCCGGATGAACTGCCTCGACAACGGGCCCGCCGGCCCTGGAGGCACTGGCACAGCGCCGGTGTTCTTCCGCTCGCTGGCCACGCGCACGACGTCGGGGGAGATCCCGGCCGGGCTGCGCGAGTCGATCCTGGCCTGCAAGGCCGCCGGCTACGACCTGGTGATCGTCGAGACGCCGGGCATCGGCCAGGGCGACGCCGGGATCGTCGACTTCGTGGACGAGTCGCTGTACGTGATGACGCCTGAGTTCGGCGCCGCGTCGCAGCTGGAGAAGATCGACATGCTCGACTTCGCCGACGTCGTCGCGATCAACAAGTTCGAGCGCCGCGGCGCCGAGGACGCCCGCCGCGACGTCGCGCGCCAGCTGGTGCGCAACCGCGAGGCCTTCTCGGAAGGCCCCGAAGACATGCCGGTGTACGGCACGAGCGCGGCGAAGTTCAACGACGACGGCGTCACCGCGCTGTACCAGCACCTGCGCGGCATGCTGGCCGAGCGCGGGCTGACCGTTTCTTCGGGCACGCTGCCCCGCGTGGAAGGCAAGGTGTCCACGGACGCCTCGACGATCATCCCCGGCAACCGTGCGCGGTACCTGGCCGAGATCGCCGACTCCGTGCGCGGCTACCACGCGAAGACCGAGCAGCAGGTCGCCGCGGTCCGCAAGCGCAACGCGCTGGCGTTGACGCGCGAGGAACTGTCCAAGGTGGACGCCGCGACCGACGCGCTCGACGGGCTGCTCGCCGCGGCCGAGTCCGATGTGGACGGCGAGTCGGCAAAGCTCCTGGCGCGCTTCCGCGAGCTGGCCGAGGAGTACCGCCAGGACGAGCTGGTCGTGAAGATCCGCGACAAGGAGCTGCGCACGCAGCTGTGGCGCGACACGCTGTCGGGCAACCGGATCCCGCGCGTCGCCCTGCCGCGGTACGGCGAGGACGGCGAGCTGCTGTCGTTCCTGCGCCGCGAGCACCTGCCCGGATACTTCCCGTACACCGCGGGCGTTTTCCCGTTCAAGCGCGAGGGCGAGGACCCGGCGCGGATGTTCGCCGGCGAAGGCGACGCGTTCCGCACCAACCGCCGGTTCAAGCTGCTCTCGGCCGACTCCGAGGCGAAGCGGCTCTCGACGGCGTTCGACTCCGTGACCCTGTACGGCCACGACCCCGACACGCGCCCTGACATCTACGGCAAGGTCGGCACGTCGGGCGTGTCCATCGCGACGGTCGAGGACATGAAGGCCCTTTACGACGGCTTCGACCTGACCGCGCCGAACACGTCGGTGTCGATGACGATCAACGGCCCGGCGCCGACGATCCTGGCCTTCTTCCTCAACACGGCGATCGACCAGAAGCTCGACGCGTTCCGCGTCGAGCACGGCCGCGAGCCGTCCGACGCCGAGGCCGCCGAGCTGCGTTCGTGGACGCTGCAGAACGTCCGCGGCACCGTGCAGGCCGACATCCTCAAGGAAGACCAGGGCCAGAACACCTGCATCTTCTCCACCGAGTTCAGCCTCCGGATGATGGCCGACATCCAGGAGTGGTTCATCGAGCACCACCTGCGCAACTTCTACTCGGTGTCGATCTCCGGCTACCACATCGCCGAGGCCGGTGCGAACCCGATCTCGCAGCTGGCCTTCACGCTGGCCAACGGCTTCACCTACGTCGAGTCGTACCTGGCCCGCGGCATGGACGTGGACTGTTTCGCGCCGAACCTGTCGTTCTTCTTCTCCAACGGCATGGACGCGGAGTACTCGGTCCTCGGCCGGGTGGCCCGCCGGATCTGGGCGGTGGCGATGCGCGACCGCTACGGCGCGAACGAGCGGTCGCAGAAGCTGAAGTACCACGTGCAGACGTCCGGGCGCTCGCTGCACGCGCAGGAGATGAGCTTCAACGACATCCGCACCACGCTGCAGGCGCTGTGCGCGCTGTACGACAACGCGAACTCGTTGCACACCAACGCTTTCGACGAGGCGATCACGACGCCGTCGGAGTCGTCGGTGCGCCGCGCGATGGCCATCCAGATGATCATCAACAAGGAATGGGGCCTGTCGAAGAACGAGAACCCGCTGCAGGGCTCGTTCGTCATCGACGAGCTGACGGACCTGGTCGAGGAAGCGGTCCTGGCGGAGTTCGACCGCATCTCCGAGCGCGGCGGCGTCCTGGGCGCGATGGAGACGGGCTACCAGCGCGGCCGGATCCAGGACGAGTCCATCCTGTACGAGCGCAAGAAGCACGACGGCTCCCT
Source organism: Amycolatopsis sp. NPDC049159 (assembly GCF_040648295.1). NCBI lineage: Bacteria > Bacillati > Actinomycetota > Actinomycetes > Pseudonocardiales > Pseudonocardiaceae > Amycolatopsis > Amycolatopsis sp. NPDC049159. The sequence goes on from NZ_JBEZDL010000002.1 coordinate 318,939, forward strand.
GCCGATCATCGGCGTCAACACTTTCCGCAACCCGAACGCGGGCGAGGACGACATCGAGGTCGAACTGGCCCGCGCGACGGAGGACGAGAAGAAGTCCCAGCTCGAGCGCCTGGCGGACTTCCAGCACCGCCACCACGAGGAAGCCCAGCAGGCCCTGAAGGCGTTGCGCGAAGCGGCGACTCGGGGCGGGAACCTGTTCGGGGTGCTGATGGACGCGGCGCGGGTGTGTTCACTGGGCCAGATCACGGAGGCGTTCTTCGAGGTCGGGGGCCAGTACCGGCGGAACGTCTGAGCCAGGCCGTCTCTGGCGCGCGTGGATCGTCTTCAGCCGCCGGCCGCCGGCGGGCAACGATCTGGTGGACATCGCCATGAAGTCTTCGACCACTTCAAAGAGGTCAAGGCCCGTGCTGATGCCGTACGAGGGACCTTACGACCGCTGGGCGAAGATCGCCGCGAACGGTTGTGAAGCCGTTCGCGAGCCGGAGCTGGACGCGGAACTCGCGGCGGACGCGCGGATCGCCTTCGACCCGAAGCCCGAAATGTGGCGGCCGACGGGCAAGCACGAGGAAGTCCGTGCGCTTGGGGTGTCGGCGCTCGCCTTCGACGAGGACAAGGTCCGGTTGGCTCGCCACCCGTGAGTTCCGGGGAGTTGCCCGAACTCGAGTGGGGCAACTGCTCCAACCACGTCGTCGTCGACCGGCTCAGCCGATTGGCGCGATCTCGAAGCCCGCCGGGGCAGGCGCCCGCTCCGGCGCCGCTCCCGGCCGCGAAGCTCCGATCTGCTCGCGTTCGTGAAGCCGGGATCGCCTCCCTGGGCCGCGTGACGACCCGGATCGCCCGCAAGGACAAGCTCTTCACCTCCGACCACCGGACCGTCGACTTCGACCCGTACGACGGCGTTCCGGGACTGCTCGTGGCCCTCGACGAGATCGAACGCCGCTACCGCGGTCAGCTGTCCTTCCCGCTGCACGTGAACATCCGGCTGATCCGGCAGTGGCTCGACCGGGATCCGGTGGGCGCGGCGGCGTGGCTCAAGCTGAGCTGAGCCGCAGGTACGCCCGGTCGTCGAACGAGTCGGCTCCGGGCCGCAGCCCCTTCGTCTCCGGGGGATCCTCGATCATCAACGGGTCCCGCGCCAGCCGTTCGGCGAGCAGCCGCTCGGCCTCGGCCAGCGTCGCCGCCGGCTCCGGGTACCCGTCCGTGGCGAGCACGACCTCCTGCACCGCGGCCGGCACCGGGATCACCTCGACGAACAGGTCGGGCACGTCCCGCCCGTCCACCGCCCCGCCGCCGTGAGGCCGGTTGCGCAGCCCGACGAGCGCGCGCAACAGCTCCTGCACCGCCGCCCGCCCCGGGTCCTCCGCCAGCAACTCCGCCGCCGGGACCCCCTCCGCCAGATACCGCCGCACCACGAGGGCGCGGGCCTCGGCCACCACCCGCTCGCCCGACGGCCGTGGCGGCGCCGGGACGCCGTCGAGCAGGATCCGGGCTTCCCCGACGCGCCAGATCTCGCGCCGGGGCCGGAAGAGCACGCAGAACGTCACCGCGGACCCCAGTCCCGCGCCGCCCGCCCAACCCCGCACGAGCGCCGTCGCGCTGTCGACCGCCTCACGAGCCGTGCACCCGGCCGCGAGCCCGGCCAAGTGCCCCGCGACGGCTTCGGCGAGCTCGGCGCCGTCCGGGCCGGTGTCCCACGGCTTCTTCGTCGCCCCATCGGCGACCCCGGCCACGTGCTCGCCGACGATCAGCCGGTCCGCGCAGGGTTCGGTGGCGGTGCGGGGGACGAGCGCCGACTCGACGATCACCCGGCCGAACGTACCGCCTTCAGCCGCCAGACCGGGACCAGCACGCGCCCGTCCGCGTCGGTCTTCATCGCCTGCAGCCCGGCCGGGTCCGCGTCCAGGACCACCCGGACGCTCTGCCGCAGCTCCGCCGGCGTCATCGACGTCGTGTAGAGCGTCGGCTCGAGGACCTCGATCGTCCAGTTCTCGCCGACCGTCTCCCGCAGGTTGGCCTCGCTGATCAGGTACGGCGCCGGGAACGCGTCCGGGAGCTCCGTCGAGAAGGCGAACAGGTGCAGCCGCGCGCCCGGCCGCGCCGCGCGGGTCAACGCCGCTAGGTAGCTGTGCCGCTCTTCCTCGCTCAGGCAGTGGTAGAGCGCGCTGTCGAGGACCGTGTCGAACCGGCCTTCGTACCCTTCGAGCTTCGTCGCGTCGGCGACGGCGAACTCGATGTCGAGGCCCTTCTCGGCGGCGCGCGCACTGGCCTGGGCGATCGCCGACGGGGCGCCGTCCAGCCCGGTCACGCGCAGGCCGCGCGAGGCGAGGAACGCGGAGTTGTCGCCGAGCCCGCAGCCGATGTCGAGCACGTCGCCGCCGAACTCGCCGGCGTCGGCCAGCGCGACCACCGCGGGCTGCGGCGCGCCCAGGTCCCACGGCATCTTCCGGCCGATCGGCGTGGTGCCCTGGTAGAGCTCCTCGAAGTCGAGGCCCTGTACGTCCATGACCGCCCCCTTATTCAACGTATGATGAGATGACTTCATCGTGCACCCGCTGTCAAGACGGTGGTACTCCTGGAGCATGAAATTCGGGATCTCGACGTTCGTGACCGACGAGGGCATCCGCCCGGACGTACTGGGTGCGGCACTGGAGGAACGCGGCTTCGACTCGCTGTTCCTGGCCGAGCACTCGCACATCCCGGTGAGCCGGGAAACCCCTTACCCGGGCGGGGGAGACCTGCCGCGCGTGTACTACCGCACGCTCGACCCGTTCCTGGCGCTCACCGCCGCGGCCACCGCGACGTCGGAACTGCTGCTCGGCACCGGGATCGCCCTGCTGATCCAGCGCGACCTCATCCACACGGCCAAGGAGGTCGCGTCCCTGGACCTGCTCTCCGACGGGCGCGCGCTGTTCGGCGTCGGCGTCGGCTGGAACCGCGAGGAGATGCGCAACCACGGCACCGACCCGAAGACGCGCGGCGCGCTGATCGACGAGCAGCTGGCCGCGCTCAAGGAGATCTGGACGAAGGACGAGGCCGAGTTCCACGGCGAGCACATCGACCTCGACCCGATCTTCAGCTGGCCGAAGCCGGTGCAGAAGCCGCACGTCCCGATCTACATCGGCGGCGAGAGCGAAGCCGCGCTCAACCGGCTCGCCAAGTACGGAGACGGCTGGCTGCTCCGGGGCTACACGAAGTACCAGGAGGCCCAGCGCGTCCGCCGCTGGCTGGCCGAGCAGGGGCGCGAAGACGTCCAGTTCGCGGTCTTCGGCGGCCCGACGATCCCGAAGGTGATCGACGGCTTCCGCGAGGCCGGTGTCGAGCGGTACACGTTCCTGCTGGACACGCTGCCGGAAGCGGAGACGCTCAAGGCCCTCGACGAGCTGGCGGAGGTGGCCGCCGCGCACCGCTGACCGGCGGCTACTTGTCCAGCAGCAGGTGGACCGACAGTTCGAGGCGGTTGGCGACGTCGGCCGCGGAGGCACGGCGGGTCACCCAGGCCACCAGGTTCGCCATCCAGACGTCGGCGACGACGTGGAAGATGTCCCGGTCGGCCTCGGTGGGCTCGTCGATGCCCATCGCCTTGGCGAACATGTTCTCCATCAGCATCCCGACCTGCTCGACCTCGGCGGCCGCGGACGTGTCGGCGAACATGAAGGCCCGCACCATGGCTTCGGTCAGGTGCGGGTCGCGCTGCATCAGGCGGGTGTTGCGGCCGAGCACGAACATCAGCCGCTCGGCGGGCGTCTCGCCGGGGATGGCCTGGCGCTCGAGCTTCTCCTGCGCGCGCTCGAATTCACGCGCCAGCCCGGAAACGAGCAGGTGGATCTTCGACGGGAAGTACCGGTACAGCGTGCCGAGCGCGACGTCGGCCTTCTCGGCCACGGCCCGCATCTGGACGGCGTCGTAGCCGCCCTTCGAGGCCAGGGCGAGGGTCGCGTCGATGATCCGGCGCCGGCGGTCGCGCTGGGCGGCCGAACCGAGTTCGTCGGCGCCGATCGCGCTCAGGCCGTTGCCGCGCGCCTTGGTCTTGCCGGGCATCGGAGTCCCCCCGTCCTTCGGAACTTGTTCCAGTTCATGACGTAGAGTACCTGTCCTGGCGAAACGTTCAACAATCGACCCACTGGCCGAAAAACTGTAACACGTTCTACACTCGCGAGTAGTGTCCCGTCCCGCGAGGAGGCCCGATGCCGGTCGCGCTCACCGACGAACAGGCCGCGCTGGCCGAGGCGATCCACGCCTGGTCCGCGGCGCACCACCCGCGAGAGGCGGTGCGCGCGGCGGAAACCGGGATTCCTGGTGGGTTCGCCGAGCTCGGCCTGCTCGGCGTCGCACTGCCCGGTGAAGCGGGCGGTGCCGACGGCAGTATCGCCGATCTCGCCGCCGGCCTCGCCGCCGCGGCCGGGGAACTCGTGCCGGGGCCGCTGCTCGGCACCGCGCTCGGCGGCCTCCTGCTCGCCGGGATCCCCGCCGCGAAGGAACTCCTCCCCGCGCTGGCCGAGGGCGAGGCGACCCTCGCCGTGCTGCTGGACGCGCCTTCGCTCGACGACGGCGTCACCGGCCCGGTGCCCGGCGTCGACGCCGGGACGTGGCTGCTGGTGCCGGCCGGCGGCGGGCACGTGCTCCTCGCGCCGGACACCCCGGGCGTCACGGTCGAGCCCCTGGACGCGTTCGACTTCTCGCGTCCGCTGGCGCGTGTCCGCTTCTCCGGTGTCCGCGCCGACGTGCTCACCCTGCCGCCGGTCGCGCCCCTCGCGGCGACGCTGGCCGCGGCCGAGGCGGCGGGCGTGGCGCGGCGGTGCCTGACCGTCGCCGTCGAGTACGCCAAGGTGCGCGAGCAGTTCGGCAAGCCGATCGGCGCGTTCCAGGCGATCAAGCACCTGTGCGCCGAGATGCTCTGCCGGGCCGAAGCGGCCGAAGCGCTGGCCTGGGACGCGGCGTCCGGGCAGCACCCGCTGTCGATCGCGAGCGCGGCCGTCGTCGCCCTCGACGCGGCCGTCGCCAACGCCCAGGACTGCGTCCAGGTCCTCGGCGGCATCGGGTTCACCTGGGAGCACGACGCGCACCTGTACCTGCGCCGCGCGGTCGCGCTGCGGCAGTGGCTCGGCGGCACCGGGATGTGGCGGCGGCGGGCGGCGTCGCTGGCGCTCGAGGGGTCCGAACGCACCCTGAACGTCGACGTCGGCGACGATCCCGCGCTGCGCGAAGAGGTGACGCGGATCGCGGGGCTGCCCGGCGGCGAGCGGCGGGCCGCGCTGGCCGACGCCGGGTTGCTGACGCCGCACTGGCCCCCGCCGTACGGCCGGGGCGCCGACGCCGCGGAGCAGCTGCGGATCGACGCCGCGCTCGCCGAAGCCGGGGTGCGCCGCCCGGATCTGGTGATCGGTGCGTGGGCGGTGCCGACGATCCTCGAACACGGCAGCGACGAGCAGCGCGAGCGGTTCGCCCGGCCCACCCTCCGGGGTGAACTCACGTGGTGCCAGCTGTTCAGCGAGCCCGGCGCGGGTTCCGACCTGGCCGCGTTGCGGACGGCGGCCCGGCGCGTCGACGGCGGCTGGCGGCTGTCCGGCCAGAAGGTGTGGACGTCCTTGGCGCACGAAGCGGACTGGGGGATTTGCCTGGCCCGCACCGACCCGGCCGTGCCCAAGCACAAGGGCATCACGTACTTCCTGGTCGACATGCGCGCCGAGGGCATCACCACGCGGCCGTTGCGGGAGATCACCGGCGACGCCGTGTTCAACGAGGTGTTCCTGGACGACGTGTTCGTGCCGGACGCCGACGTGGTCGGCACGCCGGGTGGCGGCTGGCGGCTCGCGCGCACGACGCTGGCGAACGAGCGGGTGGCCATCGGGAGTGGGTCCGCGGTCGGCGAGAGCGTGCAGACGCTGGTGTCCACAGTGGATCCTTCTTTGCTCGACGATGTCGCGCTCGACCGGCTCGGTTCCCTGGTGGCGGACGGGATCGCGGGGTCGGTGCTGGACCTGCGGGCGGCGTTGCGGCGGCTCGGAGGGCAGGATCCCGGGGCCGAGTCGAGCGTGCGGAAGCTGCTCGGGGTGCGGCACCGGCAGGACGTCGCCGGGTTCGCCGTCGAGCTGGCCGGCAGCGCTGCGCTGCTCGCGGACGGGGCGGCGCAGCGCGAGTTCCTGCTGACGCGGTGCCTGTCGATCGCGGGCGGGACCACCCAGGTGCTGCTTTCGCTGACGGCCGAACGGCTTCTCGGCCTGCCGCGCTGATCTTCGCCGTCGGCGCGAAAGGACCGTTCGTGCCGCCCGGGCCGAAACTGTCGGTGGCGTGTTCTAGCGTTGCCGTCGTGGAGTTCAGCGCAGACACCCAGGCCACCTACCTCCCCGCGGATCCCCCGCGGGAAGGCGTGCTGGCCTTGTGGGGCGACGACGTGGCCGGCGGGACCACGATCGAGCTCGTCCTGCCCCGGGGCGCCAAGTTCGCGCGGACGAAGGTCGACGCGGAGCTGGTGCCCCTCGAACGCGCGCTGCCGCGGCTGCTGGCCGTGGGGGAGGCGGCGAGCCCGGCCGTCGCGGCGTGGTCGGCCGCGGTCAACGCCGGGGTGAACCTCGTGGCGAGGGGGCGGCTGCGCCCGGCCGTGTCCCCGGCCGGCGCGGCGGCCTGGCGGATCGGCCCGCTCGACGCGGCGGACGAGGAACTGCTGCGCGGGCTCGCCGGCGCGTTGCCACCGGAGGCGTACGCGCTGCCGTTGACCGGGCTGAAACGCATCCGCCTGCACTCCCCGGATTCCCTGGTCCGCGCGCTTTGGGACGCGACGGCCGACCTGCTGGTCCGCAGCCCGGCGGCCCCGGTCGGCGCCGGCGACCCGGCGTTCGCGGCCCGCGAACCGGCCCTGCTCGGCCCGGACGGCGCCGCCTGGCTGGCCGAGCTGGAGGCGCGCGAGCCGCGGGGCGTGCAGGTGCTGCTGCGCGTCGAGGGCTCCGGCGACGACACGTTCGCGGGGGTGCTGGCGGTCCGCAGCCTGGCCGAGCCGAGCCTGGTGGTGGAGGCATCGACGCTGTGGGACGCCCCGGACGCGGTCCTGAACCGCCTCGGCGACCAGGTCGAGACCCAGCTCCTGCTGGGCCTGCGTCGCGGCGCGCGAGCGTGGGCGCCACTGGGCCGGGTGCTGGCCGAGCCGGCGCCGGCGTCGCTGGTCCTGTCCGACGACGAGGTCGTCGACCTGCTCGCCGACGGCGCCCGCGACCTGGGCGGAGCGGGCATCGAGGTGCTCTGGTCGAAGGGCCTGTTCGCGGGCGAGGTGAAGGCGAAGGCGAGCGCGACCCAGGCCCCGGCGAGCGTCGCGGGACCGGAGTTCGCCCTGCGCAGCCTCCTGGAGTTCCGCTGGCAGCTCAGTCTGGGCGGCGAGCAGCTGACGGAGGCGGAGGTCGCGGCACTGGCCGAGGCGAAGCGCCCCCTGGTCCGCCTGCGCGGCCAGTGGGTCCGGGTGGACCCCCAGCTCCTGGCCCGCGTCCGCGGCCGCACCCGCAAACTGGAGGCGGGCGAAGCCCTGGCGGCGGCCCTGACGGGCGAGCTGGAACTGGACGGCGAGCGCGTCGAGTTCGCGGCCCCACCGGTGCTGGGCGATCTGGCCTCTCGCCTCCGCGACCGGGCGGCGTCGGAGGTCGTGACACCGCCGGGGCTGCAGGCGACGCTACGGCCGTACCAGCAGGCGGGCCTGGCCTGGCTGGCGACGATGACCGGCCTGGGCCTGGGTGCTTGCCTGGCGGATGACATGGGGCTGGGGAAGACGATCCAGCTGATCGCTCTCCACCTGCACCGCCGAGCCCTGGCCCAGCCTGTCCCTGGCCGGCCCGAGCGACTCGCACCAGCCCGCCTGCCCAGCCCCCAGCCCCCGCCGACCCCGGCCGAGCTTCGACCCGCCGGCGCCGAGGCCTCGCTCGCTGCCGCCGGGCCGCTGCCGACCTCACCCAGCGGCGCAGTCGATGCCCCGCCGCCCGGCGCAGACCTCCCACGGTCCGCGCCCCGGTCCGCCGGCGTCGATGCCCCACCCGCTGCCGCCATGCCTCGGCCTACCGGCGTCGATGCCCCACCCGCTGCCGCCATGCCCCGGTCTGCCGGCGTCGATGCCCCACCCGCTGCCGCCATGCCTCGGCCTACCGGCGTCGATGCCCCACCCGCTGCCGCCATGCCTCGGTCTGCCCACGCCGATGCCCCGCCTGCCGCTACCGAGCCCCGGTCCGATGGCGCGGATGCCCCGTCAGTGCCCGCCGCCGTCGCCCCGGCTGCCGGTGCCGAGCCCGGGCCCGCCGGCGCCGAGACCCCACTCACCGGCGGGCCCACACTCGTCCTCTGCCCCACTTCCCTCCTCGGCAACTGGGAGCGCGAGTTCGCCCGCTTCGCCCCCGAAATCCCCGTCCGCCGGTTCCACGGTGGCAGCCGCCACCTCGACGACCTCGCCCCCGACGAAGTCGTCCTCGCCACCTACGGTGTCCTCCGCCGCGACCGCGAAACGCTGTCCGAAGTGGACTGGGGCCTGGTCGCCGCGGACGAAGCGCAGCACGTCAAAAATCCGCTGTCCGCCACGGCCAAGGAACTCCGCAAAATTCCCGCGCGAGCCAAGGTCGCCCTCACCGGCACCCCGGTCGAAAACCGCCTCACCGAACTCTGGTCCATTGTGGACTGGACCACCCCCGGCCTGCTCGGTCCGCTCGACCGCTTCCGCCGCACCGTCGCACGGCCGATCGAACGCGACCGCGACAAGGAAGTCACCGAACGGCTCGCCGCCACCGTGCGGCCGTTCCTGCTCCGCCGGCGCAAGTCCGATCCGGACATCGCGCCGGAGCTGCCGCGCAAGACCGAGACCGATCGGTTCGTGCCGCTCAGCGCCGAGCAGACCACCCTGTACGAGGCCGTCGTGCGCGAGAACCTCGCCGAAATCCGCGAGACGCAGGGCATCAAGCGGCGCGGGCAGGTGCTGCAGCTGCTCACCGAGCTCAAGCAGATCTGCAACCACCCGGCGCAGTTCCTCAAGGAACCGCACGGCGCGCTCACCGGCCGCTCCGGCAAACTCGCCGCCTTCGAAGAACTCCTGGACGTGATCCTCGACGAAGGCGAGAGCGTCCTCGTGTTCAGCCAGTACGTCCAGCTCTGCCGCCTGCTGGAACGCCGCCTCAAGGAGCGCGGCCTGCCCACCGAAGTCCTCTCGGGGGACAGCTCGCCGTCGAAGCGGGAGGACATGGTCGACCGGTTCCAGGCCGGCGAGATCCCCGTGTTCCTGCTTTCGCTGAAGGCGGGCGGGGTCGGGCTCAACCTGACCCGCGCCACCCACGTCATCCACTACGACCGCTGGTGGAACCCCGCCGTCGAGGACCAGGCCACCGACCGCGCCTACCGCATCGGGCAGGACCGGCCCGTCCAGGTGCACCGGCTGATCGCCGAAGGCACCCTCGAGGAGCGGATCGCGGAGGTGCTCGAAAAGAAGCGCGGGCTGGCCGAGTCGATCGTCGGCGCGGGGGAGGACTGGATCACCGAACTGTCCGACGACGCCCTCGCCGACCTGGTCCGGCTCGGGAGCGGGTGATGCCACCCCGGCGGAACTTCGGCACCACCTGGTGGGGCCGCGCCTGGGTCGAGGCCCTCGAACAACGCGCGAAACTCGACCCGAACCGGCTGCCCCGCGGCCGCACGTACGCGCGCAAGGGCACGGTCACCGAGCTGCACTTCGGCGCCGGCGTGATGACGGCGCGGGTGCGCGGCAGCCGGCCGCAGCCCTACAAGGTGACCATCACCATGCGCACCTTCACCGACGGCGAATGGGACACGCTGCTGGGCGTCGTCGGCACGCAGCTCGGGCACGCGGCGGCGCTGCTCGACGGCGAGCTGCCGGCCGCGCTCGCCGAGCAAGCCCGGGAGGCGGGCGCCGACCTCCTGCCGGGCCCGGGCGACCTGCGGCCGCGGTGCTCGTGCCCGGACTCGGCGAACCCGTGCAAGCACGTCGCCGCGGTGTACTACCTGGTCGCCGACGAGGTGGACCGTGACCTCTTCACGCTGTTCCTGCTGCGTGGCCGCCCGCGGGCCGACGTCCTGGCCGAGCTGCGCGCCCGCCGGTCACCGTCCCGCGCGGAGAAACCGAAGCTGCCGAAAGCCGCGGACGAAGGCCTCACCCCGCGAGCGGCCTACACCCGGCGGCCGGGCCCGATCCCGGCTCTACCCCCACCGCCCCGCACGGCGGGTCCGCCGGCGACCCTCGACCTCGACCCACCCCCGGCCACGGGCTGGACGGCGGCCGCCCTGTCGACCCTGGCGGCCGACGCGGCCTCCCTGGCCCGCGACCTCCTGATCGGCGGCGTGACGGCGGCCGAGCTGACGTTCGAAGAGGACCTCGCCCGCCGCGCGGCCACCCGCACCGCCCCGGAAATCACCACCCTCGCCACGGCGGCGGGCGTCCCACCCCGAGACCTGATCCGCTGGGCGGAAGCCTGGCGCGAAGCCGGCCGCGGCGGCCTGTCAGCTCTGCGCGACACCTGGCAACCCGGCCCCGGCCCCCTGGCGGAGGTGCAAGCGATCCTGGCCGAAGCGGGCCTCCCGGGCCAGCCGAAGATCTGGCGCAACCGTCTCACTCAGGGCGGCTTACAACTGCGCTACGGCCGCGACGCCCGCTGGTACCGCTTCACCCGCTCCGGAACGGAGTGGCGTTTGGACGGCCCACCCTCGGCGAGCCCGGTGGACCTGGCCTACTGATCGCTCGCAGTGGCGGTGACTCCGGTGAGTGCCCTCGTGACCCGCTTTGACGACATCAGCTGGGGTATGTCTCGTGAAAGTATCGCTTGAGCGCCGGACGCCCCGACTGGCTTACAGCGATGCGGCCTTCGTCTTGCAGTTCCCGAAGTCGCTGCTCGGTGTACCGCCATGACCGTCCGGCAGGCGGGTAGCTACCGCCGAACGAGAAGATCAAATGGGGTCGATGCGCTGGGAACGTGAGGTCGGCCAGGCGATATGCGCCCGCCTTATCGACCTTGGCGTACCCCAGTTCCTGAGGCGACGGCGGTGTGTAGGGTTTCGGCTGATAGTCCGCGTTCAGCGTCGATTCGAGCCAGTCGCCGAGTTTGTGGCACACGCGAACCAGGTCGAAGGCCTCGGCGCGGGCCTCATCGAACTCGTGGACGGCTCTGTTTCCTCCCAAGCGCACCTTGTGGCACAGCGCGCTGATCTCACTGTCGAGCACGCCTTTGTCCTCCAAGACGGTGATGCGCTGATGGAGAGGCCTGTCACCGGCGCCCAGATCGGTTCGCTGCCACAGGAGCTGAGTCATTCGTTCGACGAATTGCCGGGCTTTGACCATCGATGCGTTCGGCTCGTTGACGACAAAGTTGTCTGCGGAGATGCCAAGACGGGCGAGCTTTCGATCGATGGTAATCAGATGACCGAAATTTGTTTCTCCTCGCATCGGCCGACACCCCTCGCCTGCTGCTCTTTGCTGACGGAACTTTACCGGTTCGCTGCCTTCCAAGTGTTGTACGTGTGGTCCAGGAACCGGGCCACCCCGCGGACCACGTGCGCGCTCCGCACCGACGTGAACACGTCGAACGCGTGCTGCGCCCCCGCCAGCTCCGCGTACGCCACCGGCTGCCGGGACTTCTCCCGCAGCCGCCGGACGAACTCGCGGGCCTCGCGGACCGGGACCAGCGAATCGTCGCGGCCGTGGATCACGAAGAACGGCGGCGCCTCCGAACTCACCCGGTCCATCGGTGAGGCCGCGATGTAGTCGTCCAGGTGGTTGACCGGGTCGCGGTCGGGGGCGAACACGCGCCTCGCGAGCAGGCTCTCCAGCCGGTACTGACTCGCCCGCGAACCCGACGTCGCCGCGAAGTCGTACACGCCGTAGTGCGGGACGCAGGCCTGGACGCTCGTGTCCGCGTCCTCGAACTCCGGCTGCAGCGCCGGGTCGTTCTGCGACAGCGCCAGCAACGCCGACAGGTGACCGCCCGCCGAACCGCCGGTCACCGCGACGAAACGGGGGTCGCCGCCGTACGACGCTATCTGTGAACGGATCCACGCCAGCGACTGCTTCGCCGCCACGATGTGCGCCGGCCAGCGGTGGGTGGGGGAGAGCGGGTAGTTGATCGCCACGCACACCCAGCCGCGGCGGGCCAGGTAGCGCATCAGGGGGCGGCCCTGCTCCTCCTTGTTGCCGATCACCCACGCGCCGCCGTGGACCTGCAGCAGCACCGGGGCGCCGGACACCGGCTCGGCGGGCCGGTACACGTCGAGCAGGAACCGCTTGCCGCCCGGGGCGTACGCGATGTTGCGGTCCACCCGGACGTCCGGGGCGCCCATCCGGAACGGCAGCGCCAGCTCGCTCCACGGGAGGCCGAGGTCGGAGCGGCCCAGCTCGGCCGCGTAGTCCTCGCCGAGCGCCGAGGTCAACGCGCCCTCGATCTCTTCGCGGGCGCCGTGGCCCGTGCGGATCAGCGCGCCCAGGCCGGCGGCGGACGCGGCGGCCATGGCCAGGCCCGCCTGCGTCGAGCGGTCGCGGGCGCCGTGGCGGGCCAGGTGGAGCGCGGTGTCGGCCGCGGTCAGGGCCAGGAGCTGGGGCGCCAGCTCGGCGGTCAGCCACCCGGCGAAGAACACCGGGATCGTCGTCGAGCGGGCCCGCAGGGGGCGGAGCGCGTTCGCCGTCAGACCGAGCTGGACCGCGCGGCGGATCAGGAAGTTCGGCTGCACCAGCGCGATGATACCGGTGAGTAGGGTGACGCGCCGCTCACCGGAAGTGGCTTACCCTGGCGCCATGCAGAGACTGAGCGGCCTCGACGCGAGCTTCCTGTACCTCGAGACGCCGTCCCAGGTCCTGCACGTCTGCGGGCTGCTCACCCTCGACGGCTCGACCGTCCCCGGCGGCTACAGCTTCGCGAAACTCAAGGCGCGGCTCGAAGAACGCGTCGCGCTGATCCCGGCGTTCCGCCGCAAACTGCACAACCCCCTCTGGAACCTGAGCCATCCCGTGTGGATCGAGGACGACGACTTCGACCTCGACCACCACGTGCACCGCATCGGCGTCCCGGCCCCCGGCGACCGCGCCGAGCTGGCCGAGCTGTGCGCGCACATCGCCGGGCAGCAGCTCGACCGCGCGCAGCCGCTGTGGCAGCTCCACGTCATCGAAGGACTGGCCGACGGGCAGATCGCCGTGCTGCTGAAGATGCACCACGCCAGCGTCGACGGCGTGAGCGGCGCCAGCCTGATCACCCACCTCGCCGGCCTGGAGCCCGACGCGCCCGCCCCGGCGATCGAGCAGCCGCGCAACCCGGCCGCGCCCTCGCCGCTGGACCTGCTCCGCGAGGGCGCAGGGAACGTCGTGCGACGTCCCGCCGAAGTGGTCCGGCTGCTGCCCGACCTGCTGGAGCTGGTGCCGCGGTGGCTCGGGAAAGCCCTGCGGGGCAAGGGGATGCCGATCCCCTTCACCGCGCCGCGGACGTCGCTGAACGGCACGATCACCGGGCACCGCAGCGTCGCGTTCGCCCAGCTGGACCTCGACGACGTCAAGAACGTCAAGAACGCCTTCGGGGTCACGGTGAACGACGTCGTGCTCGCGCTCGTCGCCGGCGCGCTGCGCGAGTTCCTCGAAGCGCGCGGTGAGCTGCCGGACGACCCGCTGGTCGCGACCGTCCCGGTCTCGGTGCACGACCGGACCGAGCGCGACCACGGCAGCAACAAGGTTTCCGCGTTCTTCGCCTCGCTCCCGACGCACCTGCCCGACCCGGCCGCGCGGGTGTTCTTCCTCGCCGAGGCCAACCGGCTCTCGAAGGACCACCACCACGACATCGACGCCGACATGCTGCAGGACTGGGCGCAGTTCTCGGCCGCGACGGCGTTCGGCCTCGCCGTGCGCGCGTACTCGGCGCTGCGCCTGGCCGAGAAGCACCCGGTGGTGCACAACCTGGTCGTCTCCAACGTGCCCGGCCCGCCGATGCCGCTGTACTTCCTCGGCGCGCGGATCACCGGCCTCTACCCGCTCGGCCCGGTCTTCCACGGCGCGGGCCTGAACGTCACCGTGCTGTCCAACGCGGGCAAGGTGCACGTCGGCCTGCTGGGCGCGCGCGAGCTGGTCAAGGACCTCTGGCCGCTCGCCGACGCGCTGCCGGAGGCCCTCGACCAGCTGCTCAAGGCCGCGGGCTGAGCACCACGACCGGGATCTCCCGGTCGGTCCACGCCTGGTACTTCGCGAAGTCCGCATAGAGCTCGACCAGGCGCGGCCACAGCTCGGCGCGTTCGGCCGGCGCCGCGACGCGGGCCGTCACCGGGACGTCCCGGCGTCCCTTCAGGTGGATGCGCGTCTCGGGGGCCGCCCGCAGGTTGAAGTACCACTGCGGGTGCCGCGGCAGCCCGCCCTGCGAGGCGACGATGACGACGTCCCCGCCGGACCGCAGGTAGAGCAGCGGGGTGGTGAACCGGCGCCCGGACTTGCGGCCGCGGTGCTCCAGCAGCAGCGTCGGCACCGGCTTGCGGAACCCGGCCCCGACCCGCCAGGTGCTGCCGATCCGGCCGCCGGTCAGCTTGAAGACCGCGACCTGCGCCTTCGCGCCGTACTTCATGACCTTCGCCGTCACCGGCGAGTCCAGGCCGTCGGGTTTCTGCTCCGGCAGGCTGAAGCGTCCCATCGTGGTTCCTTCCTCAGAGGGAGTGGACGGCGGCGAGCAGGGCGGGCACCCACCGGTCGGCGGCCAGGACGCACGCGGCGTGCCCGGCCGCGACTTCGTAGGTGGCCGCGCCCGGGATCCGGCGGGCGAGCGACCGCTGGTGGTGGGGCGCGATGAACCGGTCCCGGCCGGTCACGACGACCGCCGTGGGCAGCCGCAAGGTGTGGAGCCACGGCGTCGAGTCGAACCGGCCGATCTCGTCGACGGCGACGGCGATCTCCCACGGCTTGGTCGAGCGGAACTCCCGCAGCCCCCACCGGTGGTCCTCGACGCGCCGCAGCGGGGCGGCGGGCGCGACCGGCAGCTTCACGCGCTCGCGCAGCTGCCGCACCGTCCGGCCGAAGACGTCGAGCGCGACGCGCTGCCGGAGCCCGCGGCGGAAGGTGCTCGCGGTCGAGCACAGCACCAAACCGGTAACACGTTCTGGCTCGGTGCGGGCGACCAGCTGTGCGACCAGCCCGCCCATCGAGTACCCCGCGAGCGCGAACCGGCCGATGCCGAGCGCGTCCGCGACCGCGGTCACGTCCCCGGCGCAGTCGGCGAGCCGGAACTCCGGCGAGCGGATGCCCCGGCCGTGCCACCGCTGGTCGAACACGACCACGCGGTGGTCGCGCGCCAGCCCGGCCAGTGCCGGATACCAGGTCAGCAGGCCGGTGCAGGCCACGGAGTGCAGCAAGACGAGCGCGGGCGCGTCCCGCGGGCCGACGTCGGTGACCACCGTCCGCCCACGGCCGGGCAGCTCGAGGGGAACCGGGTCGGGCACGCCCGCCGTGGGCGGCACGGTGACCAGCCGCCGCGTCGCCGCCATGCCGCTGCACCTCCGGGGGTTGCCGCGCCGGTCCTTTCCGGTTAAGACTAGAACATGTTCCAGTATTGCGCCGAGCCGGAGGTCGGGCGTGGACTTCACCCTTGACGACACGCAGAGCGAGATCGCCGCGCTGGCCGCGAAAGTGCTCGGCGCCGAAGACGATCCCTGGCGCGCCCTCGCCGGATCGGGCTTGCTGGCGCTCGCGCTGCCCCCCGATCTCGAGGGCGACGGCCTGGGCGTCGCCGAGGTCTCGCAGGTCCTGACCGAGGTCGGCCGGGCCGCCGCGCCGGTGCCCGCGTACGCCGCGCTCGCGCTGGGCGTCCTGCCGGTCGAGACGCTCGGGACGCCCGCCCAGCGCGCGGAGTTCCTGCCGCCGGTCGCGGCCGGGGAAGGGCTGCTCACCGCCGCGCTGCACGAGCCGTCCGCGCCACTGACCGCCGACCCCGCCGCCTCCGCGCGCGCGGCCAACGGGAAGTGGCTGCTCGACGGCGTGAAGACGGCCGTCCCGTACGCCGCCGAAGCCACCCGGATCCTCACGCCGGTGACCACTCCGCACGGCACCGCCGTCTACCTGGTCGACCCGCGCGCCGACGGCGTCACGCTCGTCCCCACGCGGAACTCGGCCGGGACGCCGGAGTGCACCCTGCGGCTCGACGAGGTCGCCGTCGAAGAGGCCGACCTGCTCTTCGACCGGGGCGCGGTCGCGGCGCTGCACCGGTTCGCGCTGGCCGGCGCGCTCGCGCTCGGCGACGGGCTGGTGGCCGGCGCCCTCGCGCTCACCGTCAAGCACGTCGGCGAACGCGCCCAGTTCGGCCGTCCGCTGGCGGCCTTCCAGGCGGTGGCGGGCCAGATCGCCGACGTCTACGTCGCCGCGCGGACCGTGCACCTCGCCGTGACGTCCGCGGTGTGGCGGCTGGCCGCCGGCCTCGACGCGGACGCCGAACTGGACATCGCCGCCTACTGGCTCGCCGAGGAAGCCCCGAAGGCCCTCGCGATCTGCCACCACCTGCACGGCGGTGTCGGCGTCGACGAAACCTACCCGCTGCACCGGTATTCGTCGGCGGTCAAGGATCTCGGCCGGGCGCTCGGCGGCGCCGCGCACCGGCTCGGCAGGCTCGGCGAACGAGTGGCGGGGTGAGCGGGATGCACGTCGAACTGACCGCGGCGCAGAAGGACCTGCGCGCGGAGCTCCGGGCGTACTTCGCCGGGCTGATCAGCCCGGAAGAACGCCGGGAAATGCGGCGGGAGCGGCACGGACCGGTGTTCCGCGAGATCGTCCGCCGGATGGGCCGCGACGGCCGGCTCGGCGTCGGCTGGCCGAAGGAGTACGGCGGGCAGGGCTTCGGCGAGATCGAGCAGCACCTGTTCGTCGACGAGGCCGCGCGCGCCGACGTCCAGCTGCCGTCGGTGACGCTGCAGACCGTCGGGCCGACGCTGCAGCAGTTCGGCACCGACGAGCAGAAGTCCTTCTTCCTGCCCAAGATCCTCGCCGGGGAGATCCACTTCGCGATCGGCTACACCGAACCGGAAGCCGGCACCGACCTCGCGGCGCTGCGGACGACGGCGGTGCGCGACGGCGACGAGTACGTCGTCAACGGCCAGAAGATCTTCACCACCGGCGGGCACGACGCCGACTACGTCTGGCTCGCCGTCCGGACCGCGCCCGACGCGCCCCGCCACAAGGGCATCTCGATCCTCATCACGGACACCAGAGATCCGGGCTACTCGTGGACGCCGATCATCACCTGCGACGGCGCCCACCACGTCAACGCGACGTACTATTCGGACGTTCGCGTGCCGGTGAACCGGCTGGTGGGCAAGGAGAACGAGGGCTGGCGGCTGATCACCACGCAGCTCAACCACGAGCGCGTGATGCTCGGGCCGGCCGGGCGCATCGGCGGGATGTACGACCGCGTGCGCGCCTGGGCCGCCGCCCACGGTCTGCTCGACCTCGCCGACGTGCGGGCCGTGCTGGCCGAAGCGATGGCGGTGACGCGGGTGAACGAACTGCTGAACTGGCAGGTCGCCGTGTCCTCGGCGACCGCGCCGGTCGTGGTCGGCGACGCGTCGGCGACCAAGGTGTTCAGCTCCGAGGTGATCCAGCGCATCGGCCGGAACCTCGAAGAACTCGTCGCCCGCCACGGCGATCCGGCCGACCCGGACACCGCCGAGCTGGCCGGCTGGCTGGACGTCTCCGCCAAGCGCAACATCGTGCTGACGTTCGGCGGCGGGGTCAGCGAAATCCAACGGGAGCTGATCGCGTCGATCGGCCTGGGCCTGCCGAGGGTGCCGCGATGACCATCGAAGAAACCGCCCGGGAAATCGCCGCCCGCGGGGAGTGCGCGCCGCGCCTGGCGCGGGACCCGGTCAACCAGGCCATGGTGAACAACTGGGTCGAGGCGATCGGGGACGCCAACCCGGTCTACACCGATCCGGAGTTCGCCGCGCGGAGCGTCCACAAGGGACTGGTCGCGCCGCCCGCGATGGCGCAGGTGTGGACGATGGGCGGGCTGAACGTCCCGCGCGGCAGCGACGACCCGCTCGGCCTGATGATGGAGTTGCTGGACGAATCCGGGTTCACGTCCGTCGTCGCGACGAATTCCGAGCAGACCTACCACCGCTACCTGCGGCCGGGCGAGCAGGTGGAAGCGCGGACGAAACTGGAAGACGTCGTCGGGCCGAAGAAGACCGCGCTCGGCGAAGGCTGGTTCGTCACCACGCGGATGACCTGGTACGTCGAGGGCGAAGCCGTCGCGGAGATGATGTTCCGCGTCCTCAAGTTCCGGCCGCCCGCGCCGAGACCGCCGGCGGCACCGGTGCTGCGGCCGGTGATCAGCAAGGACACCGAGTTCTTCTGGGACGGTCTTCGCCAGGGCGAACTGCGCATCCAGCGCTGGGGCGAGACGCTGCGGCACCCGCCGGGCCCGATGCCGCCGGACGGCGCGCTCGACGCCAAGCCGGACTACGTCGTCGCGAGCGGCCGCGGGACGGTGTTCTCCTACGTCGTGCACCACCACCCGCCGGTGCCGGGCAAGGACCTCCCGTTCGTCGTGGCACTGGTGGAACTGGAAGAAGGGGTCCGGGTGATGGCGGAGCTGCTCGACGCCGCGCCGGCCGAAGTCCACATCGGACTACCGGTGGTGGCCGCGTTCGTCCGGGTCGACGACGACCTGACCCTGCCCGCGTGGAAGGTGGCCCGATGACCGTCGCCGAAGGAACGGAACTGCCGCCGCTGACGATCGAGGCGACACCGACGTTCGTCGTCAGCACGGCGCTGGCCACCCGCGACTTCCAGGACGTGCACCACGACCGGGACGCAGCGGTGGCGCGCGGCTCGAAGGACGTCTTCCTCAACATCCTCACCGACACCGGCCTGGTGCAGCGGTTCGTCTCGGACTGGGCCGGGCCGGAGGCGCTCATCCGCTCGGTCAAGATCCGGCTCGGGGTGCCCTGCTACGCCTACGACACCTTGACCTTCACCGGCCGGGTGGTGTCCGCCGACGGCAACGACGTCGTCGTGTCGGTGTCCGGTGTGGACTCACTCGGCGAGCACGTCGCCGGCACCGTGGAGGTGACCCTCCCGTGACGCTCTCGGGCAAGGCGGCCATCGCCGGGATCGGCGCGACCGAGTTCTCGAAGGACTCCGGGCGCAGCGAACTGCGGCTGGCGGCCGAATGCATCTCGCACGCACTCGCCGACGCCGGGCTCTCGCCGTCCGATGTGGACGGACTGGTGTCGTTCACCATGGACGGCAACGCGGAGATCGCGGTGGCGCGGGAACTCGGCATCCCCGAGCTCAAGTTCTTCAGCCGCATCCACTACGGCGGCGGCGCGGCGGCGGCGACCGTGCAGCAGGCCGCGATGGCGGTGGCGACCGGCGTCGCGGACGTCGTCGTCGCGTACCGGGCGTTCAACGAGCGCTCGGGGATGCGGTTCGGCCAGGTGTCCCCGGCCGCGGCCGGCCAGGTGAACTCGTCGGGGGTGGACAACGCTTTCCACTACCCGATGGGCATCGCGACCCCGGCGGCCACCGTGGCGATGGTCGCGCAGCGCTACCTCCACGACTACGGCGCGACCAGCGAGGACTTCGGCCGCGTGGCGGTGATCGACCGCAAGCACGCCGCGACCAACCCGAACGCGTGGTTCCACGAGCGGCCGATCACCCTGGAGCAGCACCAGGCGTCGCGCTGGGTGGCCGAGCCGCTGCACCTGCTCGACTGCTGCCAGGAGAGCGACGGCGGCGTCGCGCTGGTCGTCACCAGCGTGGCGCGCGCCCGCGACCTCGCGCGGCCGCCGGCGGTGATCGCCGCGGCGGCCCAGGGGAGCGGGCCGGACCAGTACGTGATGACCAGCTACTACCGCGACGACCTGGCCGCGCTGCCCGAGATGGGCGTCGTCGGGCGGCAGCTGTGGGGCCAGTCCGGGCTCGGACCGTCCGATGTGGACGTCGCGGTGCTGTACGACCACTTCACGCCGTACGTCCTGATGCAGCTGGAGGAGCTGGGCTTCTGCGGCCGCGGCGAGGCGAAGGACTTCATCGCCGGCGGCGCGCTGGAACTCGACGGCGCGCTGCCGTTCAACCCGCACGGCGGCCAGCTCGGCGAGGCCTACATCCACGGCATGAACGGCATCGCCGAAGGCGTCCGGCAGGTCCGCGGCACGGCGGTCAACCAGGTCACCGGCGCGTCCCGGGTGCTGGTCACGGCGGGCACGGGCGTGCCGACCAGCGGACTCATCCTGACGGGTGACTGAGGCGTCACCTCATTGACGGCTGGTGCGCGGCCGTCGTGGGTGTCACGGTGGAGACACCACCCACGACGGAGAGTGAGGACAGCGCGCGATGGTCGTCGACTGGGCGCTCACGGCGGTGTTCGCGGCCCTGGCGCTGCCGTGCGTGCTGCGGCTGGTCCGCCTCGACTACGCGCGGCTGGGCCACGGCCTCCGCCACGGCGACCTGGCCGAGCTGCTGCTGGTGGTCGCGATGGTGGCGATGGTCTCCCCGGTCGGCGGCCCGATCCCGGCGGCGGGCTGGCAGGCGGTGCTGGTGCTGACGACGGGCTGGTTCACGGCGGCCTGGTGGCGGGGGCGCTCCTGCGCCCATCACGCCCTCTCGGCGGCGGCGATGTTCTACATGGTGACGGCGATGCCCCACCCGGGCACGCACGGCCCGTGGCTGACTATGTCCACAATGGACACCCGGTTGGCCCTGCCGCTGCTGGCGGTGGCGGCGGCGGGGTATTTCGTGGCCGACGCGGTCCGCACGGGGGTGATCGCCCTCCGCGGCACGGCGACGGTGGCCGGACACGCTTCACCCGCAATCGGCGGCGCGGCGACGGTGGCCGACTCCGGGCACGCCTCGCGCCCGATCGGCGGCGCGACGGGGCAGGCCCCGCATGCGATGGGCGGCACGGCCGCGCAGGCCCCGCGGGCGATCGGCGGCACAGCCGGGCGAGCCCTGCGGGCGATCGGTGGCGCGACCGGGCAGGCACCGCATGCGACCGGGCATGCCCTGCCCGGAGCCGGCGGCACAGCGACCGCCGCCGGCTCCGGGCACGCTTCGCGCGCGATCTGCCGGGTGGCGATGGGCGCCGGCATGGGCTACCTGCTCCTCGCCTCGGCTCTCTGACGCCCGCGGGCTCGTGAGTGGGAAACAGTGTTCCAACCCTGTTTCCCGCTCACGACCCGCGCGGATCAGGTGGTGCGGCGGCGGACCTCGCCCAGGGGGCTGTCCTCGGCGGCCGGCAGGGCGGTGGCCGGGTGGGCGAGCGTCCACTGGGTCGCCGTCGCGATGTCGTTCTTCAGCGCCGTGATCAGGTCCTCGGCCGAGGAGTACTTCTCCTGGTCGCGCAGGTGCGAGCCGAGCCACACCACGAGCGTCTCGTCGTAGAGGTCGCCGGTGAAGTCGAGGAGGTGGGCCTCCAGCAGGCGGTAGCCGTCCGCGCCGTAGTACGTCGGGCGGCGGCCGACCGAGATCGCGGCCGGGACGTGCGTTCCGCCGGCTCGGCGGACCCAGCCCGCCCACACGCCGTCGCCCACGGAGCCGTCCTGGTCGCGCAGGGCGATGTTGGCCGTGGGAAAGCCCAGCTCACGGCCGCGCTTGTCGCCCGATTCGACCGTTCCCCGCACCACGAAGTATTCCGGCATCGCGTTCCGTCCTCCCGAGTCGCTCCCCTCCACGGTAGCGGGCGCGCGGGCGGGGGTTCAGAGCGTGGACAGCACCGTGTCCGCCAGTACGGGGGCGTCGTCGCGCTCGGCCGCCGACGTCGTGACCAGCAGCCCGCCGTCCTCGCGCCACACGCGGATCCGCAGCGTCTCGCCGGGGAAGACCACGCCGGCGAACTTCGTCGCGAACGACGCCACGCGGGCCGGGTCGCCGTCGAGGAACTCGTCGACCAGTACCCGCGCGACGATCCCGTACGTGCACAGCCCGTGCAGGATCGGCCGGTCGAAGCCCGCCGCCTTGGCGAACTCGGGGTCGGCGTGCAGCGGGTTGCGGTCGCCGCACAGCCGGTACAGCAGCGCCTGCTGCGGCAGCGTCGGCGTCTCGAGCACGGCGTCGGGCTCGCGCGAAGGCCACTCGATGCGGTCCGACGGCCCCCGCGAGCCGCCGAACCCGCCTTCGCCGCGGGCGAAGATGCTCGACCGGGCCGTCCACAACGGACTCCCGTCGGACGAGGTCACCGCGACCTCCTGGACGACCACCGCGGCCTTGCCCTTGTCGTACACGTCCGCGACCCGCGAGCGGGCCACGGCTTTGCCGGACACCGGGATCGGCCGGTGCAGGGTGATCTCCTGCTTGCCGTGCAGCACCTTCGCCAGGTCGATCTCCACACCGGGGAACGACACCGCCGGCGGCTCGAACACGCGCAGGTTGGCCGCGACCGTCGCGAACGTCGGCAGCACCACCAGGTCCCGCTCGTAGGTGTAGCGCAGCTCACCGGGCCCCGCGCCCAGCGCCAGGTGGTAGAGCAGCACGTCCGACGACGTCCAGGCGAAGCTCACCTCGCCGATCTCGGCGCCGATCGCGACGTCGGGGTTGATGGGCACGCGGGCTCCTATTCGTAGCTGATCGAGACGTCGTCGGTGACCGGGAGCGACTGGCAGGCCAGCACGATGCCGTCCGCCATGTCCTCGGCGTCGAGGACCTCGTTGTGCAGCATCTTCACCTCGCCCGAGACCACCCGGCACGCGCACGCGCTGCATTGTCCCTCACGGCAGGAGTACGGCGCGTCCATGCCCGCGGCCAGCAGGTGGTCGAGGAGCTTGCGCTGCCGCGGCCACGCCATCGACCGCGTGTCACCGTCCAGCGAAACGGTCAGCGACGCCGGTGCTTCGCCGGACTCCGGCTCTTCCTCGGCGACGACGTCCTCGAACGGGTTTCCGGTCAGCGACGTGAACTTCTCGACGTGCACCCGGTCCCGGGGCACGCCGAGCTGCCCGAGCGCCTCCCGCACGGCGGCCATGAACGGCGCCGGCCCGCAGAGGAACGCCTCGTGCGACGTGTACGCCGACGCCAGCCCGCGCAGCTGCGAGACGTCCGGCAGGCCCTGGACGCTTTCCAGCCAGTGCACGACGACCAGCCGGTCGCCGTGGCGCTTGGCCAGCGACGCCAGCTCGCCCGCGAAGATGACCGAGTTCTCGTCGCGGTTCGCGTAGACCAGCACGACCCGCCCGGACCCGGTCTCCAGCGCCGTTTTGAGGATGGCCATCACCGGCGTGATGCCACTGCCACCGGCGAACAGCAGGAAGTCTTCGTCCACCGACGCCGGGCAGAACACGCCCGCCGGCGCCAGCACGTCGACCTGCATCCCGGGCCGCAGCGAGGAACAGACCCAGCTCGACCCGAACCCGCCGTCGGTGCGCTTGACCGTCACCTGCACGCGGTTCTCGTGCGGCGCACTCGACAGCGAATAGCAGCGCGCCACCGAACCCGTCCGGTCACTGGGGATCCGCAGCGTCAGGAACTGCCCGGCCGTGTAGGAAAAGGCCGAAGCGTGTTCGGGCGGGACCTCGAAGACCACCGACCGCGCGTCCGGCGTCTCGACGACGACGTCGGCGACCGTCAGCGTGTAGACCCGCTCAGCCATCGGCCACCGCCAGCGTGCCGTCGCGCACGGCGTCGCCGATGCTGTCGGCCAGTTTCGGGCACGTGTCGAGCAGCGCCGAAGGACCGTCCGCGTCGGCGAACACCGGGCACGTCTCGGCGGGCCGGGACGTCCACTGGATGCTCGTGTGCTGGATGCTGTTCTTCTTCACCAGCACGCACGTCCCGCAGCTGCGGCATTCGTGCGGCCGCAACCCGCCCGCGAGGAACTCGGTCTGCTCGGCGGTGGTCACACTTCCGCCTCGGTCTTCCGGCGGGCCAGGTTCTCCGCCACCTCGGCCGCCCACGCCTCGTTCGCCTTCGAAGTGTCCACTTCGAACTCGAAGCGCCGGGTCATGTCCTCGGTGACGTCGGCCGCGTCGACGTAGAACTGCTGGTACCAGCGGCGAAGCTGGTAGACCGGACCGTCCTCTTCGCACAGCAGCGGGTTGTCGATCTGCGTCTTGTGCTTCCAGATCTCGACGTCCTGCAGGAAGCCGGCGCCGATGCCCTTGGCCAGCTTCGCCGCGATCTTGTCCGCGTGCTCGTCGGTGAGCCCGTGCTGCTTCTTGACCTTCATCCCGTACTGCAGCACGAACGACGTCGGCGTCACGGGGTAGTGGCAGTTGATGAGCACGCTCTCGATTTCGTAGCCCTGGAACGAGTTCACCAGCTTGTTGATCATGTAGGACGGCCCGAAGTACGACGCCTCCGAGCGCAGCAGGTTGTCCTCGCCGCCGTAGTTCGACGCCATGCCCATGTCCGGGCGGCCCTTGGTGTTGAGGTACTGCGTGGCGATGTGACCTTCGAAGACGTTCTTGAAGTACGTGGGGTAGGCGTAGTGAATGTAGAAGAAATGCGCCATGTCGACGACGTTGTCGATGATCTCGCGGCAGTTGGAGCCGTCGATGAAGATCGAGTCCCAGGTCCAGTTGCTCCACTCGGGACTGTCGGCGGCTTCGATCTCCGGGATGGCGAGCTCGTCCGGCGGCGGGTTGCCCTCCGGGTCGTGCCACACCATGAGCTGGCCGTTCCGCTCCAGCGCCGTCCACGACCGCGTCCGCGCGCGCAGCGGAACCCGCTTGGCGTAGGGGATCGAGACGCACTTGCCCTTGCCGTTCCAGCGCCAGTCGTGGAACGGGCACGCGACCTCGTCGCCCTTGACGCTGCCCTGGGTGAGGTCCCCGCCCATGTGCCGGCAGTAGCCGTCGAGGACGTTGAGGCCGCCCTTCGAGTCGGCGAAAACCACGAGTTTCGTGCCGAACGCCGTGACGGCGTGGGGTTTCCCGTCGCGGAACCGCTCGGCCAGGCCGAGGCAGTGCCAGCCGCGGGCGAACCGGGCCGGCGGCTCACCGGCGTAGATCGTGCGTACGGACTCCTGCGTCATCGCTCGCCTCCCGTGGTGCCTTGATCTTCGTTCGCCAGCCGCGTCGCCGCAAGGTAGCCGAACACCATGGCCGGGCCGATGGTCGCGCCCGGGCCGGCGTAGGTCCGGCCCATCACGGCCGCGCTGACGTTGCCCGCGGCGGACAGCCCGGGCACCACCGAGCCGTCCTCGCGCAGCACGCGTGCCTGTTCGTCGGTGCGCAGCCCGCCCTTGGTGCCCAGGTCGCCGGGCACGATCTTCACCGCGTAGTACGGCGCCTTGTCGAGCGGGCCGAGGCTGGGGTTGGGTTTGTTGCGCGGGTCGCCGTAGTAGTGGTCGTACTTGCTGACCCCGCGCCGGAAGTCTTCGTCGACGCCGGTGCGGGCGAAGCCGTTGAACCGGGTCACCGTGGCTTCGAGCGCGTCGGACGGCACCTCGATCTTCGCCGCCAGCCCGGCCAGCGTCGACGACTTCGCCGCGATCCCGGCCTTGAACCAGCGGCCGGGCAGCGGCTGGCGCGGCCCGATGCCGGTGAACATGTAGCGGTCCTTGTAGCGCTGGTCGAACAGCAGCCAGGTGGGGATGTGCTCGCCGGGCCCGTCGCCGTCGCCGTACATCGCGTGCACCGCCTCGACGTACGGCGCGGACTCGTTGACGAACCGCTCGCCGCGCGCGTCGACCATGATGCTGCGCGGGCGCGACCGCTCGGCCAGCGCGAACCAGGGGCCGCCGGTGAGCGGCAGCGTCGGCCCCCACCAGGCGTCGTCCATCAGGTCGAGCGCCGCGCCGAGCTGGATGCCGGCGGTGATGCCGTCGCCGGTGTTGGCGGCGGCGCCGACGGTCCAGTCGACGCCGATCGGCGCGCGCTGGTACTTCTCGCGCATCTCCAGGTTCTGCTCGAAGCCGCCGCTGGCGAGGATCACGCCGTGCCGGGCTCCGACGACGCCGTCCGGGGTGACGACCCCGGTGACGCGCTCGCCCTCGACCCGCAGGTCGACCAGCGGCGTGTTCAGCCGGACGTCGACGCCCGCCCTGGTCAGGCCCACCCGCAGGCCGGCCGCAAGCGCTTGCCCCATGCTGAGCAGCCGCTGCCCGCGGAGCTTCCCGGCGATCCACTGGACGCCCAGCGACAGCAGCCGGGCGCTGCCGCGCGGGTGCCGGGCCAGGAGGCTCAGCCAGCGGTAGTCGGCCTGGGTGATCGGCACGCCGAGCGGGGGAGCGCTGTACGGCGGTTCGAGGTGGGCCAATTCGGCGCCGAGCAGCTTGCCGTCGAAGGCCATCGGCTCGACCGACCGGCCGCCGGGCCGCCCGCCGGGCGCTTCGGGGTGGTAGTCGCTGTAGTCGCGCACCCACCGGAACTTGAGCGGCGTGTGGTCGCAGACGAACTTCAGCACCTCGGGGCCGTGGCCGAGGAACGTGTCCCGCCGGACGGCCGGCACGACGTCGCCGACGATCGAGGCCAGGTACTCGCGCGCCCGCTCGGGCGGTTCGTCTATCCCGGCGGCGCGCAGCGCGTGGTTGCCCGGCAGCCAGACCCCGCCGCCGGAGCGGGCGGTCGAGCCACCGAAGCAGGCCGCCTTTTCGAGGACTACGACGCTCAGGCCGCGGTGAGCCGCAGCCAGCGCGGCGGTCATCCCGGCGGCGCCGCTCCCGACGACGACAACGTCGAACTGCTCCGTCATGCCACCTCACCTGCTGTGTCGATGGTTACCGATCCGGGCCGACAGCCACGGCGGAACAGCTGCCGGTGCGTGGGCCGCCGCCGGCCCGCATCCGCCTGCTTTTCGGCCGTATCGGTAACGTGTTCCACGAAACGAGTATCCAGTTGGGAGCCGCTTCGGTCACCATAGACGAGAACGTGTTTCAGTTCTAGGGTACCGACCATGGACGAACTCGTCGCGGACGTGGTCATCGTGGGGTTCGGAGCGGCCGGCGCCTGCGCCGCCCTCGAAGCGGCCGACTCGGGCGCCGACGTCGTCATCGTCGAGCGGTTCGACGGCGGTGGTGCCAGTGCGGTCAGCGGGGGCGTGGTCTACGCGGGCGGCGGGACCGCCCAGCAGCTCGACGCCGGCGTCGACGACTCGGTCGACGCCATGTACGCCTACCTGCGGCTCGAGACCGGCGACGTCGTCGCCGAAGGGACGTTGCGGCGGTTCTGCGAGGGCAGCCGCGAGATGATCACCTGGCTGGAAGGCAACGGCGTGCCGTTCGAAGGCAGCCTGTGCCCGTACAAGACGTCGTACCCGAGCGATGCCCACTACCTGTACTACTCCGGCAGCGAGGCCGCCGGTGGCTTCCGCGACGCGGCAAAGCCCGCCCCGCGCGGTCACCGCGTCAAGGGGTCCGGGACCTCGGGAAAGCTGCTGATGACCCGGCTCAAGGAAGCCGTGGCGAAGCGCGGGATCCGGGTCCTGCCGCAGACGCGCGTGCGCTCGCTGGCCCAGGAGGACGGTCGCGTCACCGGGGTCGTCGCCGACACGCTGCGCGATGCGCCCGCCGGGGTGCGGGCCCGGCACCGGCGGCTCGCGAAGTACGCCGCGAAGCCCGGGATCTACGTGCCGTCGCTGCGCAGGTCGCTGCACCGGCGGGTCGCGCGCCTCGAACGGCAGCACGGCCGTGAGCTGCGGATTTCCGCCCGGCGCGGGGTCGTGCTCGCCGCGGGCGGGTTCATCGCGAACCGCGAGCTGGTGCGCGAGCACGCGCCGGCGTACCGCGGCGGCCTCCCGCTCGGCACGTCCGCGGACGACGGATCGGGCATCCGCCTCGGGGTCGAGGCCGGCGGCGCGACCGGCGAGCTCGGCCGGATCTCCGCGTGGCGGTTCATCACCCCGCCCAGCGCGTTCCTCGGCGGGATCATCGTGGACGCCGCGGGCCGCCGGGTCATCGACGAATCCCGGTACGGCGCCGCGGTCGGGGAGAAGCTCATCGAGGAGCACGGGGGCCGGGGCTGGCTGCTCGTCGACGCGCCGGTCGTGGCCGACGCCCGCCGGGACACGAAGGCGCAAAGCCAGTGGTTCCAGGGCCTCCAGCTGCGGTACCTGCTGCGCCGCGGCCGCGTGACCGGCGCGTCGGTCGAAGAGGTGGCGCGCAAGGCCGGCGTCGACCCGCAGGGGCTGCGCGCCAGCGTCGAGGCTTACCACGGCGATCGCGATCCGGTGGGCAAGCCCGCCGAGTTCGCGCGGCGCCTGGCGCACCCGCCGTACTCGCTCATCGACATCTCGGTGCGGCCGAACCTCGGCTACCCGACGCCGATGCTGACCCTCGGCGGCCTGGTCGTGGACGAGGACACCGGCGCGGTGCGGAACGCGGCGGGGGCGCCGATCCCGGGCCTCTACGCCGCCGGGCGCACCGCCGTGGGAATCTGTTCCAGGTCCTACGTGAGCGGTCTGTCCCTGGCCGACTGCGTGTTTTCCGGCCGCAGGGCGGGGATCAACAGCGCGCTGGCGCAGGGTGTTCTCGACAAAAACGAGAACGTGTTCTAGTCTTGGCGCAGTGAACGCGAGAGAGGACTGCGCATGAACGAGCAGGTGATCGCCGGGGTCCGGGACCTCCTGCCGGTCCTGCGGGAACGGGCCCAGGACACCGAGGACGCGCGGAACGTCCCCGAGGAGTCCGTGAAGGCCCTGCAGGAGACCGGGTTCTTCAAGATGCTGCAGCCGAAGTCCTTCGGGGGCCTCGAAACCGACCCGGTGAGCTTCTACACCGCGGTCAAGCTGATCGCGAGCGCGTGCGGGTCCACCGGCTGGGTCGCCTCCATCCTCGGCGTCCACCCGTGGCACGTGGCGCTGTTCGACCAGCAGGCCCAGCAAGAGGTCTGGGGCGCGGACCAGGACGTGCGGATCTCGTCGTCGTACGCGCCGATGGGCAAGGCCGAGGTCGTCGAAGGCGGCTACCGGCTGTCCGGCCGCTGGAGCTTCTCCTCCGGCTCCGGCCACTGCACGTGGGTGCTGCTCGGGGGACCCGCGTTCTCCGGCGGCAAGCCGGTCGACTTCTGCACCTACCTGCTGCCCATCGCGGACTACGCGATCGTGGACGTCTGGGACACCGTGGGCCTGCGCGGCACCGGGTCGAACGACATCGTCGTCGAAGACGTCTTCATCCCGCAGCACCGGGCGCTCAGCTTCATCGCGACGTCGAAGTGCAAGGTGCCGGGCCAGGCGATCAACCCCGGGCCGCTGTACCGGCTGCCGTACGGTTCCGTGCACCCGTCCACGATCACCGCGCCGATCATCGGCATGGCCCAAGGCGCCTACGACGCGCACGTCGAGCACCAGCGCAAGCGCGTGCGGGCCGCGTACGCCGGTGAACAGTCCAAAGAGGACCCGTTCGCCAAGGTGCGGATCGCCGAGGCGGCCAGCGAAATCGACGCGGCGTGGCTGCAGCTGACCCGCAACATCGAGGAGCTGTACGAACTGGCCGAGCGCGAGGAGCGGCTGCCCACCGATCTCCGGCTGCGCGTCCGGCGCGACCAGGTGCGCGGCACCGAACGCGCGATCGCCGCGATCGACCGGCTCTTCGAGAACTCCGGCGGCCGCGCGATCCAGCGCGGCACGCCGATCCAGCGCTTCTGGCGCGACGCGCACGCGGGCCGGGTGCACGCGGCGAACGACGCCGAGCGCGCCTACGTCATGTTCGGCACCGGAGCCTTCGGGCTCCCCGTCGAGAACGCGATGTACTGATGGCCGCTCCGGAAGGCAAGTACGTCCGGGCGGGTTCGCTGAACCTGCACTACCACGAAGCGGGCGCCGAGCACGCCGAGACGGTCATCCTGCTGCACGGCGGCGGGCCCGGCGCCTCGGCGTGGAGCAACTTCGGGCGCAACCTGCCGGAGTTCGCCAAGCACTACCGGACGATCGCCGTCGACCAGCCCGGGTTCGGCCGCTCCGACAAACCGACCGAGCACCCGCAGTACTTCCGGCACAGCGCGGACGCCGTCGCCGGGCTGATGGACGCCCTGGGGATCGAGCGCGCCCACTTCGTCGGCAATTCGCTCGGTGGCGGCGCGGCGGTCCGGCTGGCGCTGAACCACGGCGAGCGCGCCGGTCGGCTGGTGCTGATGGGGCCGGGCGGGCTGAGCGTCAACCTGTTCGCGCCGGACCCCACCGAAGGCGTCAAGAACCTCGGCCGCTTCGCGGCCCACCCCAGCCGTGAGCGCATGGAAGCGTTCCTGCGCATCATGGTCCACGACCAGAAGCTGATCACCGACGAGCTGATCGACGACCGCTTCGCCGCGGCGAACACCCCGGAGTCTCTGGCCGCGATGCGCGCGATGGGGATGTCGTTCGCCCAGCCCGGAACCTACGAAGAAGGCATGCTCTGGCGCGAAGCCCACCGGCTGCGCCAGCGCGTGCTGCTGATCTGGGGCCGCGAGGACCGCGTCAATCCCTTGGACGGCGCGCTGGTGGCGTGCAAGACGATTCCGCGCGCGCAGCTGCACGTGTTCGGCGGCTGCGGGCATTGGGCCCAGCTGGAGAAGTTCGACGAGTTCAACCGGCTGGCCCTCGACTTCCTCGGGAGTTCCTGATGGGCATCCGGTCACTGGGCTACCTGCGCGTCGAAGCCACCGACATGGCCGCGTGGCGCGAGTACGGGCTCAAGGTGCTCGGCATGGTCGAAGGCAGCGGCATCGACCCGGACGCGCTTTACCTGCGCATGGACGACTTCCCGGCACGGCTGGTCGTCTCACCCGGCTCCGCCGACCGGTTGGCCGTCACCGGGTGGGAAGCCGCGAACGCCGCCGAACTGGCCGAGATCCGGTCCCGGTTGGACAGTGCGTCCGTGCCGTACAAGGAAGGCACGCCCGACGAACTCGCCGACCGGCGCGTCGACGAGCTGATCAGCTTCGATGACCCGTCCGGCAACACCCAGGAGGTGTTCCACGGCGTCGCGCTGCAGCACCGGCGCGTGGTGAGCCCGTACGGCCACAAGTTCGTGACCGGCGAGCAGGGGCTGGGTCACGTCGTTTTGTCCACAAAGGACGACGAGGCGTCGCTGCGGTTCTACCGGGACGTCCTCGGCTTCCGGCTGCGCGACTCGATGCGCCTGCCACCGCAGCTGGTCGGCCGTCCCGTCGACGGCGCGCCCGCGTGGCTGCGCTTCTTCGGGTGCAACCCGCGCCACCACAGCCTGGCGTTCCTGCCGATGCCCACACCGAGCGGGATCGTGCACCTGATGGTGGAGGTGGAGAACACCGACGACGTCGGCCTGTGCCTCGACCGCGCGATCCGCCGCAAGGTCCCGATGTCGGCCACCCTCGGCCGGCACGTCAACGACCTGATGCTCTCGTTCTACATGAAGACCCCGGGTGGCTTCGACGTCGAGTTCGGGTGCGAGGGCCGCCAGGTCGACGACGACAACTGGATCGCCCGCGAAAGCACCGCGGTTTCGTTGTGGGGACACGACTTCTCGGTCGGTGCGCGGCCGCCCGGGTCATGACCGCGATGGCGGTCGACCAGGCCGGCTTCCGCAGCGTGCTCGGGCACTTCTGCACGGGAGTCACGGTGGTCACCGGCCGGGACGGCGACACTCTCGCCGGGTTCGCCTGCCAGTCGTTCGCCGCGTTGTCGCTGGATCCGCCGCTGGTGCTGTTCTGCCCGGCCCGGACTTCGCGGACCTGGCCGGTTCTCGCCGCGGCGGGGCGGTTCGCCGTCAACGTGCTGGCGGAGGACCAGCAGGAGATCAGCGCGGTGTTCGGTGCCCGGGGTGCGGACAAGTTCGCCCGGGTCGCCTGGACGCCGGCCCCGTCCGGGGCGCCGCTGCTCGATGGCGCGCTGACGTGGATCGACTGTTCTCTCGAGGCGGTGCACGAGGCGGGGGACCACTACGTCGTGATCGGCCGGGTCACGGCGTTGGGTGCGCCTTCGGAGGCGCGGCCGCTGCTGTTCCACCGGGGCCGTTACGCGGTGACCGAGCCGGCGCGGGACGCACTGGCGGCGCTGATGCCGTGGCCCCGCCCGGACGACTGGCTCTGACCGGCGGCCACGGTTGCCGCCCGCTGCGCTCGGGTGCGCGGGCCGGCGTTCCGGTTTCGAAGCGGGGTGCACCCCGCGGCCCATTTCCCGTAACGGGCGCCGGGGTGCGCGCGACTTTCCCGGAGTCGTCGCCCGAGGAGGAGCCCGTGCAGTGGTGCGGTTTCCCGGCCGCCGAGGTCGAATTCGGCCCGGCCGGTGAGCTCGTCGGGGACCGGGGTGCGGCCGTTCGGGAGCTGGCCGGCGCCCCGGGCGTCACCGATCTCGTCGTCCTCTGCCACGGCTGGAACGACGGGCACCTGGTCGCGCGCCTGCTCTGCTCGGCCCTCGCCGGGTCGATGCGGTCGGTCGGCGGGGCCGGGCGGGGGATCGCCCTCGTCTGCGTGCTTTGGCCGTCGCGGAAAACCGCCGGGCCGGACGCCGGGCTGCCGGAGCGGCTCGACCTGCTGCGGGACCTCGTGCCCGGCCAGCGGCTCACCATCGACGCCGCGGCCGACCTCGTGCCGGCGCTGCCGGTCCGCGCCACCGCGCGCACCGCGTTCGCCGCGGCGCTGCTGTCGGTGGCCACCCGGGGCGCGGACGACCACGAAGACGCCTCGACGCAGCTGTTCACCCTCCCCGGCGGCACCGTCATGGACCGGCTCGGGAAGGCCGCGGCGACGCACCTGCTCGACTTCCTCGCCTGCTACGAGCTCAAAGCCCGCGCGAACGAGGTGGGCGTCCGCGGGCTCGCGCCGCTGCTGGCGACGTCGCCCGGCGGGCCGAAGATCCACCTCGTCGGCCACAGCTTCGGCGCGCGGCTGGTGACGGCGGCCGCCGGCGCGCTCCCGGCCGGCTCACTGGCGACGCTCACCCTGCTGCAGGCCGCGTTCTCGCACTTCGGCTTCGCCGCGGACTGGGGCGGCGGCCGGGCGGGCGTGTTCCGCCGCGTGCTGGACGAGCGGGTCGTGCGCGGGCCGATCCTGGTCACGCACTCCGCCGCCGATTTCGTCGTCGGCGTCCCGTACGCGATCGCGGCCCGGATCGGGGACGCGCCGTACGGCGCCATGGGTCACGACGGCGCGCAGCGGACCGCCGAAGCCGTCGCCGCGGAGCTGGTCCCGGTGACCGGGACCTACCGGTGGCGGCCGGGCGTGCCGCACAACCTCCGCGCGGAGCGCTTCGTGCGGGGCCACACCGACGTCACCGGACGGGAAATCGCTCACGCGCTGTGCTCGGCGATCGCGGCGAGTTAGCACGACCGGGTGGTTGTGCACCGGTTCACAGGTGGGCCGCATCCCATTCGCGAGAAAAAGTCGAGCCCCTGCGCGCACACTGTTATCGAGATGACGTCTTCTGGGAGGAGTGAGTCGCGCATGCGCAGGCCCAGCGGACGGATCGCCCGGTTCCGGCGCCGGTTGCACCCCGGGCGCAACCCGCTGGCGCGCACGGGCGACCGGCTCGAGTCCCTCCTGCTCCTCCTGGTGATCGCCGGCGCGCTGCTGGCCGTGCCGTTCGCGGCGGCGTTCGGCTCCGAGACCTACGCCGCGCAGACCACCCGCGCCGAGCAGGAGCGCACGACCCGCCACCCGGCGACGGCGGTCTCGCTAGCCGCGGCGCCCAGCCAGACCTACAGCACCGACGGCGCCGGCGCCCCGGCCGACCAGACGACGGTCCAGGCCGCCTGGTTCGACACCCGCGGCGCCCGCCACACCGGTGACGTCCTCGCCGACGCGGGCAGCCCGGCCGGCACCCGCGTGTCCGTCTGGCTCGACCAGCGCGGCGAACTGACTGCGGAGCCGCTGTCCCCGTCGACGTCGGCGGCCGACGGCGTCTTCGCGGCGATCCTGCTGTGGGTCGCGATCACGGGCTCCCTGGCCGGTTTGTACGGCGCCGGCCGGTTCGTCCTGGGCCGCCTCCACTCGACGGCGTGGGATCGCGCGTGGGCCGAAACCCGGCACGACACCCGGTTCTGATCACTTCCAGCGGAAGTGCACGAACACCCGGCCGAAGTTGTCCTTGTCCTTCTCGACCCGGTGGTAGAGCACCTTGACGTCCTTGCGCTCGAGGAACCGCAGCACGTGCTTCTTCAGCTGACCCGACCCCTTGCCGGGGATGATCTCGACGAGCGGCGCCTTCTTGGCGACGGCCTCGTCGATGACCGCGCGCAGGGCCCGGTCGATCTCGCCGCCGCGGTTGTAGATGTCGTGCAGGTCCAGCTTGAGCTTCACACGCGCTCCCGTGCTCGGCCGACGCCCGCGGCCCCTCGGGCGCGCTCGTCAGGTCGGTCTCCCGCCCATCCTCACCCGTGGTGCCCGCGCGCGGCAACGCCCGTTCGCGCGGCCGCCGCGTGGAGAAGCGGCGGTCCGGCACGAACGCGGCCGGCCGGGCGCGGCCTCGCCATCACCCGGTCGAGGCGGTGAGCTCCGCGCGGCCGCCGGTCACAGTGCCTGCCACCAGCCGTCCACCGGTGGGGGTGCCGTGACGTCGATGCGCTCGCCCGGGCGGGGGATCGCCAGGGTCAGGTCGGCCGCCTTCGCTTCGCGCCACACGCGGTCCGCCGGCTCGCCCCACGGGTGCATCGCCAGCTGGAACGTCGCCCAGTGCACCGGGACCAGCAGCTTCGCCCGGACGTCGAGGCCCGCCGCGACGCCTTCCTCCGGTGTCATGTGGATGTCCGGCCACAGCGGGGCGTACGCGCCGATCTGGATCAGCGCCGCGTCGAACGGGCCGAGTTCGGTGCCGGTCTTCGCGAAGCCGTCGAAGTAGCCGGTGTCACCGCTGTAGAACACCCGGTGGGACGGGCCCAGCAGCGCCCACGACGTCCACAGCGTGCCGTCGTTGGAGATGCCGCGGCCGGAGAAGTGCTGGGCCGGCGTCGCCACGAAGCGGACGCCCGCCACCTCGGCCTCTTCGTGCCAGTCGAGTTCGATGATCCGGGCGGCCGGCACGCGCCAGCGTTCCAGGTGCGCGCCGACCCCGAGCGGGACCAGGAACGGCGCCGTCGTCGACGTCACCAGCTCGCGGATGGTGGCCAGGTCCAGGTGGTCGTAGTGGTCGTGGGAGATCACGACCGCGTCGACCCGGCCGACGCCCGACAGCGGCACCGGCGGTTCGTGCAGCCGGCGCGGGCCGGCGAACGCCGCGGGGGACACGCGCTCGCTCCACACCGGGTCCAGCAGCACGCGGGCGCCGTCGAGCTCGACCAGCGTGGACGCGTGGCCGTACCAGGTCAGGTGCACGCCCTCGGCCGAATCGACCGGGGCCGCCGCGACCAGCGGGACCGCGCCGCCCGGTTTGCGCAGTTCGCGGTGCTCGCCGAAGAACATCTCGCGGAAGATGGTCCGCATCGACGCCGCCGTCATCGGGTGGCGCGGGGCGACGTTGCGGAACACCTTGCCGTCGAACTGCGGCGAAGAACGCATCCGCTCGGCTCGCGCCCCGGACGCCTTCGCGCCGAACGCCGCCGGCAGGTCACGCAGGGCCGCGATCGTCTTCCTCATGACCCGAGTCTACGAACGGTTCCTGAGAGGGGCCCCAGCTTCATGCAGGTGGGTGAGGGCCTGCCGGTAGGACTCGACCAGGCTCGTCTGCAGGTAGGGGACACCGAGCTCGGCGCAGTAGGCCTGGACGATCGGCTGCGCCCGCCGCAGGTGCGGCGACGGCATGCTGGGGAACAGGTGGTGCTCGATCTGGTAGTTGAGGCCGCCGAGCGCGACGTCGGTGACGAGGCCGCCGCGGACGTTGCGGGACGTCAGCACCTGCTTGCGCAGGAAGTCCAGCTCGGCGGGCCCGGTCAGCGTCGGCATGCCCTTGTGGTTCGGCGCGAAGATCGACCCCATGTAGACACCCCACAGTCCTTGGTGGACGGCGAAGAACAGCAATGCCATGCCGGGGGACAGGACGGTGAACAGCGCGCCGAAGTACAGGACGTGGTGCGCGACGAGCAGCGCGGCCTCGGTCTTGCGGTGGCGCAGCCCCGGCTTGCGCACCGCGCGGATCCCCGACCAGTGCAGGTTCAGCCCTTCGAGGGTGAGCAGCGGGAAGAACAGGAACGCCTGGTAGCGCCCGATGAACCGGGCCACCCCGCGGCTGGCGCGCGCCTGGTCCTTCGACCACACCAGGATGTCCGGGTCGACGTCGGGGTCGAGCTCCTCGTGGTTCGGGTTGGCGTGGTGGCGGGTGTGCTTGTCCATCCACCAGCCGTAGCTCATCCCGACCCCGAGATTGCCCGCCACCATCCCGGCGACCTCGGTCGGCCGGCGGCGCCGGAACACCTGCTTGTGCGCGAGATCGTGGGAGAGCAGCGCGATCTGCCCGAACATGACGGCCGTGAACGCCGCGACGGCGAGCTGCCACCACGAGTTCCCGAGGAAGGCGAACGCCACCCACCCGCCGGCGAAGAGCCCGGCGACGACGGAGATCCGGAGGGCGTAGTAGCCGGGACGGCGCGCCATCAGGCCGGCGGCGGAGATGCGGTGGCTCAGCCGGGCGAAGTCGCTCCCGGTGCGCACGAGGTTGTCTGCGGTCACCCACCCGAGTCTTCACGACGGCGGGCTCCAGCGGAATGCGGTGGGCTCCCGGCACCTTCGGGGGGCCAGCCCTACCGGCCGCGCTGGTATGCGAGCGCCCCGAGTGGCGTTGGTTGCGTCCGACGCACCGAACGCCACATCGGAGTGCTTCGGTCAGCCCACGTACTCGGCCAGGTGACGGCCCGTCAGGGTCTTCTTCCGCGCCTTCACCAGCTGCGCCGGCGTGCCCTCGAACACGATCTTCCCGCCGTCGTGGCCCGCGCCGGGGCCGAGGTCGACGATCCAGTCCGCGTGGGCCATCACCGCCTGGTGGTGCTCGATCACGATCACCGACTTGCCGGAGTCCACCAGGCGGTCGAGCAGGCCGAGCAGCTGCTCGACGTCGGCCAGGTGCAGGCCCGCCGTCGGCTCGTCCAGGACGTACACCCCGCCCTGTTCCGCCATGTGCGTCGCCAGCTTGATGCGCTGGCGCTCGCCGCCGGACAGGGTGGTCAGGGGCTGGCCGAGTGTGAGGTAGCCGAGGCCGACGTCGGACAGGTGCGTCAGGATCTTGTGCGCCGCCGGGGTCTTCGCGTCGCCGTCGGCGAAGAACTCCTGGGCCTCGGCGACCGACATGCCGAGGACCTCGCTGATGTCGCGGCCGCCGAAGGTGT
The DNA here is from genome assembly GCF_040648295.1 of Amycolatopsis sp. NPDC049159. Lineage (NCBI taxonomy): Bacteria > Bacillati > Actinomycetota > Actinomycetes > Pseudonocardiales > Pseudonocardiaceae > Amycolatopsis > Amycolatopsis sp. NPDC049159. Next base: position 355,985 of record NZ_JBEZDL010000002.1, read on the forward strand.
ATTCCAGCACCTCCGCCGAGAAGCGCTTGCCCTCGCACACTTCGCACGGGGTCGACGTGCCCGCCATGATGCCGAGGTCGGTGTAGACGACGCCGGCGCCGTTGCAGTTGGGGCAGGCGCCCTCGGAGTTGGCGCTGAACAGCGCCGGCTTGACGCCGTTGGCCTTGGCGAACGCCTTGCGGATCGGCTCCAGCAGGCCGGTGTAGGTCGCCGGGTTGCTGCGGCGGGAACCGCGGATGCCGGTCTGGTCCACCGTCACCACGCCCTCGCCGCCGGACACCGAGCCGTGGATCAGGGAGCTCTTGCCCGAACCCGCCACCCCGGTCACGACCACCAGCACGCCGAGCGGGATGTCGACGTCGACGTCCTGCAGGTTGTGCGTCGAAGCGCCGCGCACCTCCAGGAACCCCGACGGCGAGCGCACCGAGGACTTCAGCGACGCGCGGTCGTCCAGGTGGCGCCCGGTCAGGGTCTTGCTCTTGCGCAGACCGTCCACAGTGCCCTCGAAGACAACCTCGCCGCCCGCGGAACCGGCGTGCGGCCCGAGGTCGACGACGTGGTCGGCGATCGCGATCGCCTCCGGCTTGTGCTCGACGACGAGCACCGTGTTCCCCTTGTCCCGCAACTGCAGCAGCAGTTCGTTCATCCGCTGGATGTCGTGCGGGTGCAGCCCGATCGTCGGCTCGTCGAAGACGTACGTCACGTCGGTCAGCGACGACCCGAGGTGGCGGATCATCTTGGTGCGCTGGGCTTCCCCGCCGGACAGCGTCCCGGATGGACGGTCGAGCGAGAGGTAGCCGAGGCCGATCTCGACGAACGAGTCCAGCGTGTGCTTCAGCGCGTCCAGCAGCGGCGCGACCGACGGCTCGGCGAGCTTCCCGACCCAGCCGGCGAGGTCGCTGATCTGCATCGCGCACGCGTCGGCGATGCTGATCCCGTCGATCTTCGACGACCGGGCCTCCGCCGAAAGCCGCGTGCCGTCGCACTCCGGGCAGGTCTGGAACGTCACCGCCCGCTCGACGAACGCACGGATGTGCGGCTGCATCGAGTCGACGTCCTTGGACAGCATGGACTTCTGGATCGCCGGCACCAGTCCCGAGTAGGTGAGGTTGATGCCCTCGACCTTGATCTTGGTCGGTTCCTTGTACACCAGGTCGTCGAACTGCTTCTTGGTGAACTTCTTGATCGGCTTGTCCGGGTCGAAGAAGCCGGAGCCGCGGAAGATGCGGCCGTACCAGCCTTCCATGCTGTAGCCCGGGATCGTGATCGCGCCTTCGTTGAGCGACTTGGTCTCGTCGAAGAGCGCGGTGAGGTCGATGTCGTTGACCTTGCCGCGGCCCTCGCAGCGCGGGCACATGCCGCCGGTGATGCTGAAGCTGCGGCGCTCCTTGATCTGCCGCCCGGCCTTCTCGATGGTCACCGCGCCGGCACCGCTGATCGAGGCGACGTTGAACGAAAACGCTTGCGGCGAACCGATGTGCGGCGTGCCCAGCCGGCTGAACAGGATGCGCAGCATCGCGTTCGCGTCGGTCGCGGTGCCGACGGTGGAGTGCGAGTTCGCGCCCATCCGCTCCTGGTCGACGATGATCGCGGTGGTGATCCCGTCGAGCACGTCGACGTCGGGCCGCGCGAGCGTCGGCATGAACCCCTGCACGAAGGTGCTGTAGGTCTCGTTGATCAGCCGCTGCGACTCGGCCGCGATCGTGCTGAACACCAGGGAGCTCTTGCCGGAGCCGGAGACCCCGGTGAACACCGTCAGGCGCCGCTTCGGCAGTTCGACGCTGACGTCCTTGAGGTTGTTCACGCGAGCGCCGTGGACGCGGATCAGGTCGTGGCTGTCGGCGGTGTGCGACGCGCTCTTCCGCGTGGGCTTGGTCATCGGGGTTCTCCAGCGTTCGGTGGGTTCACGGAGGTCACGCTGCTTTCGCCCGCGCGGCCCGTGCTTCTCGATTCCTGACGGTTTCGGCGGCTCGCCGGTAATCGTGCGGGGAAAGGCCGAAAGCCTCCTGGAACCGGTGCACGAATTGCGTGACCGGCAGGCCGACGCCGAGCGCCAGCGTTTCGACGTCGAGCGGCCGATCGCATTCGCGGTCGATGCGGTCGCGGACGCGGCGCAGCAGCGTCAATTCGGCCAGGTGCTTCCGCGCGGCGACGGCGAGGCTCAGGCACATGTCGGTTCCTTTCCGGTGTGCGGCCGAGGACTCAGCGGGGCGACCAGCGGCATGCCTGTGCCGACGCCGGCCGGCGCGTCCCCCAGGAGCAGGCCGGCGACCCGCCGGTCGCCCGGCACTTCGCGGTAGCCGGGCGGCGCCGCGGCCGTGGTCAGCGCAGCTCCTGGATGCGCAGCAGGTTGCCGGCGGGGTCGCGGAAGGAGCAGTCACGGATGCCGTAGGGCTGCTCGACCGGCTCCTGGACGACCTCGGCGTTGCCCGCCTCGAGCTTCGCGAAGAGGGCGTCGAGGTCCTTGGTGGCCAGGTTGACCGAGGCGTAGGTGCCCTTGGCCATCATCTCGGCGATCATGCGGCGTTCGTCGTCGGTCAGCCCCGGCGTCGCGGACACCGGCGACAGCACGATCGCGGTGTCCGGCTGGTTCGGCGGGCCGACGGTGATCCACTGCATGGCGCCGTACTTGACGTTCTGGCGGACCTCGAAGCCGAGCAGGTCGCGGTAGAAGGCGAGCGACGCTTCCGGGTCGGTGTGCGGCAGGAAGCTCGCGTGAATGGTGACGTCCATGGCCGTCACACTATGTGTGCGCCTGCGGTCGCGCTTCTCGATTCCTGATCGGTCTGGTGACCTGTTTGGCCACGCACGGCGGCATCCCGACGGTCGCCTCGGCCTGCTGCTCGCGGTAGACGCTCGGCGGCACGCCCACCAGCTCGGCGAACCGGGTGCTGAAGGTGCCGAGCGAGGAGAAGCCGACGGTGAAGCAGACCTCGGTGACGCTCAGCTCCCCGGTCCGCAGCAACGCCATCGCCCGTTCGATCCGCCGCGTCATGAGGTACGAGTACGGTGACTCTCCGTAGGCTTTCCGGAACTGCCGGCTGAGGTGCCCGGCCGACATGTTCACCCCGCTCGCGAGCGCTTCGACGTCGAGCGGCTGCGCGTACTCGCGATCGATCCGGTCCCGGACACGGCGAAGCAGCGCGAGGTCGCGCAGGTACTGCGCCGAGGCGGCGGTGCTGGTCACGAGGGAATCGTGCCACACCGGACGGCGCGAGCGGAGCGGATCGGACCCCGGCGCGGCCCGGTCGCGACGCCATGAACGACCCTTTCACGGCGCCGGATGACATGAACGACTCGTTCATGACGGTACGGGCCGCCGGGCCGACCGCTCCGATCCGACTTTGCCGGGGCCCCTGACGTCGGAGCCCGCCCGCGTCGGCCCGAGCCCGCCCCGTCCGTGCCGGTCCGGGATGCCATGAACGACCCTTTCACGGCGCCGGACGTCGTGAAAGGGTCGTTCATGCCATCCGGACCACGGCCACACGCGCCCGGGTCAGCGGAGTGCTTCGGCGATCGTCTCCCGCAGCCAGCGTTGCGGCGGGTCCGCGTCCAGCCGTGCGTGCCACGACAGCCGCACCTCCACCTCCGGCAGCTCCGCCGGCACCGGGAACCACCGCAGGCCCAGCGCCGGGCCGTGCTGCTCGGCCAGCCGCTGCGGCAGCAGCCCCACGTACTCGCTCGACGACACCACCAGCGCCGCCACCGCCGACGTCGGCACCACCGCCGCCACCCGGCGCTGCAACCCCGCCGCCGCCAGGACCTCGTCCAACGGGCCGCGCGCCCGTCCCCGCCGGGACGCCGACACGTGCGGGTAGCGGCACAGCTGCGCCAGCGTCGGGCGGCGGTGCCTGCCCAGCGGGCTGTCCGCGCGCACCGCCGCGACCAGGCGTTCGCGGTAGAGCACCGTGCTGTGGATGTCCGGGGCCGCGTGCTCGCCCACGCCGATGTCCAGGTCGATCGAGCCGTCGCGCAGCGCCTCCGCGCTTTCCGTCCCCTCCGCCACGAACCGCAGCGTGACCCCCGGCGCGGCCGCCGCCGTCGCTTCGGCCGCCGCGGTGGCCAGGGTGGCCGCCACGCCGTCGTTGATGCGGATCGTGAACGTGCGCTCGAGGTCGGCGATCGCCACCTCGGTGCTGATCAGCGCCGATGCCTCCTCCAGCAGCGAGCGCACGCGCGGGGCGGTGCGCAGCGCGAACGGCGTCGGGGCCATCCCGCGACCGGCGCGCACCAGGATCGGGTCGTTCATCGCCCGCCGCAGGCGGCCCAGCGCGCGGCTCGTCGCCGGGATCGACAGGTTCAGGCGCTCGGCCGCCGCCGTGACGCTCCCGTCCCGCAGCAGCGCGTCGAACACGCGCAGGAGGTTCAGGTCCACGGTTGCACTGTACGCAAACCTGCCTTGACGAAGTTGCGTGGCACGACACCCCACGACGTCCTTAGCGTCGGGCCCATGGAGTTCAAGCACCTGGTCACCCTGATGTGCGCGTGCGTCGTGCTCGTCGTCGGGATGGTCGCGGCCGTCAACCTCGCCGTCCCGATGCTCGCCGCGAGCGCGCTGCACCCGTCCGCGTCGGCGCTCGTCTGGATCGTCGACACCTACGTCGTCGTGTTCGCCTGCCTGGTCATCCCCGGCGGCGCCGCGGGTGACCGGTTCGGCCGCAAGGGCGTCCTGCTGGCCGGCCTCGTCCTCTTCGCGGCGGGCGCGCTGGTGTCGGCGCTCGCCCCGGACGTCGTGGTGCTGCTCGCCGGCCGGGCGCTCACCGGCGTCGGCGCGGCGGCGGTGCTGCCCAACTCGCTCGCCGTCCTGCTGCACGCCGTGCCCGCGGAGCGGCGGGCCGCCACCATCGCCACCTGGGCGTCGATGACCGGCATCGGCGGCGTCGCCGGCAACGTCGGCGGCGGGCTGGTGCTGACCGCCGGTTCGTGGCGGTGGCTGTTCGCCGCCGCTGTCCCGGTCGCCCTCACCGCGGCCGCGCTGGTGGCCCGGAGCGCGCCGGTGTCCTCGCGCCACGACCGCCCGCTCGACCCGCTGGCCGCGCTGCTGCTCGTCGGCGCGTCGGTCGCGCTGCTCGTCGGGATCGTCCAAGGCCCGGAAGCGGGGTGGGGAAGCCCGGTCGTCGTGTTCGGCTTCGCCGGTGCCGCGGTGCTGTTCACCGCTTGGACGCTGCGGGAGCTCAGGGCCGGGCACCCACTGCTGGACCCCCGGCTGTTCCGGATCGCGGGCCTGCGCAGCGCCTGCCTCGGCATGACCACGGTCTTCTTCGGCATGTTCGCGTTGTTCTACGTCAACGCGTCGTTCCTCCAGTACGCCAAGGGGTTCGGCGTGCTGGGGACCGGGCTGGGGATCGTCCCGCTGACGATCCCGATCATCCTCGGCGGCCGGCACGTGGGGCGCCTGGCCCGGCGCGCCGGCCTCGACGCCACGGTGGCGCTCGCCTTCGCGTTCGTCGGCGGCGGTCTGCTCGGGCTGTCCACGAGCGACGCGCGGACGCCGTACGCGGAGTACGCGGCTTGGCTGGTGCTGACCGGGATCGGCGTGACGCTGGCGCTGCCGACGCTGTCCGGCGTGATCGCCGGCTCGCTGCCGCCCGCCCAGGCCGGCGTCGGCACCGGGCTGCAGGCCACCACCCGCGAATTCGGCAGCGCGCTCGGCGTCGCCGTGATCGGCACGGTCATGACCGCCCGGTTCGCCGCCGCACTTCCGCCGGACGCCCGCGGTTCCCACACCGTGGCCGAAGCGCTGGCCAGGACCGGGCACGCCCAGGACGTCGTCACGGCGTTCGTCGCCGGCACGGACGCCGGGCTGCGCGTGGCCGGGGTCGCCGTGCTGGTCCTCGGCGCGCTGGTCGCCGGGGGAGCCTGGTGGCGGAGACCGTCCCGGGGGTTCCCGTTCCCCCGGGACGGCCGTGCACCGGTGCAACCCCGACCGGAGCCGTGACGGCCTTCGCGGCGGCATACCCTTCCACCGCGAAGACCCCCACGGTTCCGTTGCCGCGCCGGGAAACCCCGTCACGGCGATCGACCCCGGGCCCCCGCCCGGTGCGCCGGAAGAAGACCACCCCGGGGGCGTCGGGTTCCCTCGGGATGGTCCTCTCCGGCCCGCCGGACGTTCGCGGTTCTGTCGACGCGAGGCGGGCAGGGGGACGTTGGGGCCGGTCACCACACCGCCCAGCCGCGGAGGGGGCGTGGTGACCGGCAAGGGACAGGGCCGCCGCGCGCAGCCCCGCCCCGGCTCTCACTACCTCCCCATCGGGATGGCCATCGTCGGCAGCGCCGCTCCGGGCTGCGCGGCGAACGCCGTGGTCGGCGGGGTCGGCAGGGCCTGCGCGGGGAACGCCGTCGTGGGGATGTCGTTGGCGAACTCGCTTTCGAACTCGCGCTCGAAGGCCTGGTGGTCGAAGCCGCTGTCGAACTCCGGCGGCACCTCGGCCGCCAGCGCGGCGACCGACGGCTCGACGACCGGGACCTCCGCGACGGGCGCGGGTTCCGGCTCGGGCACGTAGTCGGGTGCGGGCAGCCGGCGGTCGAGCTCGGCCATCCAGTCGAGCATCGCCCTCGGCTTGTCCCACGCGGAGATGCCGACGAGCCTGCCGTCGCGGATGAAGCCGGTGATGCCGTCCGCGAGCGTCACGGTGTCCTCGGCCAGCGACGGCATCCCGCACATCTGCAGCCGGGTGTCGTACAACGTCGACCAGGCGCGGGGGAGCGGGGTGAACGGCTTCGCGCTCGACTGGCCCAGCAGCAGGTTGTCCGCCGCGTGCCGGGCCGACTCGACGGCGTTGATCCAGTGCTCGACCCGCCGCGGGGTCTCGTCGAAGCGCAGGTTCGGCCAGCGCGCGATGTCGCCGGCGATGACGACGTCGGAAGCCCCCTCGGCGAACAGCTTCGAGTCGCAGAGCACGCCGTCGCTGATGTCGAGGCCGGAGCCGCGCATCCAGTCGACCGACGGGACGCTGCCGATGGCGAGCACGACGACGCTGGCGACCAGCAGCTGGTTGTTCGTCAGGTGCAGCCCGACGGTGTCCTTCGTGCTGATCCAGTGCCGGACTTCGCTCTTCATCGCCAGGTTCGCGCGGTGCTCGTGGTGCGCCTCGACGACGCCGCTGGAGACGCGGTCGCCGAAGCGGTGCAGCGGCGCCTTCGCGTGCCCGACCAGGGTGACGTCCCGGCCGATGTGCCGCATGCTCGCGGCGAACTCGTTGCCGATCAGGCCGGCGCCGATCACGACGGCCGGCTTCTTGCTGGCGTTGAGGCAGCGCCGCACGGCCATCGAGTCCTCGACCGTGCGCAGGATCCGCACGCGCGGGTCGTGCCGCGGTGACCCGGGCAGGTGCCGCGGGTAGACGCCGGTGGCGGCGATCAGGCCGTCGTACCAGAGGGATTCGCCGCCGGGCAGGTGCACGACCCGCTCGGTGGTGTCCAGGTGCGTCACGCGCGCGCCGAGGCGCCAGTGCACGTCGAGGTCGGGCAGGTAGTGCGAAAGGCCCACGTCGCTGGGCCGTTCGGTCCCCATCACCAGCGCCTTCGACACCATCGGCCGGTGGTACGGGCGGCGCGCTTCGTCGCCGATGAGCACGATCTCGCCGTCGAAGTTCTGTTCCCGCAGGCGTTCCGCGGCACGCAGCCCGGCGACGCCCGCGCCGACGATGACGATCCGGTCGCCGTCAGCCATCGAGGTCCCCTCTCATCACGACCGCCTGCATCGGGCAGCAGCGAGCGGCCATCTTCGCCTGTTCCATGGTGGTTTCGTCCAGCAGCCGCGTGTGGAAGCGCAGGCGGCCGTCCTGGCCGAGGTCGAACACGTCCGGTGCCTCCATGGCGCAGATGCCGTAGAGCTCGCACCGGTCGTTGTCGACGCTGATCCGGGGCCCGCTGCCGGGCAGACGGAAGGGCATCACGCCACCTGCTCTTCCACTAGTCCGATGCGTTCGAGGGTGCGCGCGGGCATGAACCGCAGCAGCGACACCGTGACCGCCGGGACGAGCAGCGTGATGCCGCCCAGCCAGACGACGGCGAGGTGGCCGTTGGCGATCGAGCCGAACCAGGCGTGCAGCGCGGTCAGCGCCACCGCCGGGTACGCGCAGCGGTGCAGCCACAGCCAGCGGCGGTAGGAGGTGAACCGCTGCAGGCCCGCGGTGAGCGCGATGGCGAGCATGACCTCGAAGCCGACGATGCCGGCGATGTGCCTGCCTTCCTGGCCGCCGAGGAACGGGAGGAAGAGGTACTGCAGGCTGTAGGGCTGGATGGTCAGGTAGAAGAAGCCGAGCGCGTGGATGCCGCCGAAGATCAGCGTCCCGGTCGCCAGGACCATGTGCGAGCTGCGCAGCGCCTTGCGGCCGGTGACCGTGCGCACCCAGCCGGTGGCGGTGAGCACCCCCCAGGTGAGGGTCAGCATCATGGCGGCGTAGGACGCACGGGCGGCGAACGCGGCGAGCCCGCGGGCTGCCGGGTCCGTCTTCGGCTGGAACTGCTGCGTGACGAAGATCGTCGCTTCGTGCCAGGTCTCAACCATGGCTGCCCCCGGTTCTCACGGCGGCCGGCCGGCGCGACGCCCGGGCCCGGCCGCGGTTGCCCTTGATCTGGCGCAGCACGTAGAACAGGCCGCCGCCGACGAGCAGGAACAGCGCTCCCACCACGGCGATCTGGGACGTGTCGAGGCCGAGCGGCTGCCCGACCGGCGCCGCGGTGGTGGAAACGGCCGGCGTGGGCAGCGCCGTGTAGTCGACCATCCCGGTGCTTTCGAGCATCGTCATGTGCCGCATGACGGCCTGGTTGCCGACGGTCGCGAACGCCCGGACGTCGTCGTTGCGGGTGCCGGCGCGCAGCTGCGCGAGGACCGCGAACACCTGGCCGTGCGCCGCACGCAGCCGGTTGGCGAAGATGCGGTCGAACTCCGGCCCCGGCGACGCGTTCATCTCTTCGGCGAGCCAGCCGAGCTGTTCGGCGGAGGGCTGGTCGGGGACCGGCGAGTTCAGCTTCGCCGACAGCGCGCGCGTGGCCACGTCGAGGCGGCCGTGGTCCATCATGATCGCGAAGCCGACGGACTGGACGAGCGGGCTGCCCTTCTCCATCGCCATCATGCCCGAGGGCATCTCCCAGAGACCGGCCTGGCGGACCTTGGTCAGCAGCACCGCGTCGGTGTCGGACACCGTGCCGGTCTGGGCGGTCGAGGTCACGGCCACCGACGCGAGCAGGGTCAGCACCGCGACCAGCACGAACATGACCCGGACCAGGGGCCGGGAGCGGTCGCCGTCGGGCCGGAGCGCGAAGTCCGGCCCGGCGAACTCAGACGCCGAAAGCATTTTGCCTCCACTGGTCCTGGGTCAGCGTGATCTTGGAGCCGTCCGGGGCCATCGGCCACCAGGCCTGGTCCGCGCCCTGGCCGGACGTGTCGGCCGGTTCGCTGTCGCCGGCGAAGTGGTACAGCGGCCAGCCGGCCAGGGTGAGCTGCTGGGTGCCGTCGTCGCGGGTGATCTGGCCGATCAGCGCCTGGTCGACGTCGATCGGGGGCAGGGTGCCGCCGGCCTTGACCGGGATCCACTTGGCCGCGCACGCACCGGTGCAGTTCGAGCGCGAAGGGTCGGTCGTGTCCTTGTCGTAGCGGTAGATGGCGAACCCGGTCCCGTCGACGAGCATGGGACCGAGGTCGAACGTCTTCGCGGCCCTGAGCTGGCTCTTCGCCGGGTCGTTCGGCGTGGCGGTGATGGGCTGCGGCATCGCGATGGTCATCGGGGCCTGCTGCATACCGGGCATCTGCATCCCGGCGCCGCCGCCGGCGTACCCGCCGGCCGAGGTGGTGGCGGCGCCGGCGGTACAGGCGGTGAGCAGGGCGAGTGCGGTGAGGCACACGGCGGCGGGGACCGCCGTTCGGGGAATGCGGATCACTGCTCCTCCGGAGGGCATGACTACGCGCTGTACCGTGAGGTGCAACGGAAAAGCGCGCGAAGGATCCACAGTGGACATTTGGTCCGGGGTGGATGCGGAGCGTTGCGGGGGACAACGCGTTGTCGGGGGTCTTCGGTAGGGGATACGGACACGGTACGGAAACGGTTCAAAAAAGTTTCGGGACCGTTTGGTACTGGACTTGGGCCGTCCGGAGCACCAGGATGTCCCGCGTGGGACGGCACACCCGAGCGCTGAGACCCGCTCAAGATCAGGAAGTCGTTGCCGAGCTCAACGACGCCTCCGATGATCTGGCGAAGGCGCTCTACCAGGAGTTCGGCGGGTCGCTGATGGCGTTCGCGCTGCGGCTGACCGGTCACGACCGGCAGTGGGCCGAAGACGTCGTGCAGGAGACGCTGATCAAGGCGTGGCGGAACGCGGACAAGCTCGACCGCCGGCCGGAGATGCTGCGTGCCTGGTTGTTCACGGTGGCCCGGCGGATCGTCATCGACGGCTGGCGCAGCCGCAGTGTCCGACCCCAGGAGCTCGAGGAGATCGAATCCGACGCGATCACGGTGTCCGACGAATCGGACCGGACGCTCGCCGCGATGATCGTTTACGAGGCGCTGCAGGGCCTATCGCCCGAGCAGCGGGAGGCCATCCAGCAGACCTACCTGCGCGACCGGACCGTGAACGAGGTCGCGGCGACGCTCGGCGTACCGCCCGGCACCGTCAAGTCCCGCATCCACCACGCCGTCCGCGCCCTGCGCCGGGCCCTGCGTGAGCGGGGGTGAGCTGAGGGTGGCCGCGTCCGCACACACCGATGTCGCCGCGTACGTGCTCGGCGTCCTCAGCGAGGCCGAGAACTCCCAGTTCGAAGCCCACCTGATGAACTGCCCGCACTGCCAGCTCGACCTGATCGAGCTCTACCAGCTGCCGGACGTCCTCGACCTCGTCAAGCGCAGCTGGCCGGAACCCCCGATGCCCGCGCCGAGCCCGCGCACCCTCGCGCCCGGGCCGCGCGTCCTGCGCGGCCTGATGGAAGAGGCCACGGTGAAGCGCCGCCGCCGCAAGCGCCTCGGTCTCCTGGCCGGCGCCGCGGCCGCCGCCCTCGTCGTGGCCGGCCCGCTCGTGACGCTGGCGGTCCGGCCCGCCGACGCCGTCCCGCCCGCGTCGCTGTCCGCCCCGAGTACCAAGCAGGCGCCGCCGGCTACGAGCGTCCTGGCGACGAGCGTGCCGCCACCCGCCTCCGGTGCGGTCCAGCCCGGCGGCGGTCAGACCTACGGGCGCGGCAGCGGCGGGTCCGCGGTCAACGCCCTCGTGACGGTCTCGCCGGTGGAGTGGGGCAGCCGCGTCGACCTCGAGCTGCGCGGCATCGTCGGCCCGGTCAAGTGCCAGCTGGTCGCCATCTCGACGGCGGGCGACGAGCGCGTGGTCTCCAGCTGGGCGGTGCCGCCCAAGGGGTTCGGCATCCCGGGTTCGCCCGAACCGTTGCGGCTGCAGGGAACCATCTCCCTCGCGATGGACCAGATCGGCCGCTTCGAAGTCCGCGGTGACGACGGCTCGGTCCTCGTTTCCGTGCAGCGCTGAATCTTTTCTTCCCGAAAACGCGATGACCTGGATGAATGCTGCCCGGTTGCGTTCCGGTAGATAACGAACAGATAACGGACCGGTCGCTTTTGAACCTCATGGCGCTGGGGCCCGTATCCCCCAATGCATCCCCCGATGCAGATCGACGCGGCGGAACCGCACCACCCGACCCCCCGGTTCCGCGCGATTTCGACGTCAAACAAACGGTAGTTCTTGCCCGGGCCGCCGCGCCACCGGCGCGCGCCCGGAATAACGAACGAGGTGAACTAGTCTATGGCCCGGAATTCTCGGTCCCCCGTGACGGGCAAGCACCGCGTTGCCCGCCGAACCAAGATCGCGATGGGTGCGATCGGCCTGGCGATCGCCGTCGGCGCACTCGCGGTCGCGGTCAGCGCGGGCCGCACGGGCGAGGCCAGCGCGGACCCGGCGGACCCGTCGTTCTTCATCGACATCAACAAGGTTCCCGCCGGCAACAACGTGAACGCGGCCTTGAAGAAGAAGGGCGCCCAGGGCTCCTTCACCGTCGACTGTGGAACGAACGCGGACGGCGCGCACCACAACCCGGACAACTTCATCGCGCAGCCCGGGATCAAGAACGGTGCCCAGCACCTGCACGACTACGTCGGGAACGTGACCACCGACGCCGATTCGAGCCTGAAGAGCCTGCTCGCCGGCGACACCACCTGCAAGAACGGTGACCAGTCCGCCTACTTCTGGCCGGTCATCCGCGTCGACCGCGAAGACGACGCGGCCAACGCGAGCGAAAACCAGCAGGCCCAGCAGAAGCAGCAGGGCAAGACCGGCGACGTCCAGCAGGACCAGAGCGGCCAGGACGCCCAGGCCGCACAGGAGCAGGACCAGCGTCAGCGCGACGGCCGCGGCGGTGGCCGCACGAGCGCCGGGCGCAACGACGGCCAGAACGCCCAGCAGCAGGACGGCCAGGACCAGAACCGCGACGGGCAGCAGGATCGCCAGCGCCGTCAGCGCAACCAGGACCAGAACAACCAGAACGGCCAGCAGAACGGCGGCCAGAACGGCAACCAGAGCAGCACTGCCGCGGCACCGCCGGCCGAGGAGCTGGGTGGTCCGCAGGGCGAGAACGAAGAGGTCGGCGACAACGACGGCGAGATCATCGAGCCGGAGTCCGCGACCCTGAAGTTCATCGGCGGCGGCGCCCAGAACGTCGTCGCGATGCCGCTCGGCCTGCGCGTCCTCTACGGCGACGCCAAGCAGAGCACCAACGGCCCGGCGAACGCCCGGCCCAGCTGGACGTGCACCGGGTTCGAGGACCGGCTGACCGACCTGTACCCGATCTGCCCGCAGGGCAGCAAGGTCGAGCGCATCCACAACTTCCCGAACTGCTGGGACGGCAAGAACACCGACAGCGCCAACCACCGCACGCACATCGTGTTCGCCGACCAGCAGGGCAAGTGCCCCAAGGGCTTCAAGAACGTGCCGCAGCTGCAGGTGACGCTGGTCTACGACGTCCCGCAGGACGTCCAGCAGAACGGCCAGTACAAAGTGGACGCGTTCGCCCAGGAGAAGCACAACCCGCGCTCCGACCACGACGACTTCGCGAACGTGATGAGCAAGCAGATCATGGGCCGCCTGGTCAACTGCGTCAACTCCGGCAAGGCCTGCGCCGAGTAGGACGTCCCGCACTCACCGGGCATCCCCGGTGAGTGCGGTCCAGTCCACTCGCGACAGTCTTTCCACCCGGCGGGCACCGACCCGCCCACGAACCCCGGCCCGGCGGACCCTTCCTCCACCTCACCCCCCTTTCGGTCCGCCGGGGCGGTGGCACCACCCCTCGAAAAGCCGCGGAACCGCTTGGTTCCGCCGCCCCGAGCCCCGGTCCGGTGGACGCTTTCCCTCCACCTCACCCCCCAGTCCACCGGGCCGGGATTCCCCACCCCCACCCCGACCGGGCGCCAGCCGGGTCAGCGAAGGAGGAACCGGCGGGAGCCACTTCCCGCCCCGCGAGTTCCGGCCCGGTGGACGTCTTCCCTCCACCTCACCCCCACGTCCACCGGCGCCGGGACTCGACCTTCCGCAGTAGCAACGACCCAATGTGGACGCGAGCACCGCTCCACCACCCGGCTCACGAACTCCGCACCTCGGCTCGCGAGCCCCGCCCCGGTCGGCGAGCTTCGTCTCCGACAGGCGAAATCCAACTCCATCAACAAGAACTCCGGCTCGCGAATCCCTTTCTCCGCAAGCGAGCTTCACCGCCGGCGGTGTGAGCGACGTGAGCCTCAGGCCCCGGCAAGCAAGATTTCGGCCCGCAACGCGAATCCGTCCCTCAGTCCCGCGAATCCGCCCCGGCGAGCGAGATTCCCGCCCCGCAACGTGAACTCCGCCTCCGGCCCGCGAGATCCCCCCGGCAGCGTGAATCCGCCCCTCAGTCCCGTGAGCCCCGCCCTGGCGAGCGAGATCCCCGTCCCGCAACGTGAACTCCGCCTCCGCCCCGCGAGATCCTCCCCCCGCCGGCCAAGTGAACTCCGCCCCTCGGCCAGCGAACCCCAGCCGGCGAGAGCAGCCCGAACTCCGCGGCACCGGTCGACCGCCGCCCCTCGGCCCAGGCGGCTCCCGGTTCCCCCAGTCCCGGTCCGGTGGATGCTTCCCTCCACCTCACCCCCTCATCCCCCGGACCGGTCCCCGCTGCGGTCCCCGTGCTCCGGCACGGGGACCGCGGCCCAGAAGTCCAGCGGCACCCGTCCCACTCCGCGTCCGGACGCGTCGAGCAGGCGGCCCATCAGCTTCACGCTCCGCAGCGTCACCGCCCGGGCGGTGATCTCCAGCCACGGGAGCTTCGCCGCGAGCAGCGCCTCCACCGCCACCGTGTCGTGCTGGGACGGCAGCCACAGCACCAGCATCAGGTTCGCCGCCCCCGTCAGTGCCGCGCACATGCGGACCTCCGGCAACATCGCCAGCGATCGCGCGGTCGTCTCCAGCTTGTCCGGCGGGACCCGCAGCCACAGCGTCACCGTGACCGGCGCCGGCGACGCCGAACGGGCGATTTCGCACCGGATGCGGATCGCGCCGCGGCCGAGCAGGGCGTCCAGGCGGCGCCGGACCGTGGTCGCCCCGACGCCCAGCGAAGCCGCCAGCGCCGCCGCCGACGCGCGGGCGTCCGCGCCCAGAGCCAAGATCAGCGCCCGGTCCGCGTCGCCGAAGCGCAGGGGCGCGCGGTTCCTCGCCGGCTTCGCCGAAAGGGCCTCGCGCTGGCCCGGCGAGATCGCCCGGACCCGCCACCGGCTGCCCTCGGTGAACATCCGCGGCGACAGCACCGTCCGCGCCCGCACCACGCCGGGCACCGCGGGCACGTGCGCGCCGAGTTCGCGCAGGGTCGGCGCGACGACGTGGACGAGCAGGTCGCACGGCCCGGCCAGGTACTCGACGGTGACCACGTGCGGGTCCTCGGCCAGCGCGGACGCCACCCGGAGCGCGGTGCCCGGTTCGCAGTCGATCTCGACGAAGGCCAGCGCCAGCTGCGCGGTCAGCTCGCCGCCGACGTACGCGGTGAGCCACGCGTCCCCGCGCTCGACCAGCGCGTCCCAGCGCCGTGCCGCCGTCACCGCGCCCAGGCCCAGCGCCTGGCCGAGCGTCGACCACGACGCCCGCGGCGCGGCTTGGAGCGCGTCGACCAGTTTGAGGTCCTGCTCGGCCAACATGGCGGATTCTTCGCTCATCGGGCCCCGCATCGGTGGTTCCGGTGTTTTTCCCCGGCCATTGTGCTCGACACTTGCATGATCTGCGGATGACCCTGCGCTCGGACGCCGCCGCCCTGCTCGACGATCTGGTCGCCCTCCGCCGCGACCTGCACCGCATCCCCGAGATCGGCCTCCACCTGCCCCGCACCCAGGAACGGGTGCTCGCGGCGCTGGACGGCCTGCCCCTCGAAGTGAGCCTCGGCAAGAACCTGTCCTCGATCACCGCCGTCCTGCGCGGCGGCAAGCCCGGCGGCACCGTGCTGCTGCGGGGCGACATGGACGCGCTCCCGGTCACCGAGGCCAGCGGCGAGGAGTTCAGCTCGGCCCACGACGGTGCGATGCACGCCTGCGGCCACGACCTGCACACCGCGGGCCTGGTCGGCACGGCCCGGCTGCTCGCCGCCCGCAAGGACGACCTGCCCGGCGACGTCGTCTTCATGTTCCAGCCCGGCGAAGAGGGCTGGGACGGCGCCGGCCACATGATCGAGGAAGGCGTGCTGACCGCCTCCGGCAAGCACGTCGACGCCGCGTACGGCCTGCACGTCTCGGCCTCGAGCTACGCGAAGGGCCACTTCGTCGCCCGGCCCGGGACGCTGATGGCCGCGTCCGGCGCCCTCGCCGTCCGCGTGCTCGGCTCCGGCGGCCACGGCTCGTCCCCGCACGACGCCCTCGACCCGATCCCGGCCGCCTGCGAGATGGTGACCGCGCTGCAGACGATGGTCACGCGCACCTTCGACGTCTTCGACCCGGTGGTCGTCACGGTCGGCACGTTCCACGCCGGCACCCGGCGCAACATCATCCCGGACGACGCGGTGTTCGAGGCGACGCTGCGGTCGTTCTCGCCGGAGGTCGCGGCCCGGGTGGGGGAGCGCGCGGTCCAGGTGTGCCGCGGCATCGCGCAGGCGCACGGCCTCGACGTCGAAGTCACCTACGAACCGGAATACCCGGCGACGGTCAACGACGCCGCCGCGTACGACTTCGTCGCCGACACGATCCGCGACGTCTTCGGCGAGGAGCGGTTCACCGAGATGGCCGATCCGATCACCGGTTCGGAGGACTTCTCCCGCGTGCTGGAACGGGTTCCCGGCGCGTACCTCTTCCTCGGCGCCTGTCCGGGCGACCCGGAATCCTCGCCGGACAACCATTCCCCGCGCGCCCGCTTCGACGACGGTGTCCTGGGCGACGGCGCCGCGCTGCTGGCCGAGCTCGCCGTCCGCCGGCTCGGGCTCCTGGCGAGGTGACCGGCGTGCGCAGCTACCACTGGCCCCCGCTGCTCCCGGTCGTCGCACTGGTCCTGATGCCGTTCCTGCCGTTCGTGAACACCACCGGGCTGTGGCTCGGACTGCCGCGGATGGTCGTGTGGGGCGCGTTCTGGTGCCTGATGTTCACCCCGGCGCTGCTGCTCTCCGAACGCCTGATGCGCGGGACGGAGGACGAAGGATGATCCTGGCCTTCACCCTCGCCGGCATCCTGCTGATCGGTGTGCTCGGCTTCGTCGGCCGCCGCCGCCCGGCCGCGGACCTGGCCGAATGGACCGTCGGCGGCCGCCGCTTCGGCGCCGTGACGATGTGGTTCCTCCAGGCGGGGGAGGTGTTCACCACCTTCACCTTCCTCGGCATGGCGGGCCTGGCCTTCTCCGGCGGCGTCGCCGCGATGTACGCGCTGCCGTACGTGCCGATCGCCTACGTCGTGCTGTTCTTCCTCGCGAAACGCCTGTGGACGCTGGGGAAGGAGCGCGGCTACCTCACCCAGGGCGACTTCCTCGAGGACCGCTACTCCAGCCGGGCGCTCGGGACGCTGTCGGCGGTCCTCGGCGTGGTGTTCGTGCTGCCGTACCTGCAGCTGCAGATCACCGGACTGGGCCTGATCGTCCGGCTGGTCACCGGCGACAGCGCCTCCGGGACGCTGAGCATGGTCGCCGGCAGCGTGCTGGTCGTCGCGTTCGTGCTGTGGGCCGGCCTGCGCGGCGTCGCGGCGACGTCCTACTTCAAGGACGGGATCATGCTGGTCGCCCTGGTCGTGCTGATCATCGCGATGCCGACGCACTTCGCGGGCGGCATCGCGGGCGTGTTCCACAAGATCGAGCAGCTGCACCCGGAGAAGCTGATCGTCCACAGTGGAGCGAACGACCACGTCTGGTTCGTGACGAGCATGCTGGTCAGCGCGATCGGCGTCGGGCTGATGACGCTGCCGCACTCGTGGCCGGCGCTGATGTCCGCGCGCGACCCGAAGGTGCTGCGGCGCAACTACGCCTGGATGCCGGTGTACGAGCTGTGCCTGCTGCTGCCGATGGTCGTGGGCTTCGCCGCGATCCTCGTGGTGCCGAAGGGGAGTGACCCGAACGGCGTACTGCTGACGCTGTCGAAGGACGCGTTGCCCGGCTGGGTGACCGGCATCATCGTGGTCGCCGCGACGGCCACCGCGATGGTCCCGGCCGCCGGGATCCTGATCGGCATCTCGTCGCTGGTGGCGCGCAACATAGTCCGCGTCCGCAGTGGCCGCAAGCAGTTCTGGATCAACCACGGCACGGTTGTGCTCGCGAGTACCCTTGCCCTCGTGCTCGGCATCTTCCGGCCGGACCTGCTGGCCAACCTGCTGCTGCTGACCTATTCGGGGTCGGTCCAGCTGGCCCCGGCGAACCTGCTGGGGTTCCTGCGGCGGGTCCCCGTCGGCAAGGGCCCGGTGTTCGCCGGGCTGGTCGCCGGCGAGCTCGTCGTCGTCTGGCTGACCTTTGTGGACACCCACCTCGTCGGCACCGTCAACGTGGGCCTGATCGGGCTCGGCGTCAACGTCGTCGTGCTGACCCTCGCCGCGCTCGTCGCGCGGCGGCAGACTTCTCCCGTGGAGGCGGCGTGACGCGGACGGTTTTCACCGGCGGTTCGGTCTTCGACGGCACCGGCGCCGAGCCGGCGGCGGCGGACGTCGTCGTCGAGCACGGCCGGATCGTCGACGTGGGCACGGACCTGGACGGCGACGAAAGCGTCGACTGCTCGGGCGCGGTGCTGCTGCCCGGGCTGTTCGACTGCCACGTGCACGTCACGGTGTCGGACATCGGGCTGCTGGCGCGCGTGCAGAAGCCGTTCTCCTACCAGTTCTACGAAGCCGCGCGGAACCTGTGGGCGACGCTCGGGCTGGGCATCACGACGGTCCGCGACGCCTCGGGCGCGGACCTCGGCATCAAGCAGGCGGTCGACGACGGGCTGATCCCCGGGCCGCGGCTGCAGATCTCGATCGGGCTGATCAGCCAGACCGGCGGCCACGGCGACAGCTGGAACCCGTCCGGGCTGTGCGTGCCGCTGCTGGTGCCGCACCCGGGCCGCCCGGACGCGACGGTCGACGGCCCCGACGAGATGCGCCGGGTGGCCAGGACGCTGCTGCGCGCGGGCGCCGACGTCCTCAAGGTCTGCACGACCGGCGGCGTGCTTTCCCCGCGTGACGACCCGCGGCACTCGCAGTTCACCCCGGCGGAGCTGGAGGTACTGGTCGCCGAGGCGTCGATGCAGGGCCGCCCGGTGATGGCGCACGCCCAGGGCGCGGCGGGCATCAAGAACGCGGTCCGCGCGGGCGTCCGCTCCATCGAGCACGGCATCTACCTCGACGACGAGGCGATCGAGCTGATGCTCGGCCACGGCACCTGGCTGGTCCCGACCCTGATCGCCCCGGTCAACGTGGTCCGCGCGGCCGAGGCGGGCGTCGACCTCCCGTCGGCGGTGGTGGCGAAGGCCCGCGAGGTGGTGGAGGTCCACCGCGATTCGGTCCGCCGCGCGTACGCGGCGGGCGTCCGCATCGCGATGGGCACGGACAGCGGCGTGGGCCCGCACGGGACGAACCTCGAGGAACTGGCCCTGATGGCCGCGTGCGGCATGCCCCCGGCGGACGTCCTCGAGGCGACGACGTCGTCGGCGGCCCGCTTGATGGGCCTGGACGGCGAGCTGGGCCGCCTGGAGCCGGGCCTGCGCGCGGACGTCGTGGTGGTGGCGGGCGACCCGTACGACTTCCCGGCCCTGGCCTCGAACATCCGCGAGGTCTGGAAGGACGGCATCCGGGTGGTCTAGCTGCCCAACCGGGAGAGGTCGACGACGGCT
Source organism: Amycolatopsis sp. NPDC049159 (assembly GCF_040648295.1). Lineage (NCBI taxonomy): Bacteria > Bacillati > Actinomycetota > Actinomycetes > Pseudonocardiales > Pseudonocardiaceae > Amycolatopsis > Amycolatopsis sp. NPDC049159. The sequence continues at coordinate 375,255 of NZ_JBEZDL010000002.1, forward strand.
TTGTCGAAGTGGAAGACGTCGGCGGGGACCGGTTTGGTGTCATCGGTCAGCAGCGAGACGTAACAGCCGTAGTCGATCGCGAAACCGTCGTACGCTCGGCCGGGGTGGCGCGGGTCGACCACGCCCCGGCGCAGGACGTGGAGCAGGCGCGCGTCGCACAGCGCGTCGATCGTCGCTGGGCGGTCCGCCGAGGCCAGAAGAAACGTACGGGACTTGCGTCGTCCCACGACCTCGTCGACCAGGCCAGCAAGGACTTGGTCGGCGTTCTCGTACCGGCTCAGTGCGATCTTCTTGTCCCGTAGGTACCAATCCTTGGCAGCCCGGCGCACGTGTGAGACATTGATCTTGCTGGCGTGTGCGTACTGGGCAGCGAACGCGGCTATGTTGATCGCGTCACGGGGCACGCCTTCGGCAGCCCTGACGAGTTCGGCCAGAGCCCCTTCGTGGAAGGTGCCCTCCGTGAACTCATCGATGTCCGGGGTGTCCGTCCGCAACATCGTCGCGAGAACTGGTCGGACGTGGTTGTAAAACAGTTGTCGAAAGAAGGCCTGGGCTTGTTTTCGTGACTGATCGAAAACCAACGCGTCGTCGAGGCTCACTGTCGAGGCAGCATCCGAGCCTACCTCGATGCCCAGGTAATCATCATGCACGGGAACGAAGAAGCGTGCGCGGTGTTCGATGGCGGCAATCTTCACCGTGATGCCGCGTATCGGCAAGACGCTGCGTCGCAGCAGGTCGGCGAGGAATGGCTGCAGGTCGAGCGGTACGCTGCTCCATTCGTCGAGCAGTAACCACAACCTCGCCGGCTGTATCCCGTCGGCGACAGTCTGGATCGCCCTGCTGAGCGGACCGAACATGACGCGGTGCTGTTCGATGCCCGTGCTTTTCCTGCGGCTCGAGGCTTTCGTGGAAGCTTTGTGGTGCAGATTCGCTTTGATCCCGCTCGTTCGGCCTAGTGACGCTTCGAAGCCGCCAGCTTGTTCGTCGGCGTCACTACGGGTTTGCTCTTGCTCGATCTCCCCGACGACTTCGATGTCGGTTGCCGCGGCAGCCCAATCGTCAAGTCCCCGCATCAACCGGTCTTGGTCGAAGTTCTGACCGTCGATGGCCAAAGTGACGAGCTGGTCGTGGACCGCCTCGAGCGTGTCCACCAGGAGCTGGGTACCGCGTTGGGCCGGGCTCAAAGCCTCATTGGCGTAAAGCCCGCCGGTTGACCCGATCGTGCGCAAGTCGAGATAGATCGCCACGTCGCCGGTCTGCTCGATGAGATCGTGGAGGTGCAGCAGTCCGTGGGTCTTGCCCGTGCCGCGTCGGCCGAAGAGGATTTGGTGATCAGCCGAGTTGATCATGGCTGAGAAGGATCCGGCGGTGACGTAAGTGGCCGCCAGCGTCGACCGATCGGCGCTTTCCGCGCGGCGGTGGATCCGCATCAGAGCCTGGTTGAGGTGCATCTGGGCGGCCTGCGCCATTCGACTCCCTGCTCCGGGGGCCCACCGGTCCTGGCGAGCCCGACTTGCGACGCCTTCCGAGTCGCCCCAGCCGGAGGGGGTGTTACAGCGAGGCTCAAAGCTCCGGGCTGAGCAGATCCTTCACCGCGGCCGCGAACTTCGCCGGGTTCCGCTGCGGCGCCAGGTGCGCCCCCGGGACCTCCGAGAACGGCAAACCCAGTTCCAGGGCCAGGATCTTCGCCGGCTGGTAGTGGTAGCGCCCCCGGCTGCCCTCGCCCGCCACCGGGAAGATCTCCGTGCTCGCGCGGCGGAGGGCGCGCAGGTCCGGGAGGTAGTCGAAGAACTCCGTCAGCTCGCGGTCGAACAGGCGGATCCAGTCGGCCTCGTGCGGCAGCCGCAGGTTGGGCAGGTCGGGCAGGGCCGCTCCCGCGATCGCGTCCGCGAAGCGCGTCACCGCGGTCATCAGCTGGCCCGCGCGGGCCAGGCGGACCTGCTCCGCCGCCGCTTCGAGCCAGCTGCCCGCGTCCGGCATCAGGTGCACCGCCGGGGGTTCGTGGGCGACCAGGGCCGTGACGCGGTCCGGGTGGCGGGCGACCAGGTCGAGGCCGATCAGCGCGCCCGCGCTCGTGCCGAACGCCAGTGCCGGGCCGTCGGTCGCGTGGTCCAGCACCGCGAGCGCGTCGTCGGCCTGCAGCGACACCGGGACCGGGCCGGTGGTGGTGTCCGTGCTGCCGAAGTGGCCGCGGCGGTCGTAGGTGATCACGGTGTAGTCCGCGTAGAGCTGCTTCGCCAGCGCGCGGTAGGAGTCACCCGCCCCGGTGCCGCCCGGGATCAGCAGCAGCGCCGGGCCCTCGCCACCGCGGCGGACGAGGAGCTCCCCGTCCGGAACCGGGCAGCGGCTCTCCGAGATCATGCATCGAAGTGAAGCACAAGGGCCACAAGCTAATGTGCGCGGCATGACCGAACGTCGAGCGATCCTGAGCGGCTCCACCTTCGAGGAACAGATCGGCTACGCCCGCGCGGTCGTCCACGGCGACCGCGTGTACGTCTCGGGCACGACGGGCTTCGACTACGCGGCGATGACGATCTCCGACGACGTCGTCGAGCAGGCGGCTCAATGCGTCCGCAACATCGAAGCGGCACTGACGGAGGCGGGCTGCACACTGTCCGACGTCGTCCGGGTCCGCTACCTGCTGCCTTCCCGCGCGGACTTCGAGCCCTGCTGGCCGGTGCTGCGCAAGGCGTTCGCGGAAGTCCGCCCGGCCGCCACGATGCTGGAGTGCGGCCTGGCGGACCCGCGCATGAAGATCGAGATCGAGGTGGACGCCCACCTGCCGCGCTAGAGCCGTTCGATGATGGTCGCCGTCGCCAGAGCGCCGCCGGCGCACATCGTCACCAGCGCCGTCGACGCGTCGCGGCGCTCCAGCTCGTGCAACGCCGTCGTCAGCAATCGTGCGCCCGTGCTGCCCACCGGGTGGCCGAGGGCGATCGCGCCGCCGTTCACGTTGACCCGCGCCGGATCGGGGCCCACGACCTGCTGCCAGGACAGTGCGACCGACGCGAACGCCTCGTTCACCTCGAACAGGTCCACGTCACCCACCGTCATCCCGGTGCGGGACAACACCCGTTCGGTCGCGCGGATGGGGCCATCCAGGTGGTAGTACGGCTCGGCGCCGACCAGCGCCTGTGCCAAGATCCGCGCCCGGGGACGCAGGCCCAGCGCCGAAGCCCGGTCGGAATCCACCAGGAGCAGTGCCGCCGCGCCGTCGGAGATCTGGGAGGACGTGCCCGCCGTGTGGATGCCGTCCTCGACCACCGGCTTCAGCCGTGCCAGGCCCTCGACCGTCGTCTCGCGCAGACCCTGGTCGCGGGCGACCAGCCGGGTTTCGCCGGTGGGGGATCCCTCGGAGGACAGGACCGGCGCCTTCACTGGCACGACTTCGCGGTCGAAGTGCCCGGCCGCCCACGCGGCCGCCGCCTTGGCCTGTGACGCCGTGCCGAACGCGTCGACGTCTTCGCGCGTCAGTCCGCGCCGGACGGCGATGCGCTCGGCCGCGCCGTACTGGTTCGGCAGGTCGATCGTCCACGACGACGGCCGCGGGGACGCGCCGGCGCGGTTGGTGCCCAGCGGGACGCGGCTCATCGCCTCGACCCCGCACGCGACGCCGACCTCGATGGCGCCCGCCGCGATCAGGCCGGCGACCAGGTGGGTGGCCTGCTGCGCCGAGCCGCACTGGGCGTCGATCGTCGTCGCGCCCGCCGTCTCGGGCAGGCCCGCGTGCAGCCACGCCGTGCGCGTGACGTTGTTCGACTGCTCGCCCGCCTGCGTGACGCAGCCGCCGATCAGCTGCTCGACCAGCGCCGGGTCGATCCCGGCGCGCTCGGTCAGCGCGAGCTGCGCGGCGCCGAGCAGCTCGGCCGCGTGCAGGCCGGCCAGCAGCCCGCCCCGCTTGCCGATGGGGGTCCGCACGGCTTCGGCGATGACCGGCACGCCCATGTCGTCCCTTTCGTCGGGAAACACTGTTCACTGATCCAAAAACTAGAACAAGTTATTGTTTAGTGCAACCCACCCCAGGCGCGGCCCTATGTTGATCTTTCGCGGGTGAGCGCATGCTCACCTGCCCTCATCGGTCAAGTTAACGGGTTTCACTAACGGTCTTCCGTTGGTTAACACCGTATGCTTCAATCCAACCTAGAACGTGTTCCAAGCCGAACCGTGGGAGGCAACGTGGCCGCTCCGCTCATCCCGGCAGGGTTCGACTTCACCGATCCCGATCTCCTGGCGCAACGACTCCCGGTGGACGAGTTCGCCGAGCTGCGGCGGACGGCACCGGTGTGGTGGAACCCCCAGAAGCACAACACCGCGGGTTTCCGCGACGACGGCTACTGGGTCGTCTCGCGCCACGCGGACGTCAAGGAGGTCTCCCGCGACAGCACGCTGTACTCGTCGCGGGAAAAGACCGCCATCATCCGCTTCGACGAGAACATGACCGAGGACAACCTCGACGCGAACCGCCTGGTGCTGCTCAACATGGACGCCCCGCAGCACACCAAGCTGCGGCGGATCGTGTCGAAGGGCTTCACCCCGCGGTCGATCTCGAAGCTCGAGGACACCCTGCGCGACCGCGCGGAACGGATCGCCCACGAGGCCCGCAAGAAGGGGACCGGCGACTTCGTCACCGACGTCGCGTGCGAGCTGCCGCTGCAGGCGATCGCCGAGCTGATCGGCATCCCGCAGGAGGACCGGCTCAAGATCTTCGACTGGTCCAACCAGATGGTCGCCTACGACGACCCGGAGTACGAGGTCGCCCCGCTGGAGGCGTCCGCGCAGCTCATCGGCTACGCGTGGAACATGGCCGAGGACCGCCGCAAGTGCCCGATGGACGACATCGTCACGAAGCTGATCCAGGCCGACGTCGACGGCGAAGCACTCGGCTCGGACGAGTTCGGCTTCTTCGTCATCCTGCTCGCCGTGGCCGGCAACGAGACGACGCGCAACGCCATCACCCACGGCATGAAGGCGCTCCTGGACCACCCGGACCAGTGGGAGCTGTTCAAGGAGCAGCGGCCGAAGACGGCGCCGGACGAGATCGTCCGCTGGGCCACCCCGGTGGTCGCCTTCCAGCGCACCGCTACCCGCGACACCGAGCTCGGCGGCGCGCAGATCCGCAAGGGCGACCGCGTCGGCATGTTCTACAGCTCGGCCAACTTCGACCACGAGGTCTTCGGCGACCCGGAGAAGTTCGACATCCTCCGCGAGGACAACCCGCACGTCGGCTTCGGCGGCACGGGCTCGCACTACTGCATCGGCGCGAACCTGGCCCGCCTGGAGATCGACCTGATCTTCAACGCGATCGCCGACGTCATGCCGGGCATCACGGAGGCGGCACCGCCGGTGCGGCTGCGCTCCAGCTGGCTCAACGGGATCAAGCACTACCCGGTTCGGTACGCCTGAGGAACTCCAGGACCCGCTCCCAGGTGCGCTCCGCCGCGGCTTCGTCGTGGTCGGGGCCGTCCGGGTCGGTGTAGAAGTGGCCGATGCCCGGGTACGTGTGCACCCGGGCGTCGGCGCCCACCCGGGCCGTGGCCGCACGCCAGGCCGCGACCTGGGCCGGGGGTGCGATCGGGTCGGGGTCGGCCACGTGCACCTCGACCGGCAGGCCGGGGCGGGCCGCGGCGGGCAGGTTCCCCAGCGCGTGCAGCAGCAGGACCCCGGCGGTGGCCGGCCGGTGCGGCAGCACCGTCTCGACGACGCCCGCGCCCATCGACACGCCCACCAGCACCGTCGCCGGGGGCAGGTCGCGCACCGCGTCTCGGGCTCGCCGGGTGATGGTCTCCCAGCCGACGGCGTCCTTCAGCGCGAATCCGGCTTCGATGTCGGGCGCGGTGCGGCCGTCGTAGAGGTCCGGGGTCGTGACGGCGTGCCCGGCCGCCCGCAGCCGGTCGGCGAAGCCGAGTTCGACGGGCCGCAGCCCCAGCACCGAGTGGAAAACCACGACGTCGCTCATCCGGCAATCGTGCCCGAGGGTGACATCATGGGGCGATGGCCCCTCGAGCGACGGTCGACGTCGAGCTCTCCTTCCGCGTCACCGAACCCGGGCCGGTGGCGATCTCGGTCGCCGCGGCGCGCGCCGACACCGACGAGCTGACCGTGTCGTGGCACGGGGAGAGCGAGTCCGTCGAGTTCGAGCACGGGACCCGTGCCGAAGTCTTCGAGCTGCCCGTCGGGGAGCACCGCGTCGCCTACCACGCCGAGCGCGTCTTGGGTGAGCCCGAACCCGAGCCGGTCACGCTCGCCGACGCCGCCGTGTTCACCCGGCCGAGCCGGTACTGCCCGTCCGACCGGATCGCCGGGCTGGTGCCACCCGAGCTGTTCGCCTTGAACAGCACGAAGAAACAGGTCGACGCGATCGTCCGGTACGTCCATGAGAGACTGTCCTATGTGGTCGGCTCGGGCCGCGTGACCGACGACGCGATCGACACCCTGCTGGCCGGCGCCGGCGTCTGCCGCGACTTCGCGCACGTCTGCATCGCGCTGTGCCGGGTCCTCGACATCCCCGCGCGCTACGTCGGCGTCTACGCGCCCGGCCTGTCGCCGATGGACTTCCACGCGGTCTTCGAGGCCGGCATCGCCGGGCGCTGGTACGTCTTCGACGCCACCCACCTGGCGCCGCGCCAGACCATGCTCCGCATCTCCACCGGCCGCGACGCCGCGGACACGTCGTTCCTCGCCACCCTCGGCTGCGAGCTCGACTTCCTGGGCAGCACGGTGTTCGCGACGACGGACGCGGCGCTGCCCGAGGACCACTGGGCGGAGCTGGTGGCGCTCGGGTGAGCCACTTCCCGGGCCGAACCCGCGTGTTGCCTGCGCAAGGAGGGCTCCGGCTGGGTAGACAGTCCTGGTGAAGAGTTCCCCCAAGGCGCCGAGCCCCTGGGCCCGGGCACGTGCCCGGTACCGGTGGCTGGACCACATCGCCCGCGCGACCAACCGCTACATCGAGTGCGGCGGGTACCACTACGTCGCCTCGATCACCTACTTCAGCCTGCTGTCGCTGGTGCCGCTGCTGATGGTCGCCTCGTCGGTCGCCGGGTTCGTGCTGGCCAGCCAGCCGCACCTGCTCGACACGCTGGTCCACGCGATCGTCTCGACGCTGCCCGGCGGGCTCGGCGACAAGGCCACCGACCTGCTCACCGGGTTCGTCGAACAGCGGACGAGCGTCGGGGCCTTCGGTCTGGTGATCGGCGCCTACTCGGGCTGGAACTGGATGAACGCGCTGCGGGACTCGCTGACCGCGTTGTGGGGGCAGAACCGCTCCGACCAGCCGCTCCTGCGGCTCATCGCCGTCGACCTGCTCGCGCTGGTGGGCTTGAGCGCGGCGCTGCTGGTGTCGTTCACGCTCACCATCTCCGGCACCGCGCTCGGCGGCTACCTGCTGCGGCTGGCCGGCTTCGACGACACGAGCTGGGGGCACCAGCTCGTCTCGGCGTCCTCGGTGCCGCTGTCGCTGGCCGCCGACTGGCTGGTGTTCCTGTGGGTGCTGACCCGGCTGCCGCGGCAGAAGGTCGGCGTGCGCAGCGCGGTCCGCGGCGCGATCGCGCTGGCCCTCGGGTTCGAGGCGCTCAAGCTGGCCGGCGGGTTCTACCTCCGGCTGATCGGCGACTCGCCGACCGGCATCGCGTTCGGCTCGGTGATCGGCCTCATCTTCTTCATCTCGCTGGTGGCGCGGCTGCTCGTCTACGTCACGGCGTGGACCGCGACCGGCTCCGACGCGCCGCCGACGCCGGTCCAGCCGCCGGCGCCGGTGGAGCTGAACCCGGTGGTCGTGGTCGACCCGCCGATCGCGGTGCCGGCCACGGTCGGCGTGCTCACCGGCGTGGTCGGCACCCTCCTGGCCCTGCGCTGGCGCCGCTCCCGCCGCTGACCCCGCACTTTCCTAGGGAAAGCTCCGCTTTGCATCGCAAAGCCGCACTTTCGTAGGGAAAGCTCCGCTTTGCATCGCAAAGCCGCACTTTCACGTGAAAGTGCGGTTCAGGAACCGGGCTTCTCGGAGCCGACCAGCCACATCGAGAAGTACTGGGAGCCGCCGCCGTAGGCGTGGCCGAGTGCGCGGCGCGCGCCGTCCACCTGGTAGTCGCCGGCGCGGCCCATGACCTGCTTGGCCGCTTCGGAGAACCGGAGCATGCCCGACGCGCCGATCGGGTTGGACGAGAGCACCCCGCCGGACGGGTTGACCGGCAGCCGGCCGCCCAGCGCCGTCTCGCCCTTCTCGGTCACCTTCCAGCCCTCGCCCTCGGGCGCGAACCCCAGGTTCTCCAGCCACATCGGCTCGAACCACGAGAACGGCACGTAGATCTCGGCGACGTCCACTTCGGACATCGGGTCGGTGATGCCGGCCTCGGCCCACAGCGCGGCCGCCGCGTCCCGCCCGGCCTGGGGGTTCACCTGGTCGCGGCCGGCGAACGTGGTCGGCTCGGTGCGCATCGCCGTCGCGTGGATCCAGGCCGCCCCGCCCTCGACGGCGTCCCCGGCGGCCTCGTCGCCGAGCACCATCGCGCAGGCGCCGTCGGACGACGGGCACGTTTCGTCGTAGCGGATCGGGTCCCACAGCATCTGCGACGCCCGCACCGACTCGACCGTGATATCGGGCTGCCGCAGGTGCGCGAACGGGTTCAGCGCCCCGTTGCGGCGGTCCTTCGCCGCGACGATCGCCCCGACGTGGTCGGGCGCGCCGGAGCGCCGGATGTAGGAGCGCACGTGCGGCGCGAAGTAGCCGCCCGCGCCCGCGCCGACCGGCATCTGGAACGGCGGCAGGATCGACAGGCCCCACATCGCGTTCGACTCGGACTGCTTCTCGTACGCCACGGTGAGCACGCGGCGGTGCACGCCGGACTGGACGAGCGAGGCCGCGACCAGCGCCGTCGACCCGCCGACCGAACCGGCGGTGTGCACGCGCAGCAACGGTTTCCCGGTCGCGCCCAGTGCGTCGGCTAGGAACAGCTCGGGCATCATCACGCCCTCGAACAGGTCCGGGGCCTTGCCGAGCACGACGGCGTCGATGTCGGCCCACCCCACCTGGGCGTCGGTCATCGCGCGGTCGATCGCCTCGCGCAGCAGGCCCGGCATCGAGACGTCCGCGCGCTTGGCGCGGTGGTGCGTCTGGCCGGTGCCGAGCACGGCGGTGAGCTGCTTGGTCATCGGGCCTCCAGCACGGTCACCAGGTTCTGTTGCAGGGCGGGGCCGCTCGTCGCGTGCGCCACGGCCTTGCGGGATTCGCCGCGGTGGATCCGGGCCGCGGCCTCGCCGATCCGGGCGAGCCCGGCGGAGAACATCGGGTTCGCGGCCAGCGCGCCCCCGGAAGGGTTGACGTCGACGCCGTCGCCGAGCCCGAGCGCGGTCCGCAGGATCAGCTCCTGGTGCGTGAACGGCGCGTGCAGCTCGGCGAGGTCGACGCCGTCCAGGTCGAGGGCCTTCGCCGCCGCTTCGGTGGACGGCGAGCGCGTCAGGTCGCGGGCGCCGAGCACGGGGGAGTCGACGCGGTGCTCGATCCCGGCGAGCACCGCGGGCCGCTCGACGATGTCCCGTGCCCGTTCCACAGTGGACAGGACGATCACGGCGGCGCCGTCGGTGACCGGCGCGATGTCGTGCTTGCGCAAGGGATCCGCGACGTACGGCGTGTCGAGCAGTTCGCTGACGTCCTTCGCGGTGCCTCGGGCGGCGACTTCGGCCAGGTCCTTTTCGGACCACAGCCCGGCCTCCAGGCCCAGTCGCGCCTGGATCCCGGCGATCGAAACCGAGTCCGGCCACAACGGAGTGACGACGTAGGGGTCGAGCTGCAGGGCGAGCACCCGGCGCAGCTGCCCGGCGCTGGACTTGCCGAAGCCGTAGACGAGCGCGGTCTCGACCTCGCCCATCCTGATCTTCAGCCAGGCCTCGTAGAGCGCCCAGGCGGCGTCCATTTCGACGTGGGACTCGTGGATCGGCGGGAACGCGCCGATCGCGTCGACCGCGGCGATGAACGAGAACGCGCGCCCGGCCAGGTAGTCCGACGAGCCGGAACACCAGAAGCCGATGTCCTCTTTGGACAGGCCGGTCCTTTCGAAGACCTCGGCGAAGATCGGGACGAGCATTTCGACGCCGTTGGTGGTTCCCTCGGTCTCCCGGACGTTGGGGGCCTTGGCGAAGCCCGCGATGGCGACGTCTGGCATCAGGACCTCACAGGTGGTGGGCGAAGGTTTCGTAGGCCGCGTCCGGCTCGCCGGTCGGCTCGAAGTGGCTGATGTTCTCCAGCGACGTCCACCACTCTTCGCGGGGTTTCCACGCCGCCCGCACGCGCATGCCCATCTTGACGTCCTGGGCGTCGCACCCCAGCACGAGGTGCAGGAACGCGATGTCGGCGCCGTCGAGCAGGATGTACGCGGCCACGTACGGCGGCTTGAGCCGCTGGCCGAGGAACGGGACGTTGACGATGCAGAACGTCGTCACGATGCCGGTGTCGGGGAGTTCGACCTCTTCGGTGGTCGGCACGCCGTCGGTCGGGCAGGCCCCGCGCGGCGGGATGTAGACCTTTTCGCACGCGGGGCAGCGCTGCCCGATCAGCTTGCCCTCGGCGAGCCCGCGCAGGTAACGGCTTTCCTCGGGTGACGCGGAGTGCATGTACTTCAGGTGCACGGGCGTGATGACGACGCTGACCGGCGCACCCTCTTCCCGGGCGGCGACCGGGGGAGCGGGCTCGGTCGGCGTGGTGTCCGCGGCGTCCACGGGCAGGAAGTAGGCGATGTCCCGGATGTGCCCGACGGCCTCCTCGGCCCACCGCACGCGCACCCGCTGTCCACTGTGGATCTTCGACGGCGAGCCGGCGTCCACGGCGTGCAGCATGGCGGTGTCGGCGCCGTCCAGCTTGACCAGCGCCCAGGCGAACGGCCGGCGCAACGGCTGCCCGTCCAGGGGTTCGGCGCACCATGACCACGAAACGACGGTGCCCTCTTCGCTCACCGGGACGAACTCGCCGAGCTGTTCGGCGGTCACGGGATCGTATTCGACCGGCGGCACGTGCACGCGCCCGTCGCTCCCGCGGATGCCTTCGATCCGGTGCTCGCGAAGGCCGTTGACGAACCGGCCCAGTACGGGCCCGGTCGAGCGCGTGTAGTCGAAGCCGACGTTGAGGGGTGCCGCCAGTGGTGTCTCGGTCACACCCTTGAGTGAAACACGTTCTTGTTCTACCGACAAGGTCCCTCCACGTGGTGCTTTGATTCTAGGAGAACGTGTTCCATGTCAGCGGCCGCGGAACTCGGGCTTGCGCTTCTCGCTGAACGCCCGTGGTCCTTCCTTCGCGTCCTCCGACGCGAAGACCTCGATCCCGTACTGCGAGTCGAGCTTGAAGGCCTCCTCCTCGTGCAGGCCTTCGACGTCCCGGATCGTCCGCAGGATCGCCCGCACGGCGACCGGTCCGTTCGCGTTCACCAAAGAAGCCAGCTCCAGGGCCTTCGCGAGTGCGGTCCCGTCCGGCACCACGTGCCCGATCAGGCCGATCGCCAACGCCTCGGCGGCGGTCAGGTGGCGGCCGGTCAGCAGGATGTCCGCGGCCACCGTGTACGGGATCTGGCGCGGCAGCCGCACCGCCGACCCGCCCATCGGGAACAGGCCCCACCGGGCCTCCGACACCCCGAACCGGGCGGACTCGCCCGCCACCCGGATGTCCGTTCCCTGGAGGATCTCCGTCCCGCCCGCGATCGCCGGGCCTTCGACCGCCGCGATCAGCGGCTTCGTCAGGCGGCGGCCCTTCAGGAGGCCCGGGATGTGCGCGGGGTTGAACTTGCCCGAGGCGAACGACTCCGAAGGGGAGTTGCGGGACATCGACTTCAGGTCCGCGCCCGCGCAGAACGCGCCGCCCGCGCCGGTCAGGACGCAGCTGCGGATCGAGTCGTCCGAATCGACCCGGTCCCAGGCCTCGACCATGATCGCCATCATCTCGCCGGTGATCGCGTTGCGCGCCTCGGGCCGGTTCATCGTGACGACGAGGGTCTGCCCCTCCTGCGAAACCAGCGCGTGCGGTTCACCCACGGAAGACCTCCTGAAGGAGCAGTGCCATTGCCCAGAACGATAACATGTTCTACTTTGAGGGCGTGGCACTCAACATCGCGGATCTTCTGGAGCACGCCGTCGACGCCGTGCCGGAGCGCGTCGCGGTCGTGTGCGGCGACCGGCGGGTCACCTTCGCCGAACTGGAGGCGCGGGCCAACCGGCTCGCCCACCACCTCGCCGCGCACGGCGTGGGACGCGGGTCCCACATCGGGGTCTATTCCCGCAACTCGATCGAGGCCTTGGAGGCGATGATCGCGGCGTACAAGCTGCGCGCGATCGCCGTCAACGTCAACTACCGCTACGTGCACGGCGAGCTCGTCTACCTCTTCACCGACGCCGAGCTCGTCGCACTCGTGCACGAACGCAGCTACGCCGACAAGGTCGCCGCCGTCCTGCCCGAAACGCCGAAACTGAAACACGTTGTCGTGATCGACGACGGCAGTGGCGGCGATTACGGGAGCTACGGCGGCGTCGACTACGAAACCGCGCTCGAGGCGCAGAGCCCCGAACGCGACTTCGGGGAACGCAGCAACGACGACCTCTACATCCTCTACACCGGCGGCACCACCGGCTACCCGAAGGGCGTGCTCTGGCGGCAGGAGGACGTCTGGCGCGCGCTCGGCGGCGGCATCAACTTCGTCACCGGCGAATACGTCCCGGACGAGTGGACGCTCGCCGAGCAGGGCAAGGCCGGGAGCCTGACCCGGCTGCCCGCCGCGCCGCTGATCCACGGCGCCGCGCAGTGGGCCGCGTTCGGGGCGCTGTTCACCGGCAGCCCGGTGGTCTTCGTGCCGCGTTTCGACGCGCACGAGGTCTGGAAAGCCGTGCAGGACAACAAGGTCCAGGTCCTCACGATCGTCGGCGACGCGATGGCGCGGCCGCTGATCGAGGCCTACCGCGAGGGTGATTACGACGCTTCGTCGCTCGTCGCCGTGTCGAGCCACGCCGCGCTGTTCTCGCAGTCGGTGAAGCAGGAATTCGTCGAACTGGTCCCGAACGCCGTGATCACCGACGCCATCGGCTCGTCGGAAAGCGGCTTCACCGGGATCGGCATGGTCGGCAAGGGCTCCGACCACAGCGCCGGCCCCCGGGTCAGCTTCGGCAAGGACGCGATCCTGGTCGACGACGACGGCGAGCTCGTCGAGCCGGCGCCCGGCGCGGTCGGCCTGATCGCGCGCCGCGGGCACGTCCCGCTCGGCTACTACGGCGATCCCGAAAAGAGCAAGAAGATCTTCGTCGAGGTCGGGGGCGTCCGGTACGTCGTGCCGGGCGACTACGCCCGCTACGAGGAGGACGGCACGGTCACGCTGCTCGGCCGCGGCTCCCAGTGCGTCAACACCGGCGGCGAGAAGGTCTACCCGGAGGAGGTCGAAGGGGCGCTCAAGTCGCACCCCGACGTCTTCGACGCCCTGGTCATCGGCATCCCGGACGAACGGCTCGGCCAGCGCGTCGCCGCCGTCGTCCAGCTCCGCGAAGGCGCCGAGCCGGACCTGCCCGCGCTCGAGGAGCACGTGCGGGGCGAAATCGCCGGGTACAAGGTGCCGCGCACGGTCTGGCTGGCCGCCGAGATCGGCCGTTCGCCCAGCGGCAAGCCGGACTACCCGTGGGCCCAGCGCTACGCCGCCGAGCACGAACCGGCGACGGCCCAGCCCGTCTGAGGAGGACACCAGAAGTGCGGACACCCCTGTGCGACCGGCTCGGCATCGACCTGCCGATCATCGGGTTCACGCCCTCGGAGCACGTCGCCGCGGCGCTCAGCCGCGCCGGCGGGCTCGGCGTGCTCGGCTGCGTCCGGTTCAACGACGCGGCCGAGCTCGACCGGGTGCTGACCTGGATGGACGAGAACACCGGCGGCAAGCCCTACGGCGTCGACATCGTGATGCCGGCGAAGATCCCCGCCGAGGGCACCCAGGTCGACCTCTCGAAGCACATCCCGGACGGCCACCGCGCGTTCGTCGACAAGGTGCTGCGCGACCTGTCGGTGCCGCCGCTGCCGGACGACACCGACGAACGCGCGGGGGTGCTCGGCTGGCTGCACTCGGTCGCCCGCTCGCACGTCGAGGTCGCGCTCAACCACCCGATCAAGCTGATCGCCAACGCGCTCGGCTCGCCGCCGGCCGACGTCATCGCCCAGTGCCACGACCGCGGGGTGCCGGTGGCGGCGCTGGCGGGCAAGGCCGAGCACGCGGTGCGGCACGTCGAAAACGGCGTCGACTTCGTGGTGGCCCAGGGCTACGAAGCCGGCGGGCACACCGGGGAAATCGCGTCCATGGTGCTGGTGCCGGAAATCGTCGACGCCGTCGACGTGCCGGTGCTCGCCGCCGGCGGAATCGGTTCCGGGCGGCAGGTGGCCGCGGCGCTCGCGCTCGGCGCGTCCGGCGTCTGGATGGGCTCGATGTGGCTCGCCACCGAGGAGTACCTGCAGACGATGGGCGAGTCGGTGGCGATGCAGCAGGCGCTCGTCGCGGCGTCCTCGGCGGACACCGTGCGGACGCGGATCTACACCGGCAAGCCCGCGCGGCTGCTCAAGACCCGCTGGACCGAGGCGTGGGCCGCGGCGGACGCGCCCGAGCCGTTGCCGATGCCGCTGCAGAACCTGCTGGTTTCCCACGCCCACAACCGGATCCACGCGGCGAACGACCCGAGCGTGGTGTCGATGCCGGTCGGGCAGATCGTGGGCCGGATGAACGCGGTCCGCCCGGTCGCCGACGTCGTCGCCGACCTGGTGAACGGCTACGAAGAAGCACTGTCCCGGTTGGACAAGACGCGCTGAAGGGGGCCCGCCGCGGCGGGCCCCCTCGTCGCGGCGGAAGCGGTTACAGCGAAGCGGCGGCCGCGGCGATCTTCGACGCGAACGTGCTCACCTCGGTGTAGACGCCGGGGGCGTGCGGCCGGGCGCAGCCGTCACCCCAGGACACGATGCCGACCTGGATCCAGGCGTTGTTGTTGTCCCGGCGGAACATCGGGCCGCCCGAGTCGCCCTGGCAGGTGTCGACCCCGCCCGCGGTCAGGTTGCCGGCGCAGATCTCCGCGCTCGGGATCAGGTCGGGGTAGCTGCCGCCCTGGGCCTGGCAGGTGGAGTCGGAAACGAACGGGACGGTCGCCTTCAGCAGGTACCGCTGCTGCGAGCCGCCCTCGGTCGCCGCGCCCCAGCCGGCCACGGTGAACGTGCCGGTGTTGTAGGTCGACGTCGTCGCGATCGGCAGCGTCGAGAGGCCGGTGACCGGGCTCGCGAGCTTGATCAGCGCCCAGTCGCCACCGGTCGAGGTGCCGTAGGTGGGCGACTGGTAGACGTAGGTCGACTTGATCTTCTTGGCGCTCGTGCTCTGCAGGTCGACGACGCCGACGGTCGCCGTGATCGAGGTGTTCGACCCCGTCCGGCTGACGCAGTGGGCGGCGGTCAGCACGATCTGGTTGGTGTACAGCGCCCCGCCGCAGCCCATGGAAAGCCGGACCATGAACGGGAACTCGCCCTGTGCGGCCCGCGTCCCGCCGACGACGTCGGTGGACGGCGGCTGGGCGGCGATCGCCGGGGTGGCGAACGAAGCCGCCGCGGCGACCGCGGCCACCGCGGTGGTGACGTTTCTGAGCAGGGTGAACCAGCGCTTGGGAGCCAAGGGGATCAGTCCTTCCAGTGTCCACTGTGGAAGCCGAGCTCGAGAGCGGCCCCATGACTACACCAGGTGGTCACAGACCGGGACAACCGACTTTCTTCGGATCTTTCGGGCGGTTGGGTGATTTCTCACCGGCGGCGTACCCGGCGTCCGGTTCCGGGCGCGGCGCCCCCGGAATTCACCGGCTGTTTCCCGTCCGTGAACGCCGGACCGGCGGAAATCGCGCCGAACGCATCCGGGTGATCCTCCGGGTAACGGCCGTGTTGCGTGCCACAGCGAACCACCGGGCGCGGGGAACCGAATAGGGTCGATTCCGTGCCCGCCCCTTCGCGCCATTCCCGCCTGTCCGCCGACGGTCCCGTGCTCGACGGGATTCCCGCGCACGGCCGCGTCCCGCGCTACTACGCGGTGAAAGTCGAACTGCTGGCGGTGATCGCGGAACTCGGCGAAGGCGCGGTGCTGCCCACCGAACGGGAATTGTGCGAACGGTTCGAGGTGTCCCGGGCGACCGTGCGCCAGGCGGTGAGCGAACTGGTCCTCGAAGGCAAGCTCAGCCGCCGCCAGGGGAGCGGCACGTACGTCGCCGGCCCGAAGCTGGTCCAGCCGCTGGCCCTGGTCAGCTACACCGAAGGGCTGCGGCGCCAGGGCATCCGGCCGGGCCGCAACGTCATCACGCTGGAGAAGCGCCTGGCCGGCAGCGCGCTCGCGGCCGATCTTCAAGTGACGTCGGACGCCGAGGTGTTCCACCTCGAGCGGGTGCTGCTGGCCGACGAGGAACGCGTCGGGCTGGAGTCGACATATCTCCTCGTCGAGCGGTTCCCGGACCTGCTGGACGTCTTCGACCCGGAGCAGTCGCTGTACGCGTGCCTGAGCGAGCGGCTCGGGGTCGTGTTCGACGGCGCCGAGGAGCGGGTCGAGACCGTGCTGGCGACCCCGCGGGAAGCGCTGCTGATCGGGACCAACCCGGCCCTGCCGATGCTGCTGCTGCACCGCGTTTCGTGGGGGCCGGACGGGGTGCCGTTCGAGCGCGTGCGCTCGCTGTACCGCGGTGACCGGCTGAGCTTCTCGACCCGCCTGGGCCGCACGGACTGACCCCTCCTCGCGCCCGGCTCCCGCTCCGCTTGCCTGGCCGCCTTGGTAACGGAACAATAACTCATCCGGTCCAATATTCGAGGGCGCTTCACGCTGCGTTAGCCGTCGGGACAGCTTTCGTTGGCGCGCGGCAGCGAGCGTGTGCGGCGTGCGAATCCTCATCGTGGGTGGTGGCGTGCTCGGCACGCTGCACGCCTGGCAGGCCGTCGAGCGCGGCCACGACGTCGTCCAGCTCGAACGCGAACCCGAGGCCCGGGGCGCGTCCGTGCGCAACTTCGGCCTGGTCTGGGTCGGCGGCCGCGCGTCCGGCGCCGAACTCGAGACCGCCGGGCGGGCCCGGCGCCTGTGGGAGCGGATCGGCGAGCGCGTCCCGGCGCTCGGTTTCCGCGCCAACGGCTCGCTGACCGTCGTCCGGACCGAGGCCGAGCTCGACGTCGCGCGCGAAGTCGCCGAAGGACCCGAAGCCGCCGAGCGCGGGTACCAGCTCCTCGACGCCGCCGAGACGCGGGCGCTGAACCCGGCTCTCCGCGGCGATTTCCGCGGTGCGCTCCGGTGCGAGCGCGACGCCGCCGTCGAGCCGCGGACCGCTCAGCCCGCGCTGCGGGCCGAGCTGGGGAAAACCGGCCGCTACGCCTGGCGGCCCGGCCGCGAGGTCCGGCACCTGAGCGCCACCGGCGTCGTCGACGACCGCGGCGAGCGGCACGAGGGCGACGTCGTCGTGTTCTGCACCGGCGCCTGGACCGGTGGCCTCGTGCGCGAGCTGGCCGGCGACCCGCCGGTGCGGCGCGTACGGCTGCAGATGGCCCAGACCGAGCCGCTCGGCGAGGAGCTCACCACGAGCGTCGCCGACGGCGACAGCTTCCGCTACTACCCGGCCTACCGCGGCCCCGCGCTCGACGCGCTGGCCGCAACCCAGCCCCAGGGCGCCGTCGCGGCCGCCCACCGCATGCAGCTGCTGCTCGTCCAGCGGCTCGACGGCTCGCTGACCGTCGGCGACACCCACGAGTACGACGAGCCGTTCGGGTTCGACGTCACCGAAGACCCGTACGAGCACCTCGCCGAGGTCGCCGGGACCCTGCTCGGGCGCCCGCTGCCGCGGATCCGCCGCCGCTGGGCCGGGGTGTACGCGCAGACCACCGACCCCGGCCGGATCGTGCACCGCGCGCGCGTCGCGGACAACGCCTTCCTGGTCACCGGGCCGGGCGGGCGCGGCATGACCTGCTCGCCCGCCATCGCCGAAGACACCGCCGAGGAGCTGGACCTGTGACCCCCGAACTCGTCGTGCTCGACATGGCCGGCACGACCGTCGCCGACGACGGCCTGGTCGTGACGGCCTTCACCGAAGCCATCCGCGCCGCCGGCGTGCCCGACGAGGAGTACCCGCGGATGCTGCGGTACGTCCTCGACACCATGGGCCAGTCGAAGATCGTCGTCTTCCGGGCCCTGCTCGGCGACGAAGACCTCGCCCGGCGAGCGAACGCGGCCTTCGAAGCCGCCTACGGGGACCTGGTGGCGGCGGGGGAGAGCAAGCCGGTCCCGGGGGCCGAAGCCGTCGTCCGCGGCCTGCGCGAGACCGGCGTCAAGGTCGCGTTCACCACCGGCTTCGCACCCGCCACCCAGCAGGCCATCCTCGACGCCCTCGGCTGGCGCGACCTCGCCGACCTCGCGCTCGCGCCCGGCGACGGCGTCCGCGGCCGCCCGTTCCCCGACCTCGTCCTCACCGCCGCGATGCGGCTCGAAGTCACCGACGTGCGGCGGATCGCCGTCGTCGGCGACACCGCTTCGGACGTCCTGTGCGGCCTCCGCTCGGGCGCGTCCGTCGTCGCGGGCGTGCTCACCGGCGCCGGCCGCCGCGAAGACCTCGCCGAAGCCACCCACGTCCTCGACTCCGTCTCCGCCCTCCCCGCCGTGCTCGAAGGAGAAACCCGATGAAGAAGACACTGGCCGCCGTCCTCGCGGTGGTGCTGACCGCCCTGCTCTCCGCCTGCGGTGGCACCGGCGCCGCGACCGCCGGCGGCAAGACCGTCACCGTGTACACAGTGGACGGACTGGAAGACTGGTACACCGCGCGGTTCGCCGAATTCCAGGCGCAGACCGGCATCACGGTGCAGGCCGTCACCGCCGGTTCCGGCGAGGTCGCTTCCCGCGTGGAGAAGGAAAAGGCCAACACCCAGGCCGACGTCCTCGTCACGCTGCCGCCGTTCATCCAGCGCGTCGCCGGCCTCCTGCAGCCCTACGCGCCGAAGGGCGCGGACCAGGTGTCCGAAAAGGACTCGCAGGGCCGGTTCGCCGCGATCATGAACAACTACCTCAGCTTCATCCGCAACCCGGGTGCCACCCCGAAGACCTGGGACGACCTGCTCGACCCGAAGCTCAAGGGCAAGGTCCAGTACTCGACGCCCGGCGAGGCGGGCGACGGCACCGCGGTGCTCCTGCAGCTGCAGCACGTCCTCGGCGAGCAGGGCGCGCTCGGCTACCTCGCCAAGCTGGAGGCGAACAACGCCGGGCCGTCGTCCTCGACCGGCAAGCTGCAGCCGAAGGTGGCCAAGGGAGAACTGCTGGTGGCCAACGGCGACGTCCAGATGAACCTCGCCGAGATCGCCAAGAGCGGCGGCTTCGAGGTGTTCTTCCCGGCCGACGCGCAGGGCAAGCGCTCGACCTTCGCGCTGCCGTACTACGCCGGGCTCGTGACGAACGCGCCGCACTCGGAGGAGGGCAAAAAGCTCCTCGACTTCCTGTTCTCGCCGGAAGTCCAGGCCAAGGCCGCCGACGCGTACGGCATCCCGGCCCGCGCCGACGTCACCGCCACCGGGGCGAACGCGGCGAAGATCAAGGCCGCGCTCGACGGCGTCGAGATCTGGCACCCGGACTGGACCGCGGTGCTCGGCAAGCTCGACGCCGACCTGGCCGCGTACAAGAAGGCCGTCGGCCGGTGACGCCGTCCGTCGAGTTCCGCGGGGTGTCCGTCCGGTTCGGACGGACCACCGCGCTGGACTCCCTCGACCTCGCGGTCGGCCGCGGCGAAACCCTCGCCCTGCTCGGGCCGTCCGGCTCCGGCAAGTCGACGGCGCTCAAGGCGCTCGCCGGGTTCGTGCGGCCCAGCGCGGGCCGGGTGTTCCTGAACGGCGAGGACGTCACGGACCTGCCGCCGCACCGGCGCGGTCTGGGTGTCGTCGTGCAGAGCTACGCGCTGTTCCCGCACATGCGCGTCGGCGACAACGTCGCGTTCGGCCTCAAGGCCCGCCGCCGGCCGCGGGCGGACGTGACCCGGCGGGTCGCCGAGGTCCTCGACCTGGTCGGGATGGGGGCCTACGCCCGCCGGTTCCCGCGCGAGCTTTCCGGTGGCCAGCAGCAGCGCGTCGCGCTGGCCAGGGCACTGGCCATCCGGCCGGACGTGCTGCTGCTCGACGAGCCGCTGTCCGCTTTGGACGCCGCCCTGCGCGAGGACATGATCGCGGAGCTGCTGCGGCTGCGCGCCGAACTGCCGGACACGACGCTCGTCTACGTCACCCACGACCAGGGCGAAGCGCTCGCGCTGGCCGACCGGATCGCCGTCATGCGCGACTCGCGGCTCGTCGAAACCGGGCCGTGCGAACAGCTCTTCCGGCGGCCCGCGTCCGCGTTCACCGCGAGCTTCCTCGGCGCGGCCAACCTGATCCCGGTCGACCTGGTCCGCGCCGGGCCCCCGGCGACCGTCCGCCTCGGCGAGCGCGAACTGACCGCCGAGCCGACCGGCGCGCTCGGCCCGGGCCCGCTCGCGCTCGGCGTGCGCCCGCACCGCGTCGGCGTCGGCGAGCCGGGCGCGGGCACGCTCCCGGCGCTGGTCAAGGCCGTGCAGTGGCGCGGCACCGGCTACCGGCTGGACCTGGTGCTGGCGACCGGCACGACGATCCGGGCCGAAGTGCCCGAGGCGTTCGCGGTCGGCGCGGCGGTCGGGGTGTCCATCCCCGACGGCTGCCCGCTGGTCGGGACCGCCTCGTGACCGCCGTGGCCCTCGTGGGTGAGGAACAGCGTTCCCACCCCGTTCCCCGCTCACGACGGGGTTCGCTGTGGGTGCTGCCGCCGCTGGTGGTCGTGGCCGTGTTCTTCGGTTACCCGCTGGTGCTGGTGGCCGGGCAGTCGCTGACCACGGACAGCGGGTTCGGCCTGGGCGTCTGGGCCGGGGTGCTCGGCTCGGCGGAGTTCCGCGACGCGGCGTTCCAGACGGTGCTGCTCGCGCTGGGCGCCACCGCCGGCTGCGTCGTGCTCGGCACGTTCCTCGCGCTGGTGATCGCGTTCGTCCCGTTCCCCGGCGCGCGGACGCTGTCGCGGCTGGCCGACACGGTGCTCGCGTTCCCGTCGTTCCTGATCGCGCTGGCGTTCACGTTCCTGTACGGCAGCGCGGGCGTGTTCGGCGCCGGCGGGTTCCTGTACTCGCCGTGGGGTGTGCTGCTGGCCGAGATCACGTTCTACACGCCGTTCGTGCTGCGGCCGGCGCTGGCGGCGTTCGGGCAGGTCCCCGGCGTGCACCTGGACGTCGCCGCATCGCTGGGCGCGCGGCCGGGCCAGGTGCTCGCGCGGGTGGTGCTGCCCGCGGCGCTGCCGTCGCTGGCTTCGGGCGCGTGCCTGACGCTGCTGCTCGCGCTCAACGAGTTCGGCATCGTGCTGTTCCTCGGCGCGAAGGGCGTCACGACGCTGCCGATGCTGGTGTACGGCAAGGGGATCGTCACGTTCGACTTCCCGGCCGCGAGCGTCGTCGCGCTGGTCGACGTCGTGCTTTCGCTGCTGTTGTACGGGTGTTACCGGGTTCTCGCGGGAAGGGGTCGCGGTGCTGCTGTGGACGCTGCGTAGCAAGGTGCTGCTGTGGCTGGTGTTCGGCGTGGTGTTCGCGATCGTCGTCGCGGCCCCGCTGGTGATGATCGTGCTCGCGTCGTTCGCCGGGCACTGGACGGGCGTGCTGCCGGGCGGGTTCACCCTCGGCCACTACGCGGACGCGCTGGCGGGGGAGACGTTCGCGAGCCTGTCGGTCAGCATCCAGACCGGGGTCGTCGCGGGCGCGGTGGCGGTTCTGCTCGGCACGTGGGCGGCGCTGGCCGCGGAAACGGCGTCGCCCCGGCTGCGGCGGCTCGCCGGCACGCTGTTCCACCTGCCGATCGCGGTGCCGTCGGTGGTGCTGGGGCTGGCGCTGCTGGTGGCGTTCAGCCGGCCGCCGCTGGCGTTCAACGGGACCCGCTGGATCGTGCTGCTCGGCCACCTGCTGATCCTGCTGCCGTTCGCGTTCAGCACGGTCTCGGCGGCACTCGCCCGCGTCGACCCGCAGCTCGCGCAGGCGGCGGCGTCCCTCGGGGCCTCACCCGTGCGGGTGTTGTTGCGGGTGCGCGTCCCGGTGCTGCTCCCGGCGATGACGGCGTCGGCGAGCCTCGCGCTGGCGATGTCGATGGGTGAGCTGGGCGCGACGATGATGCTGTACCCACCGGACTGGCGCACGCTCCCGGCGAGCATCTTCGCCCTGACCGACCGCGGCCAGGTGTTCCTCGCCTCGGCGGCGACGGTCCTGCTGCTGGCCGTGACCGGCGCGGGGGTGATCCTGCTGGGCCTGGTCCGCGGCCGCGCGGCGCACCGGTAGGTGCAACCGTTTCGGCGTCCGGTCCGTCTGGCAGGTATGCGCACACTGCTGGGTACGGTCCTGCTGCTCCTGACGCTGACCGCGTGCGGAGCCCGTTCGGACTCCGGCGCGGCCGGGCCGGCGCCGTTGCCTTCTTCGTCGTCGTCGTCTTCGGTGCCGGCCCCACCGCCTCCGTCCCAGACGGTCGGCCGCCCGACCCAGGGCATCGCCCCGGGCGACGACGTGATCGCGGAGTCCCAGGTCGACGCGCGCGCCCTGCCCGAGGGCTTCCCGCGCAGCCTCACCCGCAGCCTCGACGGCAAGACGGTGATCCTCCAGGCGGAGGAGGGCGGCTGCCGCCACATCTCGGCCCGGGTCGGCGAGCAGACGCCGCAGCAGGTGGTGGTGCTCATCGCCGTCAGCGCGGCGAAGAAGGGGCAGATGTGCCCGGACTACATCCGGGAGATCACCGTCCCGCTGGCGCTGGCCGAGCCGCTCGGCACGCGCACGGTGGTGCTCCGCCAGGGCTGACCCCGCCCGGACGCTGGGAGGGCCACCCCGGGGAGCCCGGGACGGTCCTCCCAGACCACATCCCGCTCTCCGGAGGCGGAGCTTTCACGTGAAAGCTCCGCCTCACCTCGCTCGCCGCCGGACCGGACCGGATCGATCTTCCGTGCAACCCCGCACCGCACCCGTTCCGTCTTCGGGGCATGAGGTACTTAGCGAAGGTGGTCGGGACAGGCGCGTTCCTGCTGATGGCGACGGCCTGCGCCGGCCAGGACATGCCCACCAGCCAGCCCGCTGCCGGGGGTGATTCCGCCGCGCCGACCGGGAGCGTTTCGACGTCGCCCAGTGAGTCGGTGCTGCCCGGGACGCCGTCGGCGAACCCGCCGGGCAAGCCGCGGCTCACCGTGCCCGAAGGCAGTACGCCGGTGCCGCCGGCCAAGGTCGATGCGACCGCCTTGCCCAGTGGCTTCCCGCACGAGGTGTGGACGGCCAACGGGGGCACCGTGCTCAACATCCGCGCCCAGGAGGGCGGGTGCGGGCACGCCCTCGGCGAGGCGACGGAGCAGGGGGGCGACCACGTCGTCGTCAACCTCAGCGAGACCAAGGCCCAGACCGGCCAGATGTGCACGATGGACATCCGGTACCCGGTGATCTCGGTCGCGCTGGCCGCGCCGCTGGACCAGCGCACCGTGGTGCTGAAGACCACGCCGCCGAAGTGATCACCCTGGCCTAGGCTCGGGTGATGGGAAGCCGCCAGGTCTCACGCACCGCGATCGTCGCCACGACCCCGGAGAAGATCTTCGGGCTTCTGGCCGATCCGGCCCAGCACCCGCTCATCGACGGATCCGGCACGGTCCGGGCCGCCCAGCCGGGCGGTCCGGACCGGCTCTCGCTCGGCGCCACGTTCGGCATGGACATGAAGCTGGGCCCGTCCTACAAGATCCTCAACACCGTGGTCGAATTCGAAGAGGGCCGCCTGATCGCGTGGCGGCACTTCAACGGCCACCGCTGGCGCTGGCGCCTCGAACCCCTCGACGGCGGCCGCACCGAGGTCACCGAGACCTTCGACTGGTCGACGGCGAAGTTCCCGCTGGCCATCACGCTCAGCCCGTTCCCGCGCAAGAACGCCGAGGGCATCGAGAAGACCCTCGCCCGGCTCACGGAGCTGTTCCCGGCCTGACGAGGGCCGCACCCAATTAGTTGTACAGTGCTTAATATTGTCCGTGCAACTACTTGCGAGGGTGCGGTGCCCCAGCCCGTCCGGCCCCGGGTCGTCCTGGCCGTCTGCTGCCTGAGCTTGTTCATCGTCGGGCTCGACAACACGATCGTGAACCTCGCCCTGCCGGCGATCCGCGAAGACCTGGGCGCGTCCGTCTCGAGTCTGCAGTGGACGATCGACGCCTACACGCTCGTGCTGGCGAGCCTGCTCATGCTGTCCGGCTCGACCGCCGACCGGATCGGGCGGCGCCGCACGTTCCAGACCGGGCTCGCGCTGTTCAGCCTCGGCTCGCTGCTGTGCGGCGTCGCCCCCAATGTCGGGACGCTGATCGCGTTCCGCGCGCTGCAGGCCATCGGCGGGTCGATGCTGAACCCGGTCGCGCTGTCCATCGTCACCAACGTCTTCACCGAACCCCGCGAGCGCGCCCGCGCGATCGGCGTGTGGGCCGGGGTGGTCGGGCTGAGCATGGCGGTCGGGCCGGTGGTCGGCGGCGCGCTCGTCGGCTGGGCGGGCTGGCGCTCGATCTTCTGGATCAACGTCCCGGTCGGCGTCGCCGCGATCGTGCTGACGGCGTTCTTCGTGCCCGAATCCCGTTCGCCGCACCCGCGCCGCCTCGACCCGGTCGGGCAGCTGCTGGTCATCGTGCTGCTGGCCACGCTTACCTACGCGATCATCGAAGGCCGCGGCGCGGGCTGGACGTCGCCGGAGATCATCGGGTGCTTCGCCGTGGCCGCGATCGCGCTGGCCGTCCTGCTCCCGTACGAGCGGCGGCGCACGGATCCGTTGCTGGAACTGAGGTTCTTCCGCAGCGTCCCGTTCTCCGGCGCGACGCTCACCGCCGTCACCGGCTTCGCGGCGCTGTCCGGGTTCCTCTTCCTCAACTCGCTGTACCTGCAGGACACCCGCGGGTTTTCCGCGCTGCACGCGGGTTTGCTGACGTTGCCGATGGCCGCGGTGACGGCGGTGTGCGCGCCGCTGTCGGGCCGGGTGGTCGCCGCCCGCGGGCCGCGGCTGCCGCTGCTGGTCGCCGGCGCCGGGATCGCCGTGTCCGGTTTCGTGCTCGCCGGGATCGGCCCGGCGACGCCGATTCCGGTGCTGGTGCTGGGTTACGTGTGCTTCGGCGCCGGGTTCGGCATGCTCAACGCGCCGATCACCAACGCCGCGGTGTCGGGGATGCCGCGGGAACGCGCGGGTCTCGCGGCGGCGGTGGCGTCGACGAGCCGCCAGGTCGGGGCTTCCCTGGGCGTGGCGGTGATCGGCGCGGTCGTCGCGGCGGCGACGCCCGCGGCGGACCGGGTGGCCTGGGTGATCGTCGCGGTCTGCGGGGCGCTGGTGTTCGCGCTGGGCCTGCTCACCACCGGACGCTGGGCGCTGGCCACGGCCGCGCGCGTCAATGGTTCGGACCACGGCGTACCGGTCGGCTGAACTCCGCCGTCGAAGCCGTCGAAAATTTCGCGGATCCGGTGAACCGCCTTCGTTGTCGGGCCGTGTCCCAGAGTGAGGTGGTGATCAGAGAGGAGGGGCGCATGCCCCGGTTGAGTAGTGGTCGGCACCGCAAGCAGGCGACCATCGGGCTGGCCGCGTTGCTGGGCGTTTCCGGCATCACCGCGACCGCGATCGCGCTGAGCAGCCCGGCGAGCAACGCGGCCGAAGCTCCCAAGGAGAACTGCGCAGGACTCGACACCGCACTGCAGAACAACCTGAACTTCATCGCGGGCCAGCAGGCGAACCCGGACGCGCAGTCGACGGCGCGCATCGCCAACCGGCAGGCGGTGGTCGACCTGATCCAGCAGCGGCGTCAGGTCGCGGAGTGCACGGCGAACGTCGTGGCGGGCAACGGCCAAGGCGCGCAGGCCCCGGCTGCCCAAGCACCGGCCCAGCAGGCCCCGGCGCAGCAAGGCGAGCCGCAGCAACAGAACCAGCCGCCGGTCCAGTCCGGAGTGGACACCGGCGCCGTCGGCGACGTCGTGTGCGCGGGGTCGACCGTGACGCTCTCGGGCGAAGGCGGCTCACCGGCCGCGTCGAGCAACCAGTTCCCGGCGGGGACCCGGCTGAAGGTGACGAACCTGGACAACTCGAAGTCCACCACGGTGGAAGTCACGTCGGTGTCGGGCAGCTGCACGCTGCTCAACAACGCGGCCTTCGAACAGGTTCGGGAGCCCGGAAAGTTCCTCATCCGGCGCGCGCGGATCGAGCGCGTCGGCTGAGGGAGCAGGGAAGAAAGGGGGCACCGGCGGCGGGCCGGTGTCCCCTTCCCCTGCGTGCTAACGGAAGCTGATCTGCAGCACCGGGTCGCCGGTGCTGGCGAAGAAGTCGTTGCCCTTGTCGTCGATGACGATGAACGCCGGGAAGTCCTCGACCTCGATCTTCCACACGGCTTCCATGCCGAGCTCGGCGTACTCGAGGACGTCGACCTTCTTGATGCAGTCCTGCGCGAGCCGCGCCGCCGGGCCGCCGATCGAGCCGAGGTAGAAGCCGCCGTGCGCCTGGCACGCGGCCGTCACCTGCTTCGAGCGGTTTCCCTTGGCCAGCATGACGAGCGAGCCGCCGGCGGCCTGGAACTGCTCGACGTAGGAGTCCATCCGCCCGGCCGTGGTCGGCCCGAACGAGCCGGACGCGTAGCCCTCGGGCGTCTTCGCCGGGCCGGCGTAGTAGACCGGGTGGTTCTTCAGGTAGTCCGGCATCCCCTCACCGGCGTCGAGGCGCTCGACGATCTTGGCGTGCGCGATGTCGCGCGCGACGACCAGCGGCCCGGTGAGCGAAAGCCGCGTCTTGACCGGCAGCTGCGAGAGCTGCGCGCGGATCTCGGCCATCGGCCGGTTGAGGTCGACGCTCACGACGTCGTCGGAGAGGTCCTCTTCGGTGACCTCGGGGAGGAACTGCGCCGGGTCGCGCTCGAGCTGTTCGATGAACACGCCGTCGGCGGTGATCTTGGCCTTGGCCTGCCGGTCGGCGGAGCAGGAGACGGCGATGCCGACGGGGCAGGACGCGCCGTGGCGGGGGAGCCGGACGACGCGGACGTCGTGGCAGAAGTACTTGCCGCCGAACTGCGCGCCGATGCCGAACTGCCGGGTCATCTCCAGGACCTGCTGCTCCAGGCTCGGGTCGCGGAAGGCGTGCCCCAGCTCCGAGCCCTCGGTCGGCAGGTTGTCGAGGTAGCGCGCGGAGGCGAGCTTCGCGACCTTGAGGTTGAACTCGGCCGACATCCCGCCCACGACGATCGCGAGGTGGTACGGCGGGCAGGCCGCGGTGCCGAGGCTGCGCAGCTTCTCGTCGAGGAACCGGGCGAGCCGCTTCGGGTTCAGGACGGCCTTGGTTTCCTGGTACAGGAACGTCTTGTTGGCGCTGCCGCCGCCCTTGGCCATGAAGAGGAACTCGTAGGAGGCGTCGCCCTCCTTGTGGTAGAGCTCGATCTGGGCGGGGAGGTTGGTGCCCGTGTTGCGCTCGTCCCAGAAGGTGACCGGCGCCATCTGCGAGTAGCGCAGGTTGAGCTGCTGGTAGGCGTCGAAGATGCCCTGCGAGAGCGCGCGCTCGTCGTCCCCGCCGGTCAGGACGCCCTCACCGCGCTTGCCGACGACGATGGCGGTCCCGGTGTCCTGGCACATGGGCAGCACCCCACCGGCCGAGATGGCGGCGTTGCGCAGCAGGTCCATGGCGACGAACCGGTCGTTCCCGGAGGCTTCGGGGTCATCGACGATGGCGCGCAGCTGCTTCAGATGTGACGTGCGCAACAGGTGCTGGATGTCGGTGATGGCGGTGCGCGCGAGGGTGGTGAGCGCTTCCGGCTCGATCTTGAGGAAGGTCCGCCCGGCGGCTTCGACGGTCTCGACGCCCTGGTCGGTGACCAGCCGGTATTCGGTGGTGGTGTCCTTGCCCAGCGGGAGGACTTCGGTGTGCTGAAACGTGGTGGACGGCACTGCCAGGCTCCTTTGCCAGCTCCGGGATCCGGTCAGCTTATGCGGCGGGGGAGGGCACGCCGAAGAGGCATGCGGTCACTGTGGGCCACCCCACGCGGTTTGCGTTCGGCTGGGGGCTCGGTGTTCTCCCAACCCTGGGCTCGGTGTCCCTACAACCCCGAAGCCCGATTGTGACTACGGCCGGCAGTGCCGCGTCAAGGCGGGAAAGCGTGCCTTGACCCGGCGCTGCCGGCCGTGTTCTGGCTTCGGATCGGGGTTGCGGGGAGGTCTGGCTGGAGGGGGTGCGCGTGTGCCGCCCCGGTGCGTTCGCGGGAGCTTCGTCGGCGTGTGTTTGCGGGAGCTGGTCGGGAGGCCGGGTCCACCCCGACGGACCCGACCTCCCGGGGGAAGCTCCCGGATGCGTGCACACCCGGTCGCGAGGCCGATGCCGGTGCTCGAAGCCGCTCCACGAATGTGGCGTGACCGAAGTCATAAGTCAACGCGGCCGAACGGGTGCCGGCGGAAGATTGCTACCCAGGCTCGTCGAAGGCAAAACGCGGTTTTCGTGGAAAATTTTCGCACCGCGCGGAATGCCTGGTCGTCGGCTTGGGCCCACGCCCAAAAAAAGAGGGCGGGCGCACGGAGTGCGCCCGCCCTGGAGACGGTCGGGTCAGCTGGCGTAGGCGCGGAGCCGGTCCGCGCGCTCGCCCTGGCGGAGCTTCGACATGACCTCGCGCTCGATCTGGCGGACGCGCTCGCGGGAGAGCCCGAAGTGCTTGCCGATCTGGTCGAGCGTGCGGGGCTGGCCGTCGTCGAGGCCGTAGCGGAGGCGGATGACCTGCTGCTCGCGGTCGTCCAGCGTCGAGAGCACCCGGCGCAGGTCGTCCTGCAGGAGGCTGGAGATGACGGCGCTCTCGGCGTCGGTCGCCTCGGAGTCCTCGATGAAGTCGCCCAGCGGAGCGTCTTCCTCGGTGCCGACCGGCATGTCCAGGCTTACCGGGTCACGCGAGTGGTCGAGCAGGTCCGAGATCTTGTGCGCCGGGATGCCCGACTCGGCGGCCAGCTCCTCGTGGGTCGCGTCGCGCCCGAGCTGCTGGTGCAGGTCGCGCTTGATGCGGGCCAGCTTGTTCACCTGTTCCACCAGGTGGACCGGGAGTCGGATCGTGCGTCCCTGGTCGGCCATCCCCCTGGTGATGGCCTGGCGGATCCACCAGGTGGCGTAGGTCGAAAACTTGAACCCCTTGGAGTAGTCGAACTTCTCCACCGCGCGGATCAGACCCAGGTTCCCCTCCTGGATCAGGTCGAGCAGCGGCATCCCCCGGCCGGTGTAGCGCTTGGCGAGCGAGACCACCAGGCGGAGGTTGGCCTCCAGGAGGTGGTTCTTCGCCACGTGACCGTCGCGCACCAGGGCGGAAAGCTCCTTGCGGCGCTTCGGGGTGAGGTTCTCCCCGGTGTCCAGCATGTGCTGGGCGAAGACGCCGGCTTCGATGCGCTTGGCCAGCTCGACTTCGTCGGCCGCGCTGAGCAGGGCCGTCTTGCCGATGCCGTTCAGGTAGACGCGGACGAGGTCGGCGGCGGGGCTCGGGGCGTCGAGGTCGCCGTCGGCGAGCGCCCCCACGCTCACCGGCTCCTCGGACACCTGAGCCGGGATACGCTCGCGAATCCCGCGCGACTCGCGTTCGAGAGTCTGGACTGACATTCTGCCTCCCCGGTCACGGGCTGAACGTGCTGCTGCGGTGGTCCCGCCGGTTCGGCCCCGCGGACCGGGGCCTGTGGATCCCGGTACGCCGGTCCGGCCGGCTTGGCTGGACATCTGGCACAACGCTCCGGGTATCCAAAACGTTCCCGGCTCGCTGAAAAGGAGACGGCTGCCGGCGCGCTCCGGTTGCTCGACCATTGCTGAGCTTTTGCTGAGAACGTTCCGTGACCGGGAAACCTGAGAATCCCATGTGAATCACGTCAGGATCTGAACCTCCATCCATGCCCCCGCCGCCGCCCTCGACGGAGGCGCTGCGCGCCACAGCCCCGATTCTGGATGGTCTAGACCTCTACGAGAACCGTGTACGGCCCGTCATTGACGCTCGAGACCGCCATCATCGCCCCGAACCGCCCGGTGGCCACCGTGGCGCCGCGGCCGCGCAGCTCGGCCACGACGGCGTCCACCAACGGTCCGGCGACCTCCGGGCGGGCGGCCCGCGTCCAGGACGGCCGCCGCCCTTTCTTCGTGTCGCCGTAGAGCGTGAACTGGCTCACCACGAGCAGCGGCGCATTCGCGGTGGCGCATGATTCCTCGTCACGGAGTACGCGCAGCTCGTGCAATTTCCGCGCCATGGTCACGGCCTTCGCCGCGTCGTCGTCGACGTGGATTCCCAGCAGCACCAGCAAACCCGGCTCGTCGATCGCGCCGACGACCTCGCCCTCGACGGTGACGTCGGCCCGGGTCACGCGGGCCGCGACGGCCCTCACTTCCCCGCCGGGACGAGCATCCCGTGCCGGACGAGCTCGCGGACGACGGGCAACGCGGCCGCCGCGAGCTCCGAAGCTTCGAGCCCTTGCGCGGCCGCGAGGAGCTCGATCAGGTCCTCCAGTGGCAGCATGCCGCGGCACCCCGCCAGGAGCCGTGTCGCCAGTTCGTCGACTTCGTGCTGCCAGCCCGGTCCGTCGGTGCGGTGGAGGCGCCGGATCGACGTCGCCCAGCCTTCGTCGCCGGGTTCCTCGACGCTTTCCAGCAAAACCGTGCCGGGCACCACAAAACGGACATCAAGTAATGAATCACCCGATTCGCGCAGCCATTCCACCCGGTCCAGCCAGCCCGCCGCCTCCGGCCCCAGCGGGTCGTCGTAGGCCTGCCGCAGGTCCTCGCAGACCACCGTGGGGGAGCCCACCCCGGCCGCCCGCCGCAGCGTGACGAAGCCGAACCCGATGCCGCGGACGTCGTTCGCCGCGAACCAGTCGAGCCAGGCCGCCGCCTTCGCCCGGCCCTCCGGCGAGCGCGGGTCGAGGCCCGCGTCCCGCAGCCAGGTGCCGACGTAGAGCGCCGGGTCGGCGACGTCGCGTTGCACGAACCACGCGTCGGTCTCGGCGGGCAGCCAGCGGCTCACCCGGTCGGCCCAGTCCTCTTTGCCGGTGTGCAGCCACGAAGCCAGCAGGTGGCCGACGCCGCCGTCGTTCAGGAAGCCCGGCAGCTGCCGCACGACCAGCGCGCTCGCGTCGTCGCCGGCCAGCCCCGAGTCGCGGTAGGTGTAGTCCACCCGCGCCGGGCCGACCACGAACGGCGGATTGCAGACGACCTGGTCGAACTTCCGCCGCGCCACCGGCGCGAACCACTCGCCGCGCAGCAGCTCGACGTCCAGCTCGTTCAGCCGGAACGTCGCCGCGGCGAGCGCCAGCGCCCGCTCGGAGAGGTCCGTCGCGGTGACGCGCCGGGCGTGCCGGGCCGCGTGCAGCGCCTGCACGCCGTTGCCGGTGCCGAGGTCGAGCAGGGTGCCGACGGGGTTGCGGCTGGTCGCGCGGATCAGCGACAGCGACGCGTGGCCGACGCCGAGCACGTGGTCCTCGGGCACGGTGCTGCCGAGGACGTCGGCGTCGAGGTCGGAGACCACCCACCAGGAGCCCTCTTCGTCGCCGTGCGGGCGGACGTCGAGCCCGGCGCGGTACCCGTCGGCGACCGCGGTCAGCAACCCCGCGGCGACGGCGTCTTCGGGGGCCAGCGGCGCGAACGCGGCCTTGACCGCGGTCTCCGGCTCGGTGCCGCCGAGCAGGAACAGCCGGATCAGCGTGCCGAGTTCGCCGGCGTCGCGGCTGGCGCGCTCGGCGGGCACCGGCTCCCCGCGGCCCAGCGCGGCGTGCGCGGCCCCGCCGAGGGCGGCCACCACGCCGTCGGCGTCGTAGCCGGTGCGGCGGAAGGCTTCGCGCAGCCGCGCGCAGACGTCGTCGTTCAGGTCGGGCAGTACGCTTCGCGTGCTCACGGTGGGTAATGCTGCCACGATGGCTCCCGTGACCCTTGAACACGTCCTCGCCCCGCTCGACGCGGCGCTTCCCGAGCTCGAAGCGCTGTACATCGACCTGCACCGCCACCCCGAGCTCTCCTTCGCCGAGACCCGGACGGCGGCCGAGCTCGCCCGGCGGCTGGAGCGCGACGGCTACGAGGTGCACACCGGCATCGCCGGGACCGGGGTTTTGGGCGTGCTGCGCAACGGCGAGGGGCCCACCGTGCAGCTGCGGGCCGACATCGACGCGCTGCCGGTCGAGGAGAAGACCGGGCTGTCCTACGCCAGCACCGCCCGCGGCACCGACGAGCACGGCAAGGACGTCCCGGTCATGCACGCGTGCGGCCACGACATGCACGCGACCTGGCTCTCCGGGGCCGCCGCGCTGCTGGCCAAGGGACGGGACACGTGGTCGGGCACGCTGCTGGTGGTGTTCCAGCCCGGGGAGGAGAGCGCGGGCGGCGCGTCGGCGATGGTGGCCGACGGCCTGTTCGACATCGCGGGCAAGCCCGACGTCGTGTTCGGCCAGCACCTGGTGCCCGGCCCGGCGGGCTGGGTGCTCACCCGGCCCGGGGTGATCATGGCCGCGACCGACACGCTGCGCATCACCCTGCACGGCCGCGGCGGGCACGGCTCGCGCCCGGAAACGACCGTCGACCCGGCCGTGCTGGCCGCGTCGGTGGTGCTCAAGCTGCAGACGATCGTCTCGCGCGAGATCGCCGCCACCGACTCCGCCGTGGTCACCGTCGGCTCGCTGCACGTGGGCACCGCGAGCAACGTGATCGCCGACGACGCCGTCCTGGAGGTCAACGTCCGGTCCTTCGACCAGGCCGTCCGCGAGCGGGTGCTGGCCGCGGTCGAGCGGATCGTCAACGGCGAGGCGGCCACGGCGGGGGCGCCGAAGCCGCCGACCGTCGAGCGGTCCGGCGCCTACCCGATCACCGAGAACGACGAGGCCGCCAACGACGCCCTCACCGAGGTCTTCCGCGCCCGCTTCGGCGCCGACGTGGTGCTGCCGGCCCCGCTGGTCACCGGCAGCGAGGACTTCAGCGAGTTCGGCCGCGCGGCCGGCGCACCCTCGGTGTTCTGGCTGGTCGGCGGGTTCGACCCGGAGACGGTGATCACCGCGATGACCGAGGGCCGCTTCGAGCGCGACGTCCCGTCCAACCACTCGCCGCGGTTCGCCCCGGTGCTGCACCCGACCCTGCGCACCGGGATCGAGACGCTCGTCGCCGCCGCGTTGAGCCGGTTGTCCCACCCAGGTGTCGCATGAGCGCCGCAGGTGGGACGATGGATCGTGGAGGTGGTGCAGTGACCACGCCCGCCAGCGGCTCGGACCCGGTGCTGATCACCGGGGCGGCCAGGTCGTACGAAGAACAGCTCGCGTCGCGCAAGCGCAAGTACGTGATCATGATGGCGTGCCGGATCCCGTGCCTGATCGCGGCCGGGCTCACCTACCACGTGTGGTGGCTGGCACTGGGGTTCCTCGCGATCTCGGTGCCGCTGCCGTGGATCGCGGTGCTCATCGCCAACGACCGCCCGCCCCGCAAGGCCGAGGACGTCAACCGCTACGAGCGGGAGCCGAAGGCGATCGAAGGCACGAGCCACCGCGTCATCGACGGCTGAGAGCGTCACTTTCGTAGGGAAAGATGCGTTTCCGGCCGGGCTGAAGCGGCACTTTCCCAGGGAAAGATGCGTGTCCGGCGGGTCGGGGCCGCACTTTCCCCAGGAAAGTTCCGGCTTAGGCCGGCTGGGGGCCCACCTTGCCGACGGCCAGCGCGCCCAGCCGCGTCCCGTGCCGCAGCACGTCCACAGTGGACTCGCCGGCCAGCCAGCCGGTGAGCACGCCGGCGTCGAACGCGTCACCCGCGCCGGTCGAGTCGAGGCACTCGGCCTCGACCGCGGGCACGCTCGTCACGCCGCCCCCGTCGACCCAGCTGGCGCCGTCCAGCCCGGCCGTCACGACCACCGCGCCGACCGCGTCCAGCAGCTCCTTCGCCGCCGCCGGGTCCGCCGAGCCGGTCAGCGCGACCAGCTCCTCGGTGTTCGGCATCAGCAGGTCGACGCCGCGGACGTCGTCGAGGAAGGCCGCCGGGTCGGTGATGTGCGCGGCCGCCTGGGGATCGACCGAGGTGGTCAACCCGGCTTCGCGGGCGGCGGCCAGCGCCGCCAGCCCGGCCGCCCGGGACGGCGGGTCGAGCAGCACGTACCCGGACAGGTGCAGGTGGCTCGCGCCGGCCAGGGCCTCGGGCGTGACGTCCTCGGGGGCGAAGCGCTGGTTCGCGCCGCGGTCGGCCAGCATGCTGCGCTGCCCGGCGGCGTCGACCATCACCACGACGCAGCACGTCGGCGCGTCGTCGTCGACGGCGAACGCGCACCGCACGCCCGCCGCTTCCAGCTCCGCGCGGATCAGCCGGCCGCCCGGGTCGTTCCCGATCCGCGCGACCAGCGTCGTCTCCGCGCCGAGGGAACGCAGCCACAGCGCGGTGTTCGCGCCCGAGCCGCCGCCGGTGAACCGGATCTTCGCGCGCGCGTCGCCGCCGTGCGGCAACGGCTTGTCGTGCCGGGCGATCACGTCCAGGGCCGCGTCGCCGACCACCACGATGCCGCTCATGCCAGCGCCACCGCGACCTCGGTGGCCAGCTTCGCGTTGTTGAGCACCAGCGCTTCGTTCGCGTCGATGCTCACGCCGCCGCTGGCGGTGTGGAAGTGCTCCAGCAGCACCGGCGTGACGTCGGCGCCGTGCACGCCGCGCTCCGCGACCAGCGCGAGGCCCTCGGCGAGCAGCCGGTCGTGCAGCGCCTTGTCCATTTCGGACGCTTCGGGGATGGGGTTCGCCAGCAGCACGCCGGAACCCGCGTACGCGCGGTGCGCGGCGACCACGGCGGCGGCCTGCTTCGGGTCGTCGACCCGCCAGCCGACCGCGTGCCCGGACGAGCGCAGGTAGAACGCCGGGAAGTCGTCCGTGCGGTACCCCAGCACCGGCACCGAGTTCGTCTCCAGCACCTCGAGGGTCGCCGGGATGTCGAGCACCGACTTCACGCCGGAGCAGACGACCACGGTCGGCACCTTCGCCAGCACGCCGAGGTCCGCCGAGACGTCCCACGACTGCGCGGCGCCGACGTGCACGCCGCCGAGCCCGCCGGTGGCGAACATCCCGATCCCCGCGGCGGCGGCCAGCGCCGACGTGCTCGCCACGGTCGTCGCGCCCGAGCGGCCGAGCCCGACGGCGGATCCGAGGTCGCGCAGCGACAGCTTGTCCAGCCCGGCGTCCGGCGCGCAGACCCGCTCCAGCTCGGCGGGGGAGAGGCCGACGACGACCCGGCCGTCGAGCACCGCGATCGTGGCCGGGACGGCCCCGCCGTCGCGGACCACGCGCTCGAGGCGGCGGGCGACGTCGAGGTTGCGGCCGGCGGGGAGGCCGTGGGACAGGATGGTGCTCTCCAGCGCGACGACGGGGTGCCCGTCACGCAGCGCCGAGGCGATCTCTTCGTGCAGGTGGAGTGGGGTGGTCACGAGGAACCATCATCGGTGATCGGTCCGCTCGCCGCGCCAGCGGGTCAGCTCGGCCGCGAGGTTCTTTTCCGCGGTGCTCGCCCAGCGTGCCCGCGCGGTTCCGCTGCGGTACAGCTCGCGGCTCAGCATGCCTTCGAGGACGGCGATGCGGCCTTCGCGCCAGACGTCGTCGGGGTACTTCGCGTACTCCTCGCGCACGTTCTTCGCGTAGACGGCGTACCGGTCGGGCGGCGCGCCGAGGATGCCGAGATCGGCGTCGAGCAGGGCGGTCGCGAGGTGGTCGGACGGCGGCGCGTCGTGCGTGATCGTGGCGAGGATCAGGCCTTCGACCCGCTCGACGTGCGCTTCGGCGGCTCCCCCGAGGGCCTCGCGGGCCCAGGCCGCGCTGGCCCGTTCGTCTTCGCCGGGCTTCGCGTCGTACACGACGTCGTGCGCCCAGGCGGCGACGGCGAGCACCGCGCGTTCGGTCTCGCCGAGGTCGCCGGCGAGCCAGGCCGAGTCGCGGACGACGGCCGCCGCGTGCTCGAGCGTGTGGTAGCGGCGGTGGGGCTCGGCGTAGCGCGCTTCGAGCCGCGGCCAGGACCCGGCCTCGCCGCCCAGCGCCTCGACGGCGTCGGGCCACTCCATCAGTCGAAGATCCCGCGGGGACGGGCCAGCTGGTCGAACCAGTCCTCGAGCTGCTTCTCCCAGTTCACGTCCGGCTTCATGGTGAACTTCCCGAGGAAGTCCTGCCCGCGCCCGCCGAAGCCGCCGCTCTTGCTCACGCGGACCCGCTTGGTGACCTCCAGGACGACGTCGGTGCGCTCGGCCGAGGTCAGGAAGGTGACCGCGACCTGCGAGAAGATGCTCGCGAAGCGCGGCGAGGGCGCGAAGCGGATCTCCTGGAAGAACGGCAGCTGCTGCTGGGCGCCGTCGACACGGCCCTGTTCGAGGATCGCTTCGCGGAAGGTGAAGCCGGTCCGGCTGAGCGCGTCGAGCACCCGCTTCTGGGCCGGGAGCGGCTCGATCGCGACGGCGTCGGCGTCGAAGGGGTCGCTCACCGCGGCGGCCAGGTCGAGCTCGGCCCGGACGCCGACCGCCATCCCGGTCAGCGGCTTGGCGTAGACGCTGGTCACCGGCGTCTCCCAGGGCAACGGCACCTCGAACGGCACCCGGACCTGCTGGCCGGCGCGGATGGTTTCGCGCCCGGCCAGCTGCTGCGTGCCGAACGGGAGGTCTTCGGTCTTGTCCTCGCCGGGCACCTGGACGCGCGCCAGCAGCGTCACCGAGAGGCCCTTGATCTCCTGGTCGACTTCGCCGCCGAGCAGCAGGACCTCGCCGTGCAGCGGACGGCCGGGGGCAGCGGCCGCCTCGAGCAGCCGGGCGTCGATCCGCGCCCCGCCGGAGCCGAACGTCGCGAGCACCTTCTGGAACATGCCGTGGATCCTGCCAGGCCGGGGACCTCCCGCGCGGGGACTCGGGCACAATGGCCGGGTGAGCACCGAGACGCTGACGAAGCCGGAAACCACGCCCGAGGGCACGGACACCACCGACGACGACACGCCCAAGATGTTCCACTACGTGAAGAAGAACAAGATCGCCGAGAGCGCGGTCATGGGCAACTTCGTGGTGGCGCTGTGCGGCGAGGTCTTCCCGGTCACGAAGTCGCCGAAGCCCGGCTCGCCGGTCTGCCCGGCGTGCAAGGAGATCTTCGACGGGCTGCGCCCGGGGGAGTGACCCCGGCCTGAATCCCCCGGCGGGGCCGACCCGCCGGGGATTTTCGCTGTCCGGATCGCTGTCGGGTCGCGGTCCGGAAGCGCACGAATCGGCGAACAAACGTGAAAAACCTTCATTCGGCGGGTGTGCCGGGTGCCGGTGTCCTGGTAGATCCAGCAGGCCAGGTCCCCTCACCCACCGGAGTCGCACATGCGCAGAACCGGGATCGTGCTCACCCTCGCCGCCCTGCTGGCCGTGGTCTCGCCCGCGCTGGCCCAGGCCGTCACCGGCTGGTCGGAGGTCGGCCGCGACCAGGCCAGAGCCCTCGACGAGAGCCAGGGCCTCGCGACGATCGTGCGGCCGTCGGGCACCACCATCCGCTACACCGGGATCGGCACCATCCCGGCGGACCTGAACTCGCAGGGCTGGAGCCACGTCGGCGACCCGGGCTCGGCCCAGGGCTGGTATGTGGAGCCCTACCAGCGTGACGACCGCGGCGCGAAGCTCTTCCGCGTCCAGGCCCCGGACGGCTCGTGGGCGAACTACAAGCACAACCTCGAGTCGTGGGAAGCGAACAACAACTCCTTCGCCGCGGTCTCGCCCGACGCCCGCTGGATGGTGGCGGGGGAGTGGGGGACGATGGACCGCCTCCTGGTCCACCCGATGCCGGGCACGGTGGTCACGAACCCGGCACAAAACCTCCCGTACGCCTCGGCGATCCGGCTCGACCACCCGGTTCGCGACGTCCAGGGCTGCGACTTCCAGACGGCCACCCGCCTGCTCTGCGCATCCGACGACCCGGACGGCAGCCTCTTCGGGACGACGAAGCCGCTGCTGCAGGTCGATCTGGCCGGCGCACTGTCCGGTTCGGACGTCGTCGGGCACGTGACGTCGCTGGGTCAGCTGCCGCTGCGGAGCGGTTGCGGCGGCAACTTCGAGGTCGAGGGGATCGACTTCGACGAGCGGGACAACACGCTGCGGGTGATCGTGATGTCGCCGAGCATCTGCATCCTGTTCGATTCGATGACGTACCGCTTCAAGCAGTGACGACGGTGGCCGCCCGGCACCTGATCGGTGCCGGGCGGCTGTCCGAGTCCTGACCCCGCGCGGCCCTCATCGGTCGCGGCCGAGCCGAATGCCGCGACCGCACGGCGGGGCGGGTTCGGACCGGCGTGCGACGTGCGCGGAGGTCCGGGCGTCGGCACTTCACGCTGACGGCTTGGCGCGTGATCGGTGCCGGCCGGCTGTCCGAGTTCTGCTCTGCGGTTCTGCTCCGCGCCGGGCGCGTGCTCGACGCGGCCCTCGCCGGTCGCGCCGTCGGGCCGCGCCGAACGCCCCGAGCGCGTCGCGGGGTGGGTTCAGGCCGGCGTCGTCGGATGGCGGCGCCGGATGCTCCGCGGTGCGTGCGCCGGCGAGTGACGACGACGAAGGCCCGCACTTTCACGTGAAAGTGCGGGCCTTCGTCCTGCGGTCGGGACCGTCAGGCTGTCGGGGCCGGGTCCAGGGACTCCGACTCCGGGGCCTTCGCCGGGTGACGGCGAGCCTCGCGGCGGGCGTGGCGGCGTTCCTTGCGGGTCTCGACCATCGTGTACAGCGTCGGGACCAGCACCAGGGTCAGCAACGTAGAGCTGACCAGGCCGCCGATCACCACGATCGCCAGTGGCTGGCCGATGAAGCCGCCCTGGCCGGTGATGCCCAGCGCCATCGGGACCAGCGCGAAGATCGTCGCCGCCGCCGTCATCAGGATCGGCCGCAACCGCCGCCGGCCGCCCTCGGTGACCGCGTCCGCGACGCTCATCCCCTCGGCCCGGTACTGGTTGATCAGGTCGATCAGGACGATCGCGTTGGTCACCACGATGCCCACCAGCATCAGCATGCCGATCAGCGCCGGGAGGCCGAGCGCGGTGCCGGTCGCCAGCAGCAGGCCGATCGCGCCGGTCGCCGCGAACGGGATCGACACCAGCAGGATCAGCGGCTGGATCAGGCTGCGGAACGTCGCCACCATGATCAGGAACACGATCGCGATCGCCGCCAGCAGCGCCAGGAACAGGTTCGAGAAAGCCTCCTGCTGGTCCTGGCTGACCCCGCCGAGCGAGTACGACGCGCCGCCGGTGAACGTCAGCCCGTCCAGCTTGGACTTGATGTCCGCCGTGGTCTTGCTCAGGTTGTCGCCGGTGTTCTTCGCCGTCACCGTGGTCGAAAGGTCGCCGCCGGTGCGGTGCACCGACGCCGGGCCGTCCACAGTGGACACCTTCGCGACCTCGTCGAGCCGGACGACGCCGGTGGGACCCGGGATCGGCAGGCCCTTCACCTGGTCGACCGTGACCGGCGCGGTGCCGGCGCGCAGCACGACGTCCGTGCGCTGCCCGCCGACCGGCAGCTGCGTCACCGTGCGGCCGGCGATCGCCTGGTTGGCGACCTGGCCGATGGTGCTCGCCGACAGCCCGCGCGCGGCGGCCGCGGCGTCGTCCACCTCGACCTGCACCCGCGGCGAACCGACGGCCAGGTCGCTGGTCACCTCGGTCAGCCCGGACACCCCGCCCAGCGCCTGCACGACCTGGTCGGACGCCGGCTTGAGCGCGGCCTCCGACGGCGCGGTCACCGTCACCGACACCTGGTCGGAGTTGAAGCCGGACGCGTCCGCGCCGATCTTGATCTCGCCCAGCTCCGGCCGGGACGCCAGCTTCGCGCGCAGCCGGTCCGAGAGCGCGTCGAGGTCGGTGTCCTTCGCGACCGTGACCGAGATGCTCGTGTTCGTCCCGCCGCCGAAGCCGAACGCCCCGCCCCCGCCGACGCTGACCTGGTAGGTCCGCACCGCGGACTCCGCCGCCAGCGCCTGCTCGACCGAGGTGGCGGCCTTCTCCTTGGCCTCGACGCTGGTGCCCGCGGGCAGCTTCTGCGTCATGTTCAGCGTGGTGCCGCCGGACTGGTCGAGGAAGTTCGTGTTCAGGCGCGTCGCGAGCCCGACCGTGCCGGCGAAGATCAGCAGCGCCAGCAGCACGACGGTCAGCCGCCGCTGGGTGGCGAACCGGATCACCGGCAGGTAGGCGCGCTGCAGCAGGCCGCGGCGCTCCTTCTCGACGGCGGCTTCGCGCGCCCGCTCGGCCTCGATGGCGTCCGCCGGGATCGCGGGCTGCTTCAGGAACCAGTACGCCAGCACCGGAACCACGGTCAGCGACACGAGCAGCGACGCCAGCAGCGCCACCGTCACCGTGATCGCGAACGGCGAGAACAGCTCGCCGACGAACCCGCCGACGAACGCGATCGGCAGGAACACCGCGACGGTCGTCAGCGTGGACGACGTCACCGCGCCGGCCACCTCGCGGACGCCGTCGAGCACCGCGCGCTGCTTTTCCTCGCCGTAAGCCAGATGTCGCTTGATGTTCTCCAGCACGACGATCGAGTCGTCGACCACCCGGCCGATCGCGATGGTCAGCGCGCCGAGGGTGAGCAGGTTGAGCGACAGGTCGCCGGTCCACAGCGCCAGCAGCGCGACCACCACCGACAGCGGGATCGACACCGCGGTCACCAGCGTCGAGCGCACCGACAGCAGGAACAGCAGGATGACGACGACGGCGAACGCCAGGCCCAGCAGGCCTTCGGTGGTCAGGCCGCTGATCGCGTCCTTGACCGGGGTGCCCTGGTCGAACACGACGTTCATCTCGGCGCCGGTCTTCTTCGCCAGCTCCGGCAGCTTGTCGCGCACGGCGTCGGAGATCGCGACGGCGTTCCCGTTGTCCACCATGGTGATCGAGAGGCCGAGGCTCGGCTTGCCGTTGGTGCGCGTGATCGACGTCGGCGGCGCGAAGCCGGCCTGGACGTCGGCGACGTCACCCAGCTTCACCGGCCCGCGCGCCGGGGTGCCCGGCCGCGACGGCGAAGCGGCCGCACTCGGCGTGAGGTAGAGGTTGCGGAGCGAGTCCACAGTGGTCTGCCCGCCACCGACCTGGACGCTCAGCGTCTTGCCGCCTTCGGTCAGCGTGCCCGCCGGGACCGCGGCCCCCGCCGTCTGCAACGAGGTGGCGATCGACGCCGGGTCGACGCCCGCGGCGGCCAGCTTCGCGTAGTCGAGGGTGATCGTGACGCGCGGCTGCTGCACGCCCGTGACGGTCACCGTGCGGACGCCCTCGATCTTCCGCAGCTCCGGGGCGACCTGGTCGGTCAGCGCGGGCGCGAGCGCCTGCGGGTCACCGGCGGTGCCCGCGGCGACCAGCACCACCGGCAGGTCGTCGGTGCTGCCGGCGGACACGGCGGGTTCGGAGTTCTGCGGCAGCCGCGTCCGGACCTGGTTCACCACCTGCTGGATCTGCTGGACGGCGCCGTCGATGTCCGTGCCGAACTCGAACTGGGCGACCACGCGCGAAACGCCGTCGGAGGACGTGGAGTTGACCTCCTCGAGCCCCTTCAGCCCCTGGAGCGCGCCTTCCAGCGGCTCGGTGACCTGCCGGTCGACCGCGTCCGGCGAAGCGCCCGCGTACGCGGTGACGATCTGGGCCTGCGGGAACTGCAGGGACGGGAACAGCTGCTGCTTGATCTGCGGCAGCGCGAACGCCCCGAACCCGACGACGACGAGCGCGAGCAGGCCGATCAGGCTTCGGTTGCGCAGGCTCAATCTGGCCAGCACGGACATGACTCTGGGAACCCCCTCGGGAACGACGCGGCGACCGACGCCGGCGTCAGTGACCCGGAGAGCGTCCCACGCCCGACCTGAGGAGCGACTCAGTCTGAGGGTGGATTCCGGGTCGTCCCTTGGGAGGACACCCGACCCTGAGGAGCGCTGGGTGCCGGTTCCGGCGCGCTCGGTGACGAGGTGTCCTCTTCGGACGGAGCGTCGCCGTTGCCGGAGACGTCTTCGGCGCGCGGGCGCTTCATCGGCGTGGTCGTGCGCTCCCACAGCTTGCGGCCGTCTTCCGAGCGCAGCCGCTCGGACGCGCGTTCCATCTCCAGCCGCCGCCACTTGCGCCGCTGCCGCCGGGTCGCCTTCGCCGGCCACAGCTCCTGGATCGCGCTGTTGAAGTAGGCCCCGCCGACCACGGCCAGCCCGATGAAGAACATCAGCAGCAGGAACGCGATCGGCGCGGCCAGCGCGCCGTAGGTGTAGCCGGTCTTGGTGATCCAGTTCAGGTAGACGCGCAGGCCGACCGAGGAGAGCAGGAAAACGACCATGGCGAGCACCGCGCCGGGCAGCCCGCGGTGCCACGGCAGCTTCCGCGGCAGCGCCAGCTTGTACAGCGTGGTCAGCGCCAGGGTGATCACCACCCCGAGGGTCGGGAAGTACAGCGCGCTCACCCACGACGTCACGGTCGGGCGCCAGTCGCCGGGGAAGAACTCGGGCAGCAGGTCGGGGCCGATCGCCAGCAGCGGCAGCCCGACCACCAGGATCACCAGGCCGCACAGGTACAGCAGGAGCGCGAAGATCCGCTGCCAGACGTCGTTGCGGACGCCGTACTGGTCGTGCGCGACGGTGATCGCGTCCACGAACGACGACATCGCCGACGACCCCGCCCACAGCGAGATCAGGAAGCCCACCGAGACGATCTCGCCCTTGCCGACGGTGAGGATGCTGTTCACGGTCGGTTCGATGATGTCGTGGACGGCGTTGGCGCTGAAGATCGTCTTGCAGAAGCCGATGATCCGGTCGTGGACCTGCGCGACGACGTCCTGGCCGAACCACTCGCCGACGAAGCCCAGGCTGCCGAGCAGGCCGAGCAGCAGCGGCGGGAGCGACAGCGTCTGCCAGAAGGCCGCTTCGGCGGCCTCGGAGAAGATGTTGCCCTCCCAGGCCTTCCCGAGCGTGCGCGTGAGGAGGCGCCACGGCCCCTTGCGGGCCACCTTCGTCGCTGCGGACGGCTGCACCTCACCCATGACGTGTCCAGCATGGTCCATCGGTGCTGATTTGGCTCGTCACACCCCCTGCGGCCGGGCGTGTCGGGGGACATCACCCGTGCCGGTGCCCGGAACTGTCGGACCCGGCCGGTAGACTCGCTCCAGTGCCCTCACCGCAAGTCGCCGGCCGCCCAACGCGGCAGCAGCCGGTACCACAGTGAGGGTTTTCGCACGTCACAGCACTTGAGCGAGGGGGGACCGGCATGACGGAGACGCAGCTCGGGGCGCCTCCCGCGGAGAAGGACTCGACCGCGCGCCCGCTGCGGGCGTGGCAGCGGCGGGCGCTCACGAAGTACCTGACGCGGAAGCCGAAGGACTTCCTCGCGGTGGCGACGCCCGGCGCCGGCAAGACCGTGTTCGGCCTGCGGATCGCCGCGGAGCTGCTGAGCGACCGCACGATCGAGGCGGTCACCATCGTGACCCCGACCGAGCACCTCAAGCACCAGTGGGCGGCCTCGGCCGCGGCGGCCGGCATCGCCATCGACTCGAACTTCCGCAACACCACCGGCGTCACTTCGTCGGACTACAACGGCGTCGCGCTGACGTACGCGCAGGTCGCGGCGCACCCGACGCTGCACCGGGTGCGCACGGAGAACCGCAAGACCCTGGTGATCCTCGACGAGATCCACCACGGCGGCGACGCGAAGTCCTGGGGCGACGCGATCCGCGAGGCCTTCACCCCGGCCGTCCGGCGCCTCTCGCTGACCGGCACGCCGTTCCGGTCCGACGACTCGGCCATCCCGTTCGTCTCCTACGAGCCGGACTCCGGCGGGTT
This sequence comes from Amycolatopsis sp. NPDC049159, assembly GCF_040648295.1. Lineage (NCBI taxonomy): Bacteria > Bacillati > Actinomycetota > Actinomycetes > Pseudonocardiales > Pseudonocardiaceae > Amycolatopsis > Amycolatopsis sp. NPDC049159. The sequence goes on from NZ_JBEZDL010000002.1 coordinate 419,058, forward strand.
CCAGCGCAGCAAGGCCGACCACTCGTACGGCTACGCGGACGCGCTCGCCGACGGCGTGGTCCGGCCGGTCGTCTTCCTGGCCTACTCGGGCGAGGCCTCCTGGCGCACGAGCGCGGGGGAGGAGTTCACCGCCCGCCTAGGCGAGCCGCTGACCGCGGAGCAGAACGCGCGGGCGTGGCGCACGGCGCTCGACCCGTCCGGCGAGTGGATCCCGGCGGTGCTGCAGGCCGCCGACACGCGGCTGTCGCAGGTCCGCCAGGGCGTGCCGGACGCGGGCGGCCTGGTCATCGCCACCGACCAGGAGACGGCGCGGGCGTACGCGAAGATCCTCGAGCGTATCTCCGGCGAGGCGCCGACGCTGGTGCTCTCGGACGACCCCAAGGCGTCGGGCCGGATCAAGGAGTTCTCGGAGACCAACGAGCGCTGGATCATCGCGGTCCGGATGGTCTCCGAAGGCGTCGACGTCCCGCGCCTGGCCGTGGGCGTGTACGCCACGAGCGCGTCGACCCCGCTGTTCTTCGCCCAGGCGATCGGCCGGTACGTGCGCGCCCGGAAGAAGGGCGAGACGGCGAGCGTCTTCCTGCCGTCCGTCCCGGTGCTGCTGGAGCTGGCCAGCGAGCTGGAGGCGCAGCGCGACCACGTGCTGGGCAAGCCGCACCGGGAGAAGGAAGGCTGGGAGGACGAGCTCCTCGCCCAGGCCAACCGCACCGAGGACGAGCCGGGCGAGGAGGAGAAGGCGTTCACCTCGCTGGGCGCCTCCGCCGAGCTCGACCAGGTCATCTACGACGGCAACTCGTTCGGCACGGCGGTGTTCTCCGGCTCGGACGAGGAGCAGGAGTACCTGGGCCTGCCCGGGCTCCTGGAACCCGACCAGGTCCGCGCCCTGCTGCGCAAGCGGCAGGAAGCGCAGATCGCCGACGAGAAGCGCCGCAAGCCGGGCAAGGAAGAGGCCCCGCCGCCGGCGGCCCGTCCGCAGTCGGTGAGCGAGCGGCTCGGCGCGTTGCGCAAGGAGCTGAACGCGCTGGTGGGCATGTACCACCACCGGACCAAGAAGCCGCACGGCGCGATCCACAACGAGCTGCGCCGGGTCTGCGGCGGCCCGGTGACCGCGATGGCGACCGTCGAACAGCTCGAGGAGCGGATCGTCACCCTGCGGTCCTGGTGACCCGGCCGCGGTTTTCCCGCGCCCGGGCCGGGCCCGCCACGAGATCCTCACCCGCGCCGCCGGGCGGCCCCGATGTCGCCCGAGCGGTTGAACTCGGCGGTCACCGTCCGTTCCTGGTCAGTACCAGTCGCTTTGTGACGCTCAGTGCGTCCCCGGTTACCCATCACCTGCCCGTGCGTCCCCCGGCAGGCGGTTCCCCGGGCACGATCCACGCGGAATTCCGCAAGTCGGCGACCAATCACCGCCCGGTCGCGTGGGTTCGCCACGGGTTGCCCACAGTGCACGCCGAAGGAGTACCTTCACGGCGTCAAGAAACCTGGATGTAACAGAGGGTGAGTGCCGGCGATCACATCGTCAGCGGATCTGCTCTTTCCGGGCGAGGTTCAGCTCGTGTTGCCGAACCGTGTCCAATTGGTGTCATTTAATCGATCCAGCTATCTTCCCCGCAGCCGCTCAGCGGCATATGTTGTCGCCCACAACATATGCGCGACGGTGCGCCGGGACCCTCCGGATCACCGCCCCGCAGGCCCGAGACAGCAACCGTCGACGGCCGCTCGTCACCAATGCTTGGATCCGGAAGGAACGAGGATGCGCAGCAGAACCCTTACCCTCCTCGCCGCCACGGTGAGCACCGGCCTGGTGCTCACCGCTTGCGGTGCCAACAGTTCAGACAGCGGGGGCACGGGGAGCAACTCCGCTTCCTCGTCCGCGCCGGCCGCCGCCGGCGGCGCCAGCGGCAAGGTCGGCGTCATCCTCCCGGAGACCGCCACCTCGGCGCGCTGGGAGGCTTTCGACAAGCCGATGCTGACGGCCGCGCTGACGGCGCAGGGCTTCGAGGTCGACGTCCAGAACGCCCAGGGCGACAACCAGAAGTTCGCCACCCTGGCCGACGGCTTCATCAGCTCCGGCGTCAAGGTCCTGGTCATCGCCCCCGGTGACCCGGCCGTCGGTGCCGCGGTCGAGGCCAAGGCGAAGACCGCGGGCATCCCGGTCATCGACTACGACCGCCCGAGCCTCGGCGGCTCCGCCGACTACTACGTCTCGTTCGACAACGAGAAGGTCGGCCAGCTGCAGGGCCAGGCCATGGCCGACGCGCTGAAGGCCAAGCCGGGTGCGGGTTTCGTCCAGATCGAGGGCGCCCCGACCGACAACAACGCCACGCTGTTCACCAAGGGCCAGGACTCCGTCCTCGACCCGCTGAACACGGCCGGCACGCTGAAGCGGATCCAGAAGCAGCCGATCAACGACTGGGACAACCAGCTCGGCGGCACGACGTTCGAGCAGATCTTCACCGCCAACGGCGGCAAGGTCGACGGCGTCGTCGCGGCGAACGACGGCCTGGCCGGCGCGGTCATCACCATCCTGAAGAAGAACGGCCTCAACGGGAAGGTCCCGGTCACCGGCCAGGACGCGACCGCCGACGGCCTGATGGCGGTCATGCGCGGCGACCAGTACATGACGGTCTTCAAGCCGATCAAGGAAGAGGCCGAGGCCACCGCCAAGCTGGCCGCCGCCCTCGCCAAGGGTGACACGGCCGGTGCGGACGCGATCGCGACGGCGAAGCTGCACGACCCGAAGAACAACCGCGACATCAAGTCCGTGCTGCTCACCCCGACGACGATCCTGGAGAAGGACGTCAAGACCGTCGTCACCCAGGGCTACGTGAAGGCCGCCGAGATCTGCGGTGGCGACCTCGCCGCCAAGTGCACCTCGCTCGGCATCTCCTGAGCCGCCCGCTCTACCCATGAACAGCCGGGCCGGGACGCGCACCCCGACGGCGCGTCCCGGCCCGGTCCCCACCCAGGAGTAAAGCCAGCCATGAGTGAGCCCATCCTCGAGATCAAGGGCCTGAACAAGAGCTTCGGCCCCGTCCACGTCCTCCACGACGTGGACTTCGACGTGCGTGCGGGCGAAGTGACCGCCCTGGTCGGCGACAACGGCGCCGGCAAGTCGACCCTCGTCAAGTGCATCGCCGGCATCCACCCGTACGACTCGGGGGCCGTGCGGTTCAACGGGCAGGACGCCCACATCCGGGGGCCGAAGGACGCCGCCGACCTCGGCATCGAGGTCGTCTACCAGGACCTCGCGCTCGCCGACAACCTCGACATCGTGCAGAACATGTTCCTCGGCCGTGAGCGCGGGAGCAGCTGGAAGCTGGACGAAGCCAGCATGGAGAAGGCCGCGCGCGAGACGCTGGCCTCCCTTTCGGTGCGGACCGTGAAGTCGGTCCGGACGCCGGTCTCCTCGCTCTCCGGTGGCCAGCGCCAGACGGTGGCCATCGCCAAGTCGGTCCTGTGGAACAGCAAGGTCGTCGTCCTGGACGAGCCGACCGCCGCCCTCGGCGTCGCCCAGACCCGGCAGGTGCTGGACCTCGTCCGCCGCCTGGCCGAGCAGGGGCTCGGGGTCGTGCTGATCAGCCACAACATGGCCGACGTGTTCGAGGTCGCCGACCGCATCTCCGTCCTCTACCTCGGCCGGCTCGTCGCCGAGGTGCACACGAAGGACGTCAGCCACGGCCAGATCGTGGAACTGATCACCGCGGGTCGCTCCGGTGACCTCGGCCTGGCCCGGCCCGAAGCCGTGGTCCTGTGAGCGGGAAGAAAGAACCGGAAATGACTGAAACCCCTGCGAAGCACGAGGTCGACACCCCGGCCGCGGAAGCGCTCGCGCAGACCCAGAACCCGACCGCGGCGATCACCGACTTCGGCATCGACACGACATCGATGTCAACCGGCGAAGCGCTGCGTGACTACTTCGCCCGCCTCCGGGCCGGTGAGCTCGGCTCCCTGCCGTCGTTGTTCGGCCTGCTCGTGCTGGTGATCCTGTTCAGCGCACTGTCGGACAACTTCTTCACGCTGGCCAACATCGCCAACGTGTTCCCGCAGGGCGCGGGCGTGATCATCATCGCGATGGGCATCGTCTTCGTGCTGCTGCTCGGCGAGATCGACCTCGCCGCCGGTGTGGCCTCCGGCACCGCCGCGTCGGTGATGGCCCTGCACTACGTGCACGCCGGGAACCTGCTGGGCACCTTGGGCTCCGGCGTGTTCGTCACGTTCATCGCGGTCCTCGCCGCGGCCATGCTGCTCTCGGCCTACCAGCGGATCTGGGGCGGCGCCGCGCTGTCGCTGGTCGGCCTGCTGATCGTCGCGATCGGCGTCCCGGCCAACGCCTGGCTGGAGATCCTGCTGGCCATCTGCGTCGGCACCGCGATCGGCTGCATCACCGGCTTCCTGGTGTCGAAGATCGGCATGCCGTCCTTCGTCGTGACGCTGGCGCTGTTCATCGTGTGGCAGGGCGTCCTGCTGCAGTTCATCGGTGAAGGCGGCACGATCGGCATCACCAACTCCGACGTCCTGTACAAGATCGCCAACGGCAACCTGAACGTCGTCGGCAGCTGGATCTTCTTCCTCGTGGCCGCCGGCGGGTTCGCGGTGATCACGCTGCTCAGCCACTTCCGGCGGCTCCAGCGCGGCCTGGTCGTCCAGCCGACGACGCTGGTGCTGGTCAAGGTCGGCGCGCTCGTCGTGCTGTCGGCGCTGGGAACCTGGCTGCTGACGGTCAACCGCTCGCCGAACAAGGCGGTCGTGACGATCCAGGGCATCCCGTACGTCATCCCGATCATGCTGGTGCTCCTGGTGGCCGGGACCTACGTGCTCAACCGGACCAAGTACGGCCGGTACGTGTACGCGGTCGGCGGCAACAAGGAAGCCGCCCGTCGCGCCGGTATCGACGTGCCGAAGATCCGCGCGAGCGTGTTCGTCATCGGCTCGGCGGTCGCGGCCATCGGCGGCATCGTCGCCGCGTCGAAGGTCGGCTCGGTCAGCCCGCAGTCCGGTGGCCTCAACACGCTGCTGTACTCGGTCGGCGCGGCCGTCATCGGTGGTACGTCGCTGTTCGGCGGCAAGGGCCGGGTGGCCGACGCCGTCGTCGGTGGCCTGGTGATCGCCGTGGTCATCAACGGCCTGGGCCTGCTCAAGCAGCCGGCCGCGGTGGTCAACATCGTCACCGGTCTGGTCCTGCTGCTCGCCGCCACGGTCGACGCGCTGTCCCGGCGCCGCGCGGCTGCGTCGGCGCGCTGAACCAGCATGGAATGATAAAGCCCGTGTCCAGCTCACCCGTTGCTCGACCGGACGAGGTGCGCCGGCACAACCGCACTACTCTGCTCCGCCTGCTGCACGTCGGCGGGCCGAGCACTCGGGCGACCCTGGCTTCCGAGCTGGGGCTCAACCGGAGCACGATCAAGACCCTCGTCGACGGGCTCGCCGAAGCCGGCGTCGTCGAGGAGAAGGTGCCGAGGCCGGGACGAGGGGCGGGCCGCCCCTCGCTCCTGGTCCTGCCCCAGCCGCACGCGGCGGTCGTGCTCGCGGTCGACCTGCAGGTCGAGCACGTCGCGCTCGCGCTGGTCGGGCTGGGCGGGCAGATCCTGGGCCGCAACAGCTGGAACCTGCGCGGCCGGATGGGTCAGCCCGACGAGGTCATCACGCACGTCATCGAGTCGGCGTCCCTGCTGGCCGGCGACCTCGACGTGACCCCGGTGGCGGTCGGGGTGTCGGTGCCCGGCGTCATCCGGCGCGCCGACGGGTACGTGCACGAGGCCCCGAACCTGCGCTGGACCGACGTCGCGCTCGGCGAGCGGCTCGGCAGCGTCCTGCAGATCCCGATCCTGGTCGGCAACGACGCCGAGTTCGGCGCGGTCGCCGAGCACCTGCGCGGCGCGGCCCGCGGGGCGTCCGACGTGGTCTACATCTCGGCGGACGTCGGCGTCGGCGGCGGCGTCATCGCGGAGGGCTCGGCGCTGCGCGGCGGCTCGGGCTACGTCGGCGAAATCGGGCACATGGTGATCCGCCCGGACGGGCGGGACTGCTACTGCGGCAGCAGTGGCTGCTGGGAGACCGAGGTCGGCGAAGCGGCGCTGTGCCGGGCCCTCGGGCTGCCGGAGGACACCCCGCGCGGCGCGATCCTGTTCGAGCTGCGCGAGCTCGGCCGGGACTCGGAGGCGGCGCTGACGCGGCTCGCGGAGTTCGCCGAGTGGCTGACGCTGGGGCTGATCAACGTCGTCAACCTGCTCGGGCCGCAGCTGGTGATCCTCGGCGACCTGTTGACGGTGCTGCCGGAGGCGGTGCTGCGGCACGTCGGCGCCGAGGTGCGGCGGCGCAGCCTGGTGAGCCGGGCGGTCGGCGGCACCCGGATCGTCAGCTCGGCGCTGGGCGCCGACGTGAAGCTGCTGGGAGCCGCGGAAGTGGCGTTCGAAGTCGTGCTGGATTCTGTCTGATTTCTTGTCCGATTACGTGACCACAATCACGGCATTCCGCGGCCGGACCGTGACATAGGGCACGCACTTTGCAAGTTGCAGACTGGGGCAGGTTTCAAAAATGCGAAGGCGGCCAGTGCCTGTGCGCACTGGCCGCCTTCGCGTGTTCTGACGTTGTTACCGCTGGATGTCGGCGGACAGTTCCTTGAGCTTGGCCTCGTGCTCGCGGGCGTGGTGCCCGCAGAAGAGAAGCTCGCCGCCCTTGAGGACGGCGCGTACCTGAGCTGCGGCCCCGCACCGGTCACAGCGGTCGGCGGCGGTCAGTTCGGGGCGGGTGAGCGTCGGCGTTGTCATGGGGGTCTCCCTCCGTCCCGGCACCGGTTGCCCGGTGCCATCGATCCAGCTACGCCCACTTCGGGACTGACCCGGCGGCGGCGATCGCCTCCGGCTCCGCGGTGTTCGTGCTTCCACTCTTCCAGACGTTTCGCGGCTCGCAAGTGTTCCCGCGCCGGTGGGACCTGAGTCACGCCGATTTACCCCGGATGCCGTAACCGCATCCCGCAATGCAGGAGACGATTACCCGGAGAGTTACGTTTTCCGTGGTCAGGCACCATGGGGTCGTGAGTACGGTGACAACCCCCCGACGGCATTCCGCGGTCCCCGCTCCGCTCTTGTTCGTTCTCAGCGGAATTTCGATGTACGCCGGAGCGGCGGTCGCGGTCGACCTTTTCGGCCACGCGACCCCGGCGGGAGTGGCCTGGCTCCGCTGCCTGGGAGCGGCGGTGGTCCTCCTGGCCTGGCGCCGCCCGTCCCGGGCCGCCTGGCGAGGCCGCAGGCTGGCGCTGGCGATCGTGTTCGGCTTGGTGACGGCGGGCATGAACGTGCTCTTCTACGAGGCGATCGCGAGGCTCCCCCTGGGCACGGCGGTGGCCCTGGAGTTCGCGGGCCCGGTCCTGGTGGCCGCCCTCGGCTCGCGGACGGTTCGTGACGTGCTGGCGCTGGTCCTGGTGGTGTGCGGCGTGGTGGCGATCGCGGACGTCCGGATCGCGGGCTCGTTCGCAGGGGTGGCCTTCGCCCTGGCCGCGGCGGCGGCTTGGGCGGGCTACATCCTGCTGGGCAAGCGGGTGGCGGTGGACGGCGACGGGATCGACAGCCTGGCGATCGGCTTCGCGGCGGCGACGGTGGTGCTGTCGCCGTTGGCGTGGGGGACGGGGGAGGTGTGGTCTTCGCCGCGGATGGTGCTGCTCGGGGTGGGGGTCGGGGTGCTGTCGACGGTGGTGCCCTACGCGCTGGACCAGGTGGTTTTGCGACGCTTGGGCCAGGCTCGGTTCGCGGTGCTGCTGGCGCTGCTGCCGGTGACGGCGGGGGTGATGGGGTTCCTGCTGCTGGGGCAGGTGCCTTCGGTGCCGGAGGCGGCGGGGACGTTGGCGGTGGTGGCTGGGGTGGCGCTGCGGGGCCGGGAGGGGACTGGGCGGGCGGTGGAGCCACCGGGGTGAGTGTGGGCCATCGGGTTCGGCGTGAAGCCACTGGCGGGTCGAGTGTGGAGCCACCGGGCTGAGCCCTTCAGCGGCCGGGCTCGCCGTCGTGGTGGCTTGGCGCCGGCCGGCGCACCTCAGTCGGGCACTGCCTCGGCCGGGGGGAAGGCACATCCGTCGGGCTGAGTCTGCGGTGCGCCGGCCATGACGAGCCGTTCGGTTCAGGTTTGTGGCGGTCGCCCGTGACTAGCTGTTCGACTCGGGTCCGCGGCGGGGCGCTCTTCTCGAGCCGTCCGGCTCGGTTCGCGGCGGGTCGCTCATAGGGAGCCGCCGGGCCGAAGTTGTGTCGGGCGGCCGCGGCGAGCTTTCGGATCGAGGTAACGGCGGGCTGCTCGTGGCGAGCCGCCGGACAGAGGTTGCGGCGGACCGGCCGTGACGAGCCGCTGGGCTGAGACCCACGGCAGGCCAGCCGGACCGCAGCCACCCCAGCCTCGGCGCGGCTGCCGAAGCACACCCCCGACCGTGCCCGCCGAGTTGTCCACAGCCCGGCCGTGATGTGGACAATCGGTCTCGGCAGACCCCTTTCCGGGCCGTTTCGTCGGGGCCGCCCGATACGCTGGAGCGGGGCTCGTCCCCCGGGATGGGTGGGGTCTGCTCTGGGCCGGAACTCGGGGCCGGAAGGAGCGGGTGGCCATGACCAAGGCGGCGTCCGCGGCGGCGAAGGACTTCGCTGCTGCCGGGGTGGGGGGTGTTCACCTCGCCTGGGCGGACAACAACGGTATTCCGCGCTCGCGGATCGTTCCCATCGCCGGGCTCGCCGACGCTGCCACCCGTGGTGTCGGGGCCACCTCGCTCTTCGCCGTCTTCGACAGTCATGACGCCATCACCTACGGGCACGCCGGGCTCGCCACGCCGTCCGGGGACATCCGGCTCGTGCCCGTCGTCGAGCGGCTGCGGCGGCTCGCCGGGCAGCCCGCGCTCGCCTGGGCGCCCGTGCGGCAGCTCGGCCGGGACGGGGAGCCGTGGCCCTACTGCCAGCGGGCCGTGCTCGAAGCGCAGGTTGCCGAGGGGGCTCGGCGGGGGCTCGAGTTCCGGGCCGGGTACGAGCTCGAATTCGCCGTCGCTCCCGCGGGCAGCGCCGACGTCGTCACGACGCCCGGGCACCCCGGGCCCGCCTACAGCCCGCACGCCCTCGTGCGGCTCGACGGCTTCGTCGCCGCCCTGCTGCACGACTTCGCCGCCAACGGGCTGCGGATCGGGCAGCTGCACGCCGAGTACGGCGTCGCGCAGGTCGAGCTGTCGCTCGCCGCCACGGATCCGGTGGCCGCCGCCGATGATCAGCTGCTCGCGCGGCAGACCATTCACGCCGCCGCGCACGCGCACGGGCTCGTCGTCAGCTTCGCGCCGCTTGTCGGGCTCGGTGCGGCCGGGAACGGCTGGCACCTGCACACCTCCGTCCGGCGGAAGGGGCGGAACCTGCTCGACGACCTCGCCGGCGACGGGGCCGGCTACCTCGCCGGGCTGCTGCGCGACCTGCCGGCGCTGACGGCGATCACCGCGCCGAGCGTTCCGTCCACCCTGCGGCTGCGGCCCGGCTACTTCGCGGGCGCGTACGCGTTCTGGGGCGTCGAAAACCGCGAAGCGTCGCTGCGGTACGTCCCCGGCTCGCCGCTGCTCGGCGCCGGCCACGCGAACGTCGAGCTCAAGACGTCCGACGCCTCCGCCAACCCGTACCTCGCGCTGGCGGTGGTGCTGGCCGCCGGGATGGCGGGCATCGAAGACGCGCCGGCGCTGCCCGAGCCGATCGCCGAAGACCCGGGCGGCTGGACGGCGGGGGAGCGGGAGACGCGCGGGGTGCGGCGGCTGCCGGCCGACACCGCCGAACAGGACGCCGCGCTGCTCGCCACGCCGCGGATCGCCGGCGTGCTCGGCGACGACCTGCTGGGCGCCTTCCGCGCCGTCCGGGCGTCCGACGCGGCGTGGGCGGCCGAACGCTCGGCCGACGAGATCGTCGCCGCACACCTGTGGCGTTATTGAAGGCTGGGATGATGACCCCACGGAATCCGGGAAGCCACTGAGGGGACCGATGTCTTCGGGGATCGACGGCGGGCAGCTCGACCTGTCCGGGGTGCGCTGGCTGCCGGGCGGGGCCCGCCTGGCCGCGGTGGCCCAGGCGGAGCTGCCCCAGAAGGACGGCCTGGCCGCGGCGTTCTGCGGCCTCGCGGCGCTGCGGGCGGCCGGTCTCGACGTGCTCGACCAGGACGCCGTCGCCGCGGCCGCGGGCACCGTCCGCGGACCGGTCGTGCGCCCGCCGGGCGAGGCGGGCCGGGCCGGGTTCCGGTTGCCGCTGCCGGGCGTCGACGACCCGTCCGCCGCCGGCACGAGGGTCTCCGGGCTGGCCTCGGCCGTCGGCTCGCTGTCGCGCGGCGCTCTCACGGCCGTGCCGGTGACGGGGGTGTGGACCACCGAGGCGCTCTTCGACCTGCTGGTCGGGCTGTGGGACGTCCCGCGCGTCGCGGTGATCGCCCGGATCGACGGCGCCGAGCTCGGCGCCCACGACACCCCGGAACGCGCGCTGCTCGACTACCTCGACACCGGCGTCCCGCCCCTCTGGACGTCCCGCTGGCGCCCGCCCGGCGGCCACTTCGTGCTCCTGGCCGGGGTCCGGATCGGCGCCGAAGGCACCCTGGTGTCCGTTGTGGACACTTACGCGTCACTGGGGGACAACGGGATCCACGACCAGCCGGTCGAATGGGTGACGGCGGCGCTGACCGGGCTCGGCGTCCTCGTGGTCGTCGACGCCGAGCAGGCCGGCGTGGTGCGCGAGGCGGCGGGCGTCGCCGGGCTCAGTCCGTCTCCTTGGGACTAGCCGCGGCCTCGGGGGCGAAGCGGGAGTGCCGCCGGCCGTAGGCGAAGTAGATCACCAGGCCGATCACCAGCCACGCGGCGAACCGGATCCACGTCAGCACGTTGAGGTTGAGCATCAGGTACAGGCACGCCAGCGCGGCCACGATCGGGATCACCGGCGAGAACGGCACCGAGAACGGCCGGTCCAGGTCGGGACGGCGGCGCCGCAGCACGGGGACGGCCACCGCCACGATGATCATCGCCGACAACGCGCCGATGCTCACCATGTCGGCCAGCTCGGAGATCGGGATGAACGCGGCCAGCACGGCGATCAGCGCCGCGCCGCCGATCGTCATCCGGTGCGGGGTGCCCCAGCGCGGGTGCGTCCGGCCGAGCGCCTTCGGCAGCAGGCCGTCACGGCCCATCGCGAACCCGATCCGCCCGATCGTCACCAGCTCGACCATCATCACCGACGTCAGGCCGGTCACCGCGCCGAGCGAGATCAGCGCGCCCACCCAGTGCTGGCCGACCCGGTCGAACGCGTCCGCCAGCGGCGCGCCCGTGTCGATGTCGGTGAACGGGATCATGCCGGTCAGCACGATCGACACGCCGATGTAGAGCAGCGCGCACACGCCGAGCGCGCCCAGGATGCCGACCCGGAGGTCCTTGCGCGGGTTCAGCGTCTCCTCGCCGAGGTTCGCGAGGGCTTCGAAACCGGTGTAGGCGAAGAACACGACCGCCGCGGCGGTGACCATGCCGGCGATGCCGTACACCGACTGTTCGAGCCCCAGCGCGGCCTGGACGATGGGTTGTTCGAGCACCGTCGTCCCGGCCTCGGGAGCCTGGGCCGGCGGGATGAACGGCGTCAGGTTGGCGCCCTTGACGAAGAACAGGCCGACCGCGAGCACCAGCACGCAGACGGCGACCTTCACGCACACCAGCAGGTTGGTCAGCCAGGCCGATTCCTTGATCCCCAGCACGGCGACGACGGTCAGCACGGCGATGATGAGCACCGCGCCGACGTTGACCTTCGCGTCTTCGCCGAACCACTCCGGCGACAGCCCGAGCAGGTTCGCCAGGTACCCCGACCAGCCCCGCGACACCACGGCGGCGCCGAGCGCGAACTCCAGCAGGAGGTCCCAGCCGATGATCCAGGCGAACACCTCCCCGAGGGTGGCGAAGGCGTACGTGTAAGCGCTTCCCGCCGTCGGGACGCTGGAAGCGAGCTCGGCGTAGCACAGCGCCGCGAGCCCGGCGACGACCGCGCCGAGCACGAACGACAGCGTCACCGCCGGCCCGGCGTGCGTCTTCGCCTCGACGCCCGCGAGGGTGAAGATGCCGGTGCCGATGATGATCCCGACGCCGAACCCGACCAGGTCGCGTCCGCGCAGCCGCCGCTTGAGCTCACCGGAGTCCTGGCGGGCCAGGACCTCGTCCACGTTCAGCGTTCTCCGCACACCCATGAGGAGAAGTTAGAAGGTCACGGGGGTTTTCGCAGATCGGCAACGACCAGCCCGTTTTCCTGCGCGAGGATCGCCGCGTGGACCCGGGAGCGCAGGCCGAGCTTGCCCAGCACACGCGAGACGTGCGTCTTGACGGTGGTCTCGCCGATGTACAGCCGGGTGCCGATCTGGTAGTTGGACAGCCCCTCGCCGAGGCAGGCGAGCACCTCGCGTTCGCGCTCGGTGAGGGTGCACAGGCCCTGGGGTGCCGGGGCCGGGCCGCGGGTGGCCGCGGCGAAGGCGCTGATCAGCCGCCTCGTGATCTGCGGGGCGAGCACGCCTTCCCCGGCCGCGACGAGCTTCACGGCCTCGATCAGCCTCGGCGCCGCCACCGACTTGAGCAGGAATCCGGCGGCGCCCGCCCGCAGCGCGCCGTCCACGTACTCCTCGAGGTCGAACGTGGTGAGCACGAGGACCTGCGTGAGCCCTTCGGCGACCAGCTGCCGGGTGGCAGTGATCCCGTCGGTGCCCGGCATCTGGACGTCCATCAGCGTGACGTCCGGGCGGAGGGCGCGGGCCTGCCGCACGGCGGACGCGCCGTCGGCGGCTTCACCGACGACTTCGATGCCCTCGGCGTGGTTGAGGATGGTGCTGAGGCCGAACCGGACCGCGTCGTGGTCGTCGGCGATGAGGACGGTGACGGTCATCGGGGATCGCTCACCGGCAATTCCGCGCGGACCAGCCAGCCCTCGCCCTCCGGGCCGGCGGTGAGCTTGCCGCCCACGGCGTCGGCCCGTTCGCGCATGTTCAGCAGGCCCGTTCCGGTGCCGCTGCCGTCCTTCGGGTGGTGGACGTCGTTGCGGACCTCGACCGCGAGGACGCCGTCGAGGTAGCAGACGTCGACGTCGACCTTCCCGCCCGGGGCGTGCTTGACCGCGTTGGTCAGTGCCTCCTGCGTGATCCGGTACGCGGTCAGGTCGACCGCCGCCGGCAGGGGTACCTGGGTGTCCACAGTGGATCCGAGGTTGACGTCCAGGCCGCTTGCCCGCGCCGACTCGACCAGCCCGGCCAGTTCCGCCAGCCGGGAAGGCACGGTCGCCGCCGCGCGCCCGCTCTCGGTTTTGAGCAACCCGATCATCGTGCGCATTTCCTCCAGGGCGCTCACGCTGTTTTCCCGTACGGACTCCAGCACCGTCCTCGCCAGCCTCGGATCCGGTAGCGACAGCGCCGCTTCCGATTGGATCGCGATGGCCGAAAGGTGGCCGGCGATCACGTCGTGCAGGTCGCGCGCCATCCGCCCGCGCTCGGCCGCGACCGCCGCCCGCCGATCCAGCTCCGCGATCTTCGCCAGCTGCGCCGCGTTGGCCCGCTCGGTGTCGGCGATGTCGCGCTGCTGCCGGACGTTCGCCGCCCACCACACCGGTGTCACGACGAACGGCAGCACGCTCACCGCGGCCAGCACCGCCGTGCGCCATTCCTGCGCCAGCAGAAGCACCGCGGCGAGCACGCCCACCACCGACACCGCGGCGACGCCGATCATCACCCGGCTGGTGCGCCGGGAGCCGTACAGCGTCGCCGCGTACAGGAAGTCGGTGTAGACGATCAGCACCGGCAGCGACGGGCCCAGCCAGATGTCCGCTGCGAGCACCGCCGTCGCCAGCAGCAGCGCGCCCGGCACCCACCGCCGCAGCAGCTCCAGCCCGCACAGCGCGGTGAGCTCCAGCAGCCGCACCCACAGCGGGGCGTGGTCGTACCCCGCCAGCACCCGGTGGATGCCGGCCGCGTAGACGCCGAAGCCGATCGCCCCCGTGGCGAGGGCGATCAGGGCGTCCTGCTGCCACACCGGCAGCGAGCGAAGGCGAGGGAACTGCATGTGATCATCCCAGCACACCCGGTGCCGGGTCCGCGTCCTACGAAGTGATGACGCCCGGTCCTCCCTTCCGACGACGCGTCGGAGCCGCAGCCTGGGAGAGCGTGGAGGGGTGAACGGAATTGGGGAGTTCTTCGCGGAGAACCCGATGGCGGTCGTGATCGCGGCGGGCGAGATCGGGTTCTGGGTGGTCATCGCGGCCGGGCTGGCCGTGCGGTACGTGCTGCGGGCGCGCCGGGCGTCGGCGGTGCTGCTGGCGACGGTGCCGCTGATCGACGTCGTAGTGCTGGTGGCGACGGCCGCCGACCTGGCGGGCGGGGCGAAGGCGAACTTCACCCACGGCCTCGCGGCGGTGTACCTGGGGTTCAGCGTCGTGTTCGGGCCGAGCCTGGTCCGCTGGGCCGACGAGCGGTTCGCGCACCGGTTCGCCGGCGGGCCGCCACCACCACCGAAACGGCGAGGGCGGGAGAAGGCGCGGCACGAGTGGCGCGAGTTCTTCAAGTGCCTGCTGGCCTGCGGGCTCGCGGCGGTGGCGCTGCTGGCGGCGATCTGGGCGATCGGCACGCCGGAGCAGGTCGCGCCGCTGTGGGGGTGGTTCCCGCGGCTCGGCACGGTGACGGTGATCTGGCTGGTCACCGGCCCGGTCTGGGAAGAGCTGTTCGGGAAGCGCGAGGAGGTGCGGTCGTGATCGAGCTGCTCGGGATCCTGCTGGTGGTCCAGGGCGCGGGTGGCTTGCTGAACCGGCTGCTCGGGGCGGGCTCGCCGAGCTGGTTCGTCCAGCTGCACGTGCTGCCGCCCTCGCTGCACGTGGCGGCGAGCGTGGTGATGGTCCTCGGCGGGGCGGTGGTGCTGTTCGCGGTCCGGGCGAAGAAGGGGAGCGGGTGAGGGAGAGAGGTGAGCGCGGCCGGGAACCGAGTGAGAGGAGAGAGTGCGGTGGACACAGAGGACGGCGCGGCCGAGGGTGCCCGAACACCTGGGGCGCGGCCCGCCGCGTCACGGCGCCGGGGCGCGCACACCGGGTTCGGCCCCGGTCGCCGACCGGCCGCCGGGGTGACGTCCGTCCGTGTGGATGGCGGGGACGGCCCGGTACCGGAATGCTGGGGCCGTGCCCGATGAGATTGCCGCCCGCCGTGTCCTGCAGGAGCTTGCCGACCGGTATGGCGTTGCCACCCGGTACGAGAACGCCGATCAGATCTGGGTCGACGTGGACGACGAGGTCGTCGCCGCCGTTCTCCGGCAGTTCGGGGTCGATCCCACCAGCGACGAAGCCGTGGCCGAGACCGGTGCGCTGCCGCCGACGATCGTCGTCAAGGAGGGCGCCACCCGGCCGTTGCCCGGGGACGCCGAGGTCGTTCTCGAGGACGGGACGCGGCGCCCGGCCCACGGGGAACTGCCCGGTGACCTGCCGCTCGGCTGGCACCGGGTGGTGACCGCCGAACAGGACGTCGTGCTCGCCGTCGTGCCCGCGAAGCTGCCGGTCGTCAAGCCCGCGTGGGGCTGGATGCTGCAGCTGTACTCCCTGCACTCGCCCGGGTCGTGGGGCATCGGGGACTACGCCGACCTCGCCACCTTCGCCGCGCGGTCGGCCGCCGAGCTGGATGCCGGGGTGCTGCTCGTCAACCCCGTGCAGGCGATCAGTCCCGCGCACCCCGTCGAGCGGTCGCCCTACTCGCCCGCGAGCCGGCGGTTCGCCAATCCCGTCTACCTGCGCGTCACCGCCACCGAGACGTTCGCGAAGGCCGACGCGGCGACGCGGGAGGCCGTCGAGTCGCTGGCGCCGGACCGGGAAGGCGACCTGATCGACTACGACGCCGTCTGGACGGCGAAGCGGGCCGCGCTCGAACTGCTCTGGCCGCACCGGGCCGAGGAGGTGCCCGAAGACCCTGACCTGCGGGAGTTCGCGCTCTTCTGCGCGCTCGCCGAACAGCACGGCGCCGACTGGCGGGACTGGCCCGAAGGACTCCGGGACCCCGCCGGGGCCGAGGTCGAAAAGGCTCGCGAAGAGCTGAAGGACCGCGTGGCCTTCCACGGCTGGCTGCAGCACCTGTGCCGGGTCCAGCTGGAAGCCGCGCGAAAGGCCGCGCGGGACGCCGGGATGACCGTCGGGATCGTGCACGACCTGCCGGTCGGGGTGCACCCCGGCGGAGCGGACACCTGGGCGGTGCGGGACGTCTTCGCCGCCGACGTGCGGGTGGGCGCGCCGCCGGACGCGTTCAACCAGCAGGGGCAGGACTGGAACCTGCCCCCGTGGCGGCCGGACAAGCTGGCCGAGGCCGGGTACGCGCCGTTCCGGGACGTCATCCGGGGCGTCCTGCGGTACGCCGACGGCATCCGCGTCGACCACATCGCCGGGCTCTGGCGGCTCTGGTGGATCCCGCCGGGCGAGCCCGCGCACCGCGGCACGTACGTGCACTACGACGCCGAGGCGATGGTCGGCGTGCTCGCGCTCGAGGCGCACCGTGCGGGCGCCGTCGTCGTGGGGGAGGACCTGGGGACCGTCGAGGACGTCGTCACCGAAACCATGCACGAGCGGGGCATGCTCAGCTCCGCCGTCCTGTGGTTCGAACGCGACTGGGACGCGCCGGGCAAGCCGTTCACGCGGCCGGAGAGCTGGGATCCGGACGCGATGGCCAGCATCTCCACGCACGACCTGCCGACCGTTTCGGGCTGGCTGAAGAGCGAGCACGTCCGGGTGCGCGCCGAGCTGGGGCTGCTGGACCGCGGTGCCGACGCCGAAGAAGAAGCGGCCGCGGCCGAGCGCGAAGCGCTGATGGATCTTGTTGCGCGCGAAGGGATTCCTGCCGGTGACCCGGTCGTCGCCTTGCACACGCTGCTCGCGAAGGCCGCGTCACGGCTCGTGCTGACGTCGCCGGCCGACGTCGCGGGCCAAGTGCGGCAGCCGAATCTGCCCGGAACCGTCGACCAGTACCCTAACTGGCGGATTCGCCTTCCCGTCAGCGTCGACGGCTTCTTCACCGCGAAGGGGGTCCGCGCCGCGGTCGCGCCGCTGGCCGCGGCACGCCCCTTGCCCGGGTAACGGGTACCGCGCGGCGCACGACTCACGTCCGTCACCACGGACGGCACAAGCACGACCAAGCTCGAGGAGACCCCAGTGCGGCCCTGGCCAGGAACGCCCTACCCGCTCGGCGCCACCTACGACGGAGTCGGGACGAACTTCGCCCTGTTCTCCGAGGTGGCCGAGCGGGTCGAACTGTGCCTGTTCGACGCCGAGGGCAACGAGACGCGGCACGCGCTCGAAGAGGTGGACGGCTTCGTCCACCACGGCTACCTGCTCAACGTCGGGCCCGGGCAGCGGTACGGGTTCCGGGTGCACGGCCCGTACGACCCGAAGCGCGGCCTGCGCTGCAACCCGAACAAGCTGCTCATCGACCCCTACGCGAAGGCCGTCTCGCACGGCGTGAAGTGGGACGAATCGCTGTTCGGCTACCAGTTCGACAACCCGGACGAGCGCAACGACGCCGACTCCGCCGGGCGGGTGCCGTACTCGCTGGTCGCGAACCCGTTCTTCGACTGGGGCAACGACCGCCAGCCGAAGCGGCCGTACAACGAGACCGTCATCTACGAAGCCCACGTCAAGGGCATGACCGTGAATCACCCGTTCGTGCCCGAGGCGCTGCGGGGCACGTACGCGGGTCTCGCGCACCCCGCGGTCGTGGAGCACCTGCAGAAGCTCGGTGTCACCGCCGTGGAACTGCTACCGGTGCACCAGTTCGTCTCCGACCACGGGCTGGAGGAGAAGGGCCTCACGAACTACTGGGGCTACAACACGATCGGGTTCTTCGCGCCGCACGACTCGTACGCGGCGATGCCCGGCGAGGGCGGGCAGGTCCAGGAGTTCAAGGGCATGGTGAAGGCCTTCCACGAGGCCGGCATCGAAGTCATCCTGGACGTGGTTTACAACCACACGGCCGAGGGAAACCACCTCGGGCCGACGCTGTCGATGCGGGGCATCGACAACGAGGCCTACTACCGGCTGGTGGAGGGGGAGCCCGAGTACTACATGGACTACACCGGCACCGGGAACTCCCTCAACGTCCGCAACCCGCACACCCTGCAGCTGATCATGGATTCGCTGCGCTACTGGGTGACCGAGATGCACGTCGACGGCTTCCGGTTCGACCTCGCTTCCGCGCTGGCCCGCGAGTTCTACGACGTCGACCGGCTGTCCACGTTCTTCGACCTGGTGCAGCAGGACCCGATCGTCAGCCAGGTGAAGCTGATCGCCGAGCCGTGGGACGTCGGGCCCGGTGGCTACCAGGTCGGCAACTTCCCGCCGTTGTGGACGGAGTGGAACGGGCAGTTCCGCGACACCGTCCGCGACTTCTGGCGCGGCGAGCCCTCGACGCTGGGGGAGTTCGCCTCGCGCATCACCGGCTCGTCGGACCTCTACCAGGACGACGGCCGCCGCCCGTTCGCGTCGATCAACTTCGTCACCGCGCACGACGGCTTCACGCTGCGGGACCTGGTGTCCTACAACGAGAAGCACAACGAGGCCAACGGCGAGGACGGCCGCGACGGCGCCGACGACAACCGCTCGTGGAACTGCGGCGTCGAGGGCGAGACCGACGACCCCGAGGTGCTCGGGCTGCGCGAGCGGCAGCAGCGGAACATGCTGGCCACGATGCTGCTGTCGCAGGGCGTCCCGATGATCCTGCACGGCGACGAGTTCGGCCGCACCCAGCAGGGCAACAACAACGTCTACTGCCAGGACTCCGCACTGTCCTGGATGGACTGGGAGCTGGCCAAGGACAACGCCGACCTGGTCAGGTTCACCGGCGGGCTGAGCGCGCTCCGGCACCGGCACCCGGTGTTCCGCCGCCGCCGGTTCTTCCAGGGCGGCCCGGTCGGCAAGGGCGACAAGCTCGGCGACATCGCCTGGTTCACCCCGGCCGGCGAGGAGATGACCGAGCAGAACTGGGACGACGGCTTCGGCAAGGCGGTCGTCGTCTTCCTCAACGGCAAGGCGATCCCGGACCTCGACCAGCGCGGCATGAAGGTCGAGGACGACTCGTTCCTGCTGGCCTTCAACGCGCACTACGAAGACATCGACGCCAAGCTGCCGGGCAACGGGTACGGCGAGCACTGGACCGTCGTCGTCGACACCGCGACCGGCGAGGTGGAACCCGCCGGCGCGGAGCCGATCGAAGGCGGCGGCCAGCTCACCCTCCCGGCCCGGTCCCTGATCGTGCTGCAGCGGACGGAGACGGATCCCGAATGACGGTGCCGGAGTCGACCTACCGGGTGCAGCTGCGCCCGGAGTTCACCTTCGCGGACGCGGCCGGCCTCGCCGGCTACCTGCGCGACCTCGGCATCGGCGCGCTCTACGCGTCGCCGGTGCTGGACGCGACGCCCGGGTCGACGCACGGCTACGACGTCGTCGACCCGACGCGCGCGCGGCCCGAGCTGGGCGGCGAGGACGCCCGCCGCGAGCTGAGCGCGAAGCTGAAGGAAGCCGGGCTCGGCCTGGTCGTCGACATCGTGCCCAACCACATGTCGGTCGAGGTCCCGAAGGCGAACCGGTTCTGGTGGGACGTGCTGCGGCACGGCCGCGACTCGCGGTACGCCGCCTTCTTCGACGTCGACTGGGACCGCGGCCCGATCCTGCTGCCGGTGCTGGGCGAGGATGGAGCCGTCGCCGAGCTGTCGGTCGAGGACGGCGAGCTCGCCTACTACGACCACCGCTTCCCGATCGCGCCCGGCACGGAAAGCGGGACGCCGCAAGAGGTCCACGAGCGCCAGCACTACCGCCTGATCGGCTGGCGCCGTGGCAACGCGGAGCTGAACTACCGCCGGTTCTTCGACATCACGAACCTGGCCGCGGTCCGCGTCGAGGACCCGACGGTGTTCGCCGAGACGCACGGCGAGGTGCTGCGCTGGGTCGCCGACGGCGACGTCACCGGCCTGCGCGTCGACCACCCGGACGGCCTCGCCGACCCCGGCGGCTACTTCCGGCGGCTGCGGGAGAACGCCCCGGGCGCGTGGATCGTCGCGGAGAAGATCCTGCACCCGGGCGAGCCGCTGCCGCAGACCTGGCCGGTCGACGGCACCACCGGCTACGACGCCCTGCGCGAGATCGCCGGCGTCTTCGTCGGCCCGGCCGCCGAGCCCGCCTACACCGAGCTGGCGAACGAACTGGGCGTGAAGACCGGCTACCACCGCGTCGAAGCCGAGGCCCGGCGCCTGGTCACCGACCGCATCCTGGTCGCCGAGGTCCGGCGGATCGCGGCGCTGCTGCGCGACGTCGACGCCGAGCAGGCCCGGCAGGCGGTCGCCGAGACCATGATCGCCTTCCCGGTCTACCGCTCCTACCTGCCCGAAGGCGCGGCGCACTGGGCGGCCGCGATCGCCGGGGCGCGCCAGGCCCGGCCCGACCTCGCCGGCGCGCTCGAAGCCCTCGACGCGCAGGTCCGCGCCGAGCCGGACGGCGAGCTGGCCACCCGGATCCAGCAGACGTCCGGCATGGTCGTGGCCAAGGGCACCGAGGACACGACGTTCTACCGCTACACCCGCTTCGCCGCGCTCAACGAGGTCGGCGGCAACCCGGACCGCTTCGGGCTCGACGTCGAGGAGTTCCACCGGCTGGCCGCCGAGCGCGAAGCCGGGTACCCGGCCGCGATGACGACGCTGACCACGCACGACACCAAGCGGTCCGAGGACACCCGCGCCCGGATGGCGGTGCTCGCCGAAGTGCCGGGCGAGTTCGCCGACGCGGTCCGGCGGTGGACCGCGAGCCACGGGATCGACGAGCCGTCGCTCAACCTGCTCGCCTGGCAGACGCTCGTCGCGACCTGGCCGATCGAGCCCGCCCGGCTGCGGGACTACCTCGACAAGGCGGCCAAGGAAGCCAAGCTCCGGACCAGCTGGACCGACCACGACGAGGCCTTCGAAGAAGCCGTCGCCGCCTGGCCCGATGCCGTCGTCGACGACCCCGACGTGGCCGCGTTCGTCGCGCGGATCGAACGGCCGGGCTGGAGCAACTCGCTCGGCCAGAAGCTCGTCCAGCTGACCGCGCCCGGCGTCCCGGACGTCTACCAGGGCACCGAGCTGTGGGACTTCTCGCTGGTCGACCCGGACAACCGCCGCCCGGTCGACTACGCGGTCCGCCGTGAGCTCCTCGCGCGGATCGCCGACGGCGAGCTGCCGGAGATCGACGCGTCCGGCGCGGCGAAGCTGCTGGTCGTGCACAAGGCGCTGAAGCTGCGCCAGGAGCACCCCGCGTTGTTCCGCGGCTACCGTCCGCTGCGCGCCGAGGGCGTCGCGGCGGAGCACTGCCTGGCCTACACCCGCAGCGCGGACCTGGCCGTCGCGGTCACCCGGCTGCCGGTCGGCCTCGAAGCCGCCGGTGGCTGGCGCGACACCGTGCTCCCGCTGCCGGACGGCGTCTGGACCGACGTCCTCACCGGCCGCGACGCCACGCCGGACGTGGCCACCCTGTTCGACCGCTACCCCGTCGCGTTGCTGGTGCGAGGAGACGCATGAGGTTCAGTGTCTGGGCCCCGTCCGCCGAGCGGGCCCGGGTGTCCGTCGACGCCGAGGTGCACGAGATGACCGCGGGCGAGGGCGGCTGGTGGCACGCCGACGCCGACGGGATCAACTACGCCTTCCTGCTCGACGACGACGAGAAGCCGCTGCCGGACCCGCGGTCGCGGTGGCAGCCCCACGGCGTCCACCACGAGTCGCGCGTCTACGACCACGGCGAGTTCGAGTGGACCGACGACGCCTGGCACGGCCGTCAGCTCCCGGGCGCCGTCGTCTACGAACTGCACCTCGGCACGTTCACCGAAGGCGGCACCTTCGACGCCGCGATCGACCGGCTCGACCACCTCGTCGACCTCGGGATCACGCACGTCGAGCTGCTGCCGGTGAACTCCTTCGACGGCACCGCGGGCTGGGGCTACGACGGCGTCCTGTGGGGCGCGGTCCACGAGCCCTACGGCGGCCCGGACGGGCTCAAGCGGTTCGTCGACGCCGCCCACGCGCGCGGCCTGGCGGTCGTGCTCGACGTCGTCTACAACCACCTCGGGCCCTCCGGCGCCTACCTCGACCGGTTCGGCCCGTACTTCGCCGGCCAGAACGAGTGGGGGCCCGGCCTCAACCTCGACGGCGCCGGCTCCGACGAAGTCCGGCGGTACGTGCTCGACAACGCGCTGAGCTGGTTCCGGGACTTCCACATCGACGCGCTGCGCCTGGACGCCGTCCACGCGCTGCTCGACCGGCGGGCCGTCCACCTGCTCGAACAGCTCGCCACCGAGGTCGACGCGCTGTCGGCGGCGCTGAACCGGCCGCTGACGCTGATCGCCGAGTCCGACCTCAACGACCCGAAGCTCGTCACGCCCCGCGAACGCGGCGGGTACGGCCTGCACGCCCAGTGGTCGGACGACTTCCACCACGCCCTGCACGTCAAGCTGACCGGCGAGACGAGCGGGTACTACACCGACTTCGCCGCGCCGGACGCGCTCGAGCGGGTGCTGCGCGAGGTGTTCTTCCACGCGGGCACCTGGTCGTCCTTCCGGGAGCGGACCCACGGCCGACCGGTCGACACGCGGACCGTGCCCGGCCACCGCTTCCTCGGCTACCTGCAGAACCACGACCAGATCGGCAACCGCGCGACCGGTGACCGGCTCTCGGCGACGGTCTCGCCGGGCCGGCTCGGCTGCGGCGCGGCGCTCCTGTTCTGCTCGCCGTTCACGCCGATGGTGTTCATGGGGGAGGAGTGGGCGGCGAGCACGCCGTGGCAGTTCTTCGCCTCCTTCCCGGACCCCGAGCTGGCCGAAGCCGTCCGCACGGGCCGCCGTCGCGAGTTCTCGCGGCACGGCTGGGGCGAGTCCGACGTGCCCGACCCGATGGACGCGGCCACCGTGGACCGGTCGCGGCTCGACTGGACCGAAGTGGAGCGTCCCGGGCACCGCGAGGTGCTGGAGCTGTACCGCTCGCTGATCAAGCTGCGCCGCGAGCACCCCGCGCTGGCCGACCCCGGCGTCGCGGACGTGCGCATCGACAGCGCCCCGGACGGGTCCTGGCTGGTGCTGCACCGCGGCACGCTGCGGCTGGCGGTCAACTTCGGTCCCGGCCAGGTCACGCTCCCGCTCGGGGCCACGTCGGCCCTGCTCGCCTGGGGCGGGGCCGAAGCCGGCGGCGGGGCCGCCCAGCTGCCGCCGGACGGTTTCGTTCTGGTCGAAACCCGATAACCGGACCGCACATCGCGCGCGAAGCGGCCGGTATCTGGGACGATTCAGGAATGGCCACACGACCTTCCGCCGACCACGTCCTCGCCGGCCGCCCCTTCCCGCTCGGTGCCCACCCCGAGGCCGGCGGTGTGCGGTTCGCGATCACGTCCGCCGTCGCGGACGCCGTCGAGCTGTGCCTGATCGACGCCGACGGATCGGAACGCCGGATCGCGCTCACCGAACGCACCTTCGGCGTCTGGCACGGCCTGGTGCCCGGGGTGACGCCGGGGCAGCGCTACGGCTACCGGATCCACGGCCCGTACGACCCCGCCCGCGGCCTGCGGTGCAACCCGCACAAGCTGCTGGTCGACCCGTACGCCCGGCAGATCACCGGCGGGCTGACCGACCTGGCCGCGGCCCAGGGCTTCACCGGCGACCCCGAGCGCGGCCCGATGTCCACTGTGGACTCCCTGGGCGGCGTGCCGCTGTCGGTCGTGTCCTCACCGGGCGGGCCGGACACCGGGACCAAGCCGGAGGTGCCGTTCGAAGAGGCGGTCGTCTACGAGCTGCACGTCAAGGGGTTCACCCAGCAGCACCCGTTCATCCCGGAGGCGCTGCGCGGCACCTACCTCGGCCTGGCCCACCCGGTCGCGATCGAGTACCTGACCCGGCTCGGCGTCACGTCGGTGGAGCTGCTGCCGGTGCACTCGTTCCTCGACGAGCCGTCGCTGGTCCGCGCCGGGCGGCACAACTACTGGGGCTACTCGCCGCTCGGCTTCTTCGCGCCGCACGCCGCCTACGCCAGCGAGCCCGGCCACGAGGTCGAGGAGTTCCGGCTGATGGTGGCCGCCCTGCACGCGGCGGGCATCGAAGTGATCCTCGACGTCGTGTTCAACCACACCTGCGAGGGCGGCCCGGACGGGCCGACGCTGAGCTTCCGCGGGCTGAACGCGCCGGTCTACTACCTGCACACCGACCGCGGGCACATGGCCGACATCACCGGCTGCGGCAACACCCTGGAGGCGGGCTCGCCGACCGTCGTGCGGCTGGTGACCGACTCGCTGCGGTACTGGACGCAGGAGATGGGCGTCGACGGCTTCCGGTTCGACCTCGCCAGCACGCTCGGGCGGCCCCGCGGCGGCGCGTTCGACCCGGCGTCGACGCTGCTCACGGCGATCACCACCGACCCGGTGCTGTCCCGCTGCAAGCTGATCGCCGAGCCATGGGACGCCACCGGCGAGGGCTACCGCGTCGGCGGCTTCGGCGCCCAGTGGGCGGAGTGGAACGGCCGCTACCGCGACACCGTCCGCGACTTCTGGCGCGGCGCGACCGGCGTGCGCGACCTCGCCTACCGGCTGTCCGGTTCGTCGGACCTCTACGACCACAACCTGCGCCGGCCGTGGCAGTCGATCAACTTCGTCACCGCGCACGACGGCTTCACGCTGCGGGACCTGGTGTCCTACAACGAAAAGCACAACGAGGCCAACGGCGAGGACAACCGCGACGGCACCAACGACAACCGCTCGTGGAACCACGGCGCCGAGGGGGAGACCGCCGACCCGGCGATCCGCGCGCTGCGCACCCGGCAGGCCCGGAACATGTTCGCCACGCTGCTGCTGTCCACCGGTACGCCGATGCTCACCATGGGCGACGAGTTCTGGCGGACCCAGCACGGCAACAACAACGCGTACTGCCTCGACGGCGAAACGTCCTGGCTGGACTGGACGCCGGCGGACCCCGAGGCCGAGGCCATGCTCGCGTTCGCCCGCCGGGTGGTGCGGCTGCGCGCGAACAGCCCGGCGCTGCGGCAGCCGGAGTTCTTCGAAGGCCGGACCACCCCGACCGGCAAGCCCGACCTGGTCTGGTTCCGCCCGGACGGCGAGGAGCTCGGCGAGACCGACTGGTTCGAGGAGCGCCACACGCTCGGCATGTGGATCGACGGCTCGAACAGCCAGGCCCGCAACCGCGACGGCGCGCTGGTGCCCGACCACTCGTGGCTGCTGTGGCTGCACGCGGGCGACGCGCCGGCGGAGGTGGTGCTGCCGGGGCGCGAGTACGGCGAGACGTTCAAGCCGACGCTCGACACGAGCACCGCGGACGGCAGCCCGGCCAACCCGGGCGTGCTGGAGGCCAAGAGCCGGGTGCCGCTGCAGTCGCGGTCGCTGCTGTTGCTGCGGGCCCCGCGGCTGGCGGCCGACCCGCAGCCGGAGCCCTACTGACCGGTACCGGGGCGGGGTGTCGTCCATTCGGGTACGGGTCTCCGGCGGCGCGGGCCGCCGGCCGGGTCCGGCGCGCGCTTAACCTGACGGACACCTGCCGGAAATTCGTTGCGGCGAAAGCGTTTCGGTCGCGCCCAGGTGGGTAAAGAAGAAAGGAGCCCTGACTCGATCGTGCTTGATCGAGTCAGGCAGACTGACGACGCCTGCGCTTCCAACCGACACACCGAGGGGCGTTGCCCATGACCGGCCGGCTCGGCATCGACGACGTCTCCCCCAGCGTGAGCTGCGGCCGGTATCCGGCCAAAGCCGTTGTGGGGGAACACATCCCGGTCACCGCGACCGTCTGGCGGGAAGGCCACGACGCCGTCGCCGCCACCGTCGCGTGGCGCGGTCCCGGCGACCGCCTGACGCGCCAGACGCGGATGGTGCCGCGGGGACCCGACCACCCCGACGAGTTCGCCGCCGTGATCGTCCCCGACGTCACCGGTGCGTGGACCTTCCGGATCGACGCCTGGAGCGACCCCTGGGCGACGTGGGAGCACGCCGTCGAGGTGAAGGTCGCCGCCGGGCAGGGGCCCGAGGACCTCGCCAACGACATCGAAAACGGCGCCCGGCTGCTGGAGCGCGTCTCCCGCCGTCCCGACCGCCGCGCGGAGAAGGGGCTGCTGACCGGCGCGGTGACCGCGCTGCGCGACGAAGAGCGCTCCCTCGCCGAGCGCGTCGGGCCCGCGCTGTCGCCCGAAATCCGCCAGCTCATGCGCGAGTTCCCGGTGCGCGAACTGATCACCAAGGGCAAGCCGTTCAAGGTCTGGGTCGACCGGCGCCGCGCCGCGTACGGCTCCTGGTACGAGCTCTTCCCACGCTCCACCGGCGGGGTCGACGCCGAGGGCAAGGCGGTGCACGGCACCTTCACCACCGCCGCGGCCGCGCTCGACCGCGTCGCGAAGATGGGCTTCGACGTCGTCTACCTGCCGCCGATCCACCCGATCGGCCGGGTGAACCGCAAGGGCCCCAACAACACCCTCGACGCCAAGCCCGAAGACGTCGGCTCGCCGTGGGCCATCGGCGCCGACGAGGGCGGGCACGACTCGATCCACCCGGACCTCGGCACCTTCGAGGACTTCGACGCCTTCGTCGCCCGCTCCGAGGAGCTGGGCATGGAGGTCGCGCTCGACTTCGCGCTGCAGGCCGCGCCCGACCACCCGTGGGTCCTGAAGAACCCGGAGTTCTTCACCACCCGCCCGGACGGCTCGATCGCCTACGCGGAGAACCCGCCGAAGAAGTACCAGGACATCTACCCGATCAACTTCGACAACGACCCCAAGGCCGTCTACGAAGAGATGCTCCGGGTGATCACGGTCTGGATCGACCACGGGGTCAAGATCTTCCGGGTCGACAACCCGCACACCAAGCCGCCGGACTTCTGGGCCTGGCTGATCCAGTCGGTGAAGGACGCCCACCCGGACGTGCTGTTCCTGGCCGAGGCGTTCACCCGCCCGGCGCGGCTGTGGGGCCTGGCCCGGCTCGGCTTCACCCAGAGCTACACGTACTTCACCTGGCGGACCGGCAAGCAGGAACTGATCGACTTCGCCGTCGACCTGCGCGACCACTGGACCGAAGGCCGGCCGAACCTGTTCGTCAACACCCCGGACATCCTCCACGAATCGCTGCAGCGCGGCGGTCCCGGCATGTTCGCGCTGCGGGCCGCGCTCGCCGCGACGATCTCGCCGACGTGGGGCGTCTACTCCGGCTACGAGCTGTTCGAGCACGTCCCGGTCCGCGACGGGAGCGAGGAGTACCTCGACTCCGAGAAGTACCAGCTGCGCCCGCGCGACTTCGAGCGCGCGCTCGCCGAAGGGCGCTCGCTGGAGCCGTGGATCGCGAAGCTGAACGCCGTCCGCCGCGCGCACCCGGCGCTGCAGCAGATGCGCACCCTGCACTTCCACCACGTCGACAACGACGCGCTGCTGGCCTACTCCAAACAGGACCCGGCCACCGGCGACACCGTCGTCACGGTCGTGACGCTCGACCCGTACGGGCCCCAGGAGGGCACGCTCTGGCTCGACACCGGGGCGCTCGGGTTCGAGGCGCACGAGCGGCTGATCGCGCACGACGAGGTCACCGGTGACACCTGGGACTGGGGACCGGCGAACTTCGTCCGGCTCGAACCGTGGCGGGCCGTGGCCCACGTGGTCTCGGTCCGGCGGCGGCTGGCCGGTTAGCAGGGAAGGAACGGATCGAGGGACTGAGGTGGAACCCATGGCGGAAGAGGCCCGCCCCGACGCGGCACTGGGGCTGGACGGTGTGCCGCACACCGGTGAGGCGATGACCGCCGACGGGATGCTGGTCGAACCCCAGGCCGGGGACTTCCGCTCGGCGCAGCAGGCGCCGAGCAACCCGGAGTGGTTCAAGGGCGCGGTTTTCTACGAAGTGCTGGTGCGCGCGTTCGCCGACTCCAACGGCGACGGCACCGGCGACCTGCGCGGCCTGGCCGGCCGCCTGGACTACCTGGCGTGGCTCGGCATCGACTGCCTGTGGCTGCCGCCGTTCTACGCGTCGCCGTTGCGCGACGGCGGCTACGACATCAGCGACTTCCGGGCGGTGCTGCCGGAGTTCGGCAGCGTCGAGGACTTCGTCTTCCTGCTGAACGAGGCGCACCGGCGCGGCATCCGGGTGATCACCGACCTGGTGCTCAACCACACGTCGGACGCGCACCCGTGGTTCCAGCAGTCGCGCAACGAACCCGACGGCCCGTACGGCGACTACTACGTGTGGAGCGACGACGACTCCCGCTACGCCGACGCGCGGATCATCTTCGTCGACACCGAGACGTCGAACTGGACCTACGACCCGGTGCGCGGCCAGTTCTACTGGCACCGGTTCTTCTCCCACCAGCCGGACCTCAACTTCGAGAACCCCGACGTCCAGAACGCCATGATCGACACCCTGCGGTTCTGGCTCGACCTGGGCATCGACGGGTTCCGCCTCGACGCCGTGCCGTACCTGTTCGAGCAGGAGGGCACCAACTGCGAGAACCTGCCGCGCACGCACGAGTTCCTCAAGCGCTGCCGCAAGGTCGTCGACGACGAGTACCCCGGGCGCATCCTCCTCGCGGAGGCCAACCAGTGGCCCTCGGACGTCGTCGAGTACTTCGGCGACCCGGCGGTCGGCGGCGACGAGTGCCACATGGCGTTCCACTTCCCGCTGATGCCGCGGATCTTCATGGCGGTGCGGCGCGAGTCGCGGTTCCCGATCTCGGAGATCCTCACCCAGACCCCGACCATCCCCAGCGGGTCCCAGTGGGGCATCTTCCTGCGCAACCACGACGAGCTGACCCTCGAGATGGTCACCGACGAAGAGCGCGACTACATGTACGCGGAGTACGCCAAGGACCCGCGCATGAAGGCCAACATCGGCATCCGCCGTCGCCTGGCCCCGCTGCTGGACAACGACCGCAACCAGCAGGAGCTCTTCACCGCGATGCTGCTGTCCCTGCCGGGCTCGCCCGTTCTGTACTACGGTGACGAGATCGGCATGGGAGACAACATCTGGCTCGGCGACCGCGACGCGGTGCGCACCCCCATGCAGTGGACCCCGGACCGCAACGCCGGGTTCTCCTCCTGCGACCCGGGCCGCATCTACCTGCCGGTGATCATGGACCCGGTGTACGGCTACCAGGGCCTGAACGTCGAGGCGCAGTCGAACAACGCGTCCTCGCTGCTCAACTGGACCCGGCGGATGATCGAGGTGCGCAAGGAGCACCACGCGTTCGCCGAAGGCGAGTTCATCGACCTGGGCGGGTCCAACCCGAGCGTGCTGGCCTACAAGCGCCAGTGGCGGCGCCCGGACGGCGGCGAAGACGTCGTGCTCTGCGTGAACAACCTCTCCCGGTTCCCGCAGCCGGTGGAGCTGGACCTGTCCGCGCACCGCGGGTGCACGCCGGTGGAGCTCACCGGCGGCGTGCGGTTCCCCAGCATCGGGGACCTGTCGTACCTGCTGACCCTGCCGGGGCACGGCTTCTACTGGTTCCAGCTGACGGTCCCGGGAGACGAAGGCGAAACGAGGTGAGTCCCTTGTCCGACCCGCGTGAGCTGGTCGACGAACTGACCGGCGACCTGAAGCGCTGGCTGCCCGAGCAGCGCTGGTTCGCCGGCAAGGACCGGCCGGTGACCGGCGTCCGGGTGCTCGGCGTGACCGAGCTGGTCGAAGGCGACCCGCAGCTGCTGCACGTGGTCGTCGAGGTCGAACAGGACGATCGGCGCGAGCCCTACCAGCTGCTGGTGGGCCGGCGGACGCACCCGCCGGAGATCTCGTCGGGCAGCTGGATCGGGGCCGTCGGCGACCTGAACGCCTACGAGGCGTCCGGCGACCTCGACGTCACCGGCGTGCTGCTGGACCTGATGGCCCGCGAGGGCACCGTGGGGTCGCTGGTCTTCGAGCACGAGCCGGACGCGGAGCTGGAGACCGGCCTGCGGGCGCGGCCGATCTCCTCGGAGCAGAGCAACACCTCCCTGGTCTACGGCGGGCAGTACATCCTCAAGCTGTTCCGCAAGCTGACCCCGGGCAAGAACAAGGACCTGCTGCTGCACCGCGCGTTGCAGGGGGTGGGCAGCAAGCACATCGCGCCGGTGCTCGGCTCGATCACCGGCGATCTCGGCGGCGAGCCGACCACGGTCGGCATGCTGCAGCACTTCGTCGCCGACGCGGTCGACGGCTGGGCGATGGCCACCACCAGCGTCCGCGACCTGATGGCCGCGCCGGAGCTGCACGCCGAGGAGGTCGGCGGTGACTTCGCCGGCGAGGCCGAGCGGCTCGGGCGCGCGGTCGCCGAGGTGCACGCCGACCTGGCCGAAGCGCTCGGCACGGAGAGCGTCGACGCCGGCGAGCTGGAACGCACGACGAAGGCGATGGCCGCCCGGCTGGACACGATCGCCGGGCGGGTCCCGGAGCTGGCCGCGCACGCCCCGGCGCTGCGGGCGGCGTTCGAGAAGCTGGAGGCGCTGCCCCCGGGCTCGGTGACCATGCAGTACATCCACGGCGACCTGCACCTGGGCCAGGTGCTGCGGACCGTCGGCGGCTGGCTGCTGATCGACTTCGAGGGCGAGCCCGCGGCGCCGGTGGAGGAACGCCACGCGCTGCGCTCGCCGTTGCGCGACGTGGCGGGCATGCTGAGGTCGTTCGACTACGCGGCCCAGCAGCTGCTGGTCGGGCAGCCCGACGAGCCGGCGCTGGTCGAGCGGGCCTTGGAGTGGTCGCAGCGCAACCGGGCGGCGTTCTGCGAGGGCTACGCCGCGGTCGCGCCGGACCCGCGTGAACAGGGCGAGCTGCTGCGCGCCTTCGAATTGGACAAGGCGGTCTACGAAGTGGGTTACGAGCACGCGAACCGGCCCGACTGGCTCGGCGTGCCGCTCGCTTCGATCGCCCGGATCACGAGCGGAGAGGGGATGACACCGTGAACGCCGTTCCGGAAGGCCTCCCGGCCGCGGCCCCGCCGGCTGCCGACATCGACCGGCTGCTGGCCGGTTCCCACCACGACCCGCACGCCGTCCTCGGCGTGCACCCGGCGGGCAAAGGGTTCGTCGCGCGATCGCTGCTGCCCGGCGCCAAGGCCGTCACGCTGCACGCGGGCGGGCACCGGTACCCGATGGAGCCGGTGATCGACGCGCTCTTCGCCGTCGCCGTCCCGGAGCACCCCGGCGACTACCGGCTGGAAGTCGAGTACGACGGGCACACCACGACCGCTGACGACCCGTACCGCTGGCTGCCGACGGTGGGGGAGCTGGATCTCCACCTGATCGGCGAAGGCCGGCACGAACGGCTGTGGGAGGCGCTCGGCGCGCACGTCCGGTCGTACGAGACGCCGAACGGCGTCGTCGAGGGCACTTCGTTCGCGGTGTGGGCGCCGAACGCGCGCGGCATCCGCGTGATCGGCGACTTCAACGGCTGGGACGGGCGCGGGCACCCGATGCGCTCGCTCGGCTCGTCCGGCATCTGGGAGCTGTTCGTACCCGGCGTCGGCGTGGGCACCTGCTACAAGTTCCGGATCCTCGGCGCCGACGGCAACTGGCAGGAGAAGGCCGACCCGATGGCGTTCGCCACCGAGCAGCCGCCCGCGACGGCTTCGGTCGTCACCGCGTCGGGGCACCTGTGGGACGACGACGAGTGGGTCGCCCAGCGCGAGGCGACCGAGTGGGCCGCGGCGCCGATGAGTGTCTACGAGGTCCACCTCGGCTCGTGGCGGCCCGGCCTGGACTACCGGGAGCTGGCCGACCAGCTCGGCGACTACCTCGTCGAGACCGGCTTCACGCACGTGGAGCTGCTGCCGGTGTCGGAGCACCCGTTCGGCGGCTCGTGGGGCTACCAGGTGACGTCGTACTACGCGCCGACGTCCCGCTTCGGCTCGCCCGACGACTTCCGCTACTTCGTCGACCGCCTGCACCAGCGCGGGATCGGCGTCCTGGTGGACTGGGTGCCCGCGCACTTCCCGAAGGACAGCTGGGCGCTGGCGAAGTTCGACGGCACCGCGCTGTACGAGCACGCGGACCCGCGCCGCGGCGAGCAGCCCGACTGGGGCACGCTCGTGTTCGACTTCGGCCGCAACGAGGTCCGCAACTTCCTCGTCGCCAACGCGCTGTACTGGATCGAGGAGTTCCACCTCGACGGCCTGCGCGTGGACGCGGTGGCGTCGATGCTCTACCTCGACTACTCCCGCAACGAAGGGGAGTGGCTGCCGAACCAGTACGGCGGCCGGGAAAACCTGGACGCGGTGAAGTTCCTGCAGGAGCTGAACGCGACCGTCTACAAGCGACACCCGGGCATCGTGATGGTGGCCGAGGAGTCGACGGCGTGGCCGGGCGTCACGCGCCCGACGCACCTGGGCGGGCTGGGGTTCGGCTTCAAGTGGAACATGGGCTGGATGCACGACACGCTCCGGTACCTGTCGCACGAGCCGATCCACCGGGCGTACCACCACAACGAGATGACGTTCTCGCTCGTGTACGCGTGGAGCGAGAACTTCGTGCTCCCGCTGTCGCACGACGAAGTGGTGCACGGCAAGGGATCCCTGTGGGGCCGGATGCCGGGCGACGCCTGGAACAAGGCGGCCGGGCTGCGCTCGCTGCTGGCGTTCATGTGGGCGCACCCGGGCAAGCAGCTGCTGTTCATGGGCGGCGAGTTCGGGCAGCCTTCGGAGTGGTCGGAGCAGCGGTCGCTGGACTGGCACCTGCTGGAGGAGCCGCTGCACCGCGGCGTCCAGGACCTGCTGCGGTCGCTGAACTCGGTGTACCGGTCGTCGCCGGCGCTGTTCAGCCAGGACACCTCCCTGGACGGCTTCCGCTGGATCGACGCGAACGACTCGAGCGGCAACGTGCTGAGCTTCCTGCGCATCGGCACCGACGGCTCGCGGCTGGCGTGCGTGGCGAACTTCGCGGGCGTCCCGCACCACGACTACCGGGTCGGCCTCCCGGCCGCCGGGCGCTGGCGCGAGGTCGTCAACACCGACGCGGAAGCGTACGGCGGCTCCGGGGTCGGGAACCTCGGGGTCGTGGAGGCGACCGACGAGCCGTGGCACGGGCAGCCGGCCTCGGCGGTGCTCCAGCTCCCGCCGGCGGGCGTCCTGTGGCTGCTCGAAGAGCAGGCTCCCGAACTCGCGTAACGCCGTCGGGACGGCACTTTCATAGGGAAAGTGCCGTCCCGGCGTTACCATCGGGGGCATGGACGACTCCGGCGTCGTCGTCAACCTGATCCTCTTCGCCGTGGTCTGCATCGCCCCCACGGTGCTTTTCTGGTGCGCGCTGCGCGTTCCCCGCTTGATCCACCGGATCCGCTCGCGGCGGGTCGCGCCCGCGCCGGCCGGCCCCCCGATCGAGCGCGTCGCCGCCGACCTGCGGCGCGTGCACCGGCTGCTCGTCGACTACCCGTCCGGCACGCCCGCCGCCCGGCGGTTCGGCACGCGCCAGGCGTACGACGAGCTGCTGACCCAGGCGTGCCGCCAGGTCGGCGTCCCGCACCGGCTGGCCGAGCTGCCCGAGGGGATGGACCGCGAGATCGAGCGGCTGCGCGTCGAGCAGTCGCTGCGGGAGCGCGGGCTGGCCGTGCCCTGAACGGGGTGTGCGCGCCCCGCGACACGCGGCCATCGATCGCCCAGCGTTCGGCTTTCCCCTCGCTCGATCGGGTGGAAATCGGTCGTCTGAGCCCATGTCTCGGAAAATCCTGTGCATGATGAACGGTTCTCCTGACCTGCGCAAACTGGCCGGTGCGAAACTCGAGTGCAAGTAGAGTGCGACTCGAGTTGCTTCTCGAGAGTCTCTCGAGCGCTTGACGTCACAAGGCTGGTACGGCACTATCTCGCGCATACTTGAGGGAAGCGGGAGTTGTGCTCGTTCGAAAGATGATCACCGGGATTCGTCGAAGCGAATTTCACTTCACCACTGTCACTACGCTGGGCTGGGTCCTGGAACAGCACATATCAGGTCTCGTTCTCGAGCAAACTCTGCGAGATGTCGACAACGAACTCCCGGTCGATCCGCATACGGAGGAGCTGGCCACGTTCCGGCGAGACATCCAACGTCCCTTCGAGAAGAAGGCGCTCGAGCGACGCAGTGTTGCGGGCGAGTCGGTTCTGGTTGAGCGATTCGTCCCGACGGCCAAGATGAACAACACTCGCGGCGCCTTGCGTACCTACATGCTGGAGCAGTTCGCCGTCAGCCCAGAGGAGGCGTTCGGTGTTCTTCCTGGCTTCGTCTCCATCTGGCCCCAGCGCATGAAAGAACTGGCGAACCCGACCGTCGTCGACGGGTTGGACAACCCTTGGTACACCTATGACTACGGGCACCTGGGAAGAGGAGCTTTGGCGGACGGCGAGAGCCGTCATCTCGCCTGTCTCTACATCAACGCCGACAAGAACGTCTCCGTCGCGTTGAAGGACAAGTTGCTCAACCAGCTGGTCACCGTCGAGATCTACCACGGGGTGAGCCAGGAACAAGCCGCGCAGATGTTCGTCGACCTGAACTACGAAGGCACGCCGGTCGACACCATCACCAAAGCGAACATCGATCCCCGTAACAAGTGGATCGCCGCGACGAAGAAGATCTTCGACGAGCTGGGTATCAAATACGCGACTACGGGCCGGCAGCTGACCGCGACCCATCAGAACCTGGGCGAGTGGATTCTGCTCACCCATGCTGAGCAAATGGTCAAGGCGATCGTCCTTGGCCCGAATCAGGCGTTGGTGAAGTCGAAGCGAACGGACTCCTGGGACGGTGTCGACTTTGACCGGCTGCACAAGGCCGCGGTGACCTGGTTCGGGGAGATTTTTGCTCACTTCGGTGGGCACGAGGTCCTTGCCGACCGGTCACGGGTGATCAGGACGATCGCGGTCCGGGTCGCCCTCGCCAGTCTTGGCTCGGCGTTCTACCGCGGCGACGAGCCCGCCATCGCAGCAGCGCGGTCCACATTGAACGAAGTGAACTGGGTCGTCTCCGAGGCGTGGCAGGGCATCGGCGGCAAGGTCATCGTCAAGGACAAGGTGGCCACCATGTCCGCGGGCTCCGGCAAGGAATCGATCGCGCGCGCGGTCCAAGCGGTCACGAAGCCGGAGACAAAAGCCGGTCGCGCTGTCCGTGGTAACGCTCAGAGTGCCGAGTCCTAGCCCCTCCGAGCTTCGGAACCTCACTTTCATCATCAGTGCCCGCTGCTGTGGCGATGCCCCCTGGGAAGGCCGCCTCTTCCTTGGTCGCGCAGCGGGCCCGGGCAGCCCACTTCAAGGGGGTTGAGTGGCCAAGTATCACAAACACAAAGAGATCAACCGCGCCATCGAGGACGCGATCGAGCGGGGGTGGACCGTGCAGGAGGGTGGCCATGCGGTTCTCCTCCACTGCCCGTGTCCGCCTAGGCTGGGTATGAGGATCTCGGTCAGCGGCACACCTCCGAATCCGGAGGGAGAAGCGAGCCGCGTTCGACGGATGGTCAAGTACTGCCCGGGTCGCCACGCTTTGGACAAGCGACCCAAGCTCCGGAACGGGTGATCGTACCGCTCGACGGTCGAGCGGCGGTGGTAACTTGAATCTCCGCGTTGCAGTCGGGAAGGCGGAGGATGGGTCAGTTCGAGTTGATCTTTGCCGTGAATGACCTGCCTGACGAGACCGTGTTGCGCATCCACGAGGATTTTGCTGTGTTCACGGCCTCGTTCGGCGGATTGACGGTGGTCTCGGTGACCGCGGACGGCGATGATGTCGTAGATGTCGCCAGGCGGACGGTAAGAGATCTGGAGGCGGTCTCCGACATCCACGTCATGCGGTGCTGCGAGGACCTCATGACCCTCGCCGATGTCGCAGATCGCGTCGAAGTGGCAGAAGACGTTGTAAGTCAGTGGATGAGGGAAGAGACGGAACATCCTTTCCCGAAGCCTTACCACCTCGTCGGTGGTGGTGTGTGGCTGTGGAGTGAAGTGAGCGAGTGGCTCCGCGAAACCGGCAGGAGAGCGGATTCCGTCCGGCAGCCGAGTCCAACAGAGCTCCTGCAAATCAATCTCTGGCTGGTCTCGCGCTCGAGCGCGGTCCAGGCCTGAAAACGGAAGAACCCCGCCACCGGAGTGACGGGGTTCTTCCGTGAGTGCGACTCAGTCCAGGTAGTCGCGCAGCACCTGGGACCGCGACGGGTGGCGCAGCTTCGACATCGTCTTCGACTCGATCTGCCGGATGCGTTCGCGGGTCACCCCGTACACCTGGCCGATCTCGTCGAGCGTGCGCGGCTGGCCGTCCGTGAGGCCGAAGCGCAGGCGGACCACGCCCGCCTCGCGCTCGGACAGCGTCTGCAGCACCGACTGGAGCTGGTCCTGCAGCAGCGTGAACGACACCGCGTCCACCGCGACGACCGCTTCGGAGTCCTCGATGAAGTCACCGAGCTGCGAGTCGCCCTCGTCGCCGATCGTCTGGTCGAGCGAGATCGGCTCACGCGCGTACTGCTGGATCTCCAGGACCTTCTCCGGGGAGATGTCCATTTCCTTGGCGAGCTCCTCGGGCGTCGGCTCGCGGCCGAGGTCCTGCAGGAGTTCGCGCTGTATGCGGCCGAGCTTGTTGATGACCTCCACCATGTGCACCGGGATGCGGATGGTGCGGGCCTGGTCGGCCATCGCGCGGGTGATCGCCTGGCGGATCCACCACGTGGCGTACGTCGAGAACTTGTAGCCCTTGGTGTAGTCGAACTTCTCCACCGCGCGGATCAGGCCGAGGTTGCCCTCCTGGATCAGGTCCAGGAACGCCATGCCGCGGCCGGTGTAGCGCTTGGCCAGCGAGACCACGAGCCGGAGGTTCGCCTCGAGCAGGTGGTTCTTCGCCCGCTCACCGTCGCGCACGATCCACTTGAGGTCGCGGCGCATCTGGGTGACGAGCTTCTCGCCCTCCTCTTCGGCGGTGCGCACGCGCTCGGCGGCGTAGAGCCCGGCCTCGATCCGCTTGGCCAGCTCCACCTCCTCCTCCGCGTTCAGCAGCGCGACCTTGCCGATCTGCTTGAGGTAGGCACGCACGGAGTCGGCCGACGCGGTGAGCTCGGCGTCCTTGCGCGCCTGGCGCAGGGCTTCCGACTCCTCCTCGTCCCAGACGAAGTCCGGGTTGTCGGAGCTCTTGGCGGCGGCGGCCTTGTCGGCGGCGGCGCCACGGCGGCGCTGCGCCGGGGTCTCCTCGTCGTCGTCGTCATCGTCGTCGTCCGCCGTGTCGGCGTCCGGTTCGTCGTTGACGGTCTCGTCCACGACGTCGACCTCGACCTCTTCCAGGTCCGACAGATCCGGCGTGTCGAGTTCGGCTTCGTCGATCTCGCCAGGACCGTCCGGGTCGCCGTCTTCGGTCTTTGCGCCCTTGGTCACGGCCTTCTTCGCCGGGGCCTTCTTGGCCGGGGCCTTCTTGGCGGTGGTGGTCTTGCGGGCCGCAGGCTTCGCCGTCCCGGTGGCTGCCTCTTCGGCCGGCTCGCCGGCTGCGGTCGCTGTCTTCGTCCCGCCTCGGGTTGCGGTTCTTGCGGCTGCCACTTACGCCCTTTCGCAGCGGTCGATCACGACGAGCAACGGCCTGGCGGCCATTGCTGCCTCACATTCGGGGATCACGCCTCGGCCTGCGGTTTTGCCCTCCGCAGCCGTGGGCCGTGTTCCATTGTAACGACGGTACGCGCATGCGGTGCGAAGCGATCACCCTCAGCCCCGTCGCGAGCACCTGATCAGAGCCGGATCAGTGCTGGATGCCCTCGGCCGCGGCGGCCGCGGCGCCGACGATCCCGGCGTTGTTCTGCAGCGTCGCCACCAGCACCGGAGTGCGGATGTCCAGCAGCGGCACCCATTTCTCGGACTTCTTGCTGACCCCGCCGCCGACGATGAACAGGTCCGGCCAGATCAGGTTCTCGAGCACGGTCAGATAACGGTGCACCCGCTTGGCCCATTCGGGGTAGGAGAGCCCCTCGTTGTCCTTGACCGATGCCGCCGCGCGCTTCTCCGCGTCGTGCCCGTCGATCTCGAGGTGGCCGAACTCGGTGTTCGGGACGAGCTTGCCGTCCTGGAACACCGCGCTGCCGATGCCGGTGCCGAAGGTGAGCAGCGCCGTGACGCCCTTGCACGCGACCGGGTCGCCGAAGCGGATCTCCGCCATGCCCGCCGCGTCGGCGTCGTTGAGCATCGCGACCTGGTCGACGCCGCGGCCGAGCCGCTTGGCGAACAGCGCGTCGGCGTCGGTGCCGATCCACTGCTTGTCGATGTTGGCCGCGGTGTGCGCGACGCCCTTCTTGACGACGGCCGGGAGCGTCACGCCGACCGGGCCGTCCCAGCCCGCCTGCGTGACGATGTCGTGCACGACGTCCGCCACCGCCGACGGCGTGGACGGCTTCGGTGTCTCGATCCGGATCCGGTCGCCGATGAGCCGGCCCTTGTCCAGGTCCACCAAGGCGCCCTTGATCCCGCTGCCGCCGATGTCGATGCCGAAACCTCGGCGGGTCGCCTCCACCACGGACGTGGTCCCTTCTCGCACGATTCAGAAGCCTGCCTCGGAGACTTTAACCGGATGTGGTGACATGGCGGACGTGGGAGTTGACGAGTCGTTGCTGAAAAGCGTCGCGGAGCAGGTCGCGACGGAAGCCGCCGAGCTGGTCCGGGAAGCCTGGGACGGGATGGCGAACGGTCGTTCGGTGGCCGTGGGCACCAAGTCCGCGGACACGGATGTGGTGACCGCGGTCGACCACGAGTCCGAACGCCTGGTGCGCGCCCGGCTGGCTTCGCTGCGCCCGGACGACGAGGTGCTGGGCGAGGAGGGCGGCGGCGTCGCCGGCGACGGCGTGACCTGGGTGGTCGACCCGATCGACGGCACGGTCAACTTCCTCTACGGGCTCCCGTGGTTCGCGGTGTCGGTGGCGGCGCAGGTCGGCGGCGAATCGGTCGCGGGCGCGGTCGTGGAGCCGGTGAGCGGCCGCGTCTGGACGGCGGCCCGCGGCCAGGGCGCGTACCTGAACGGCCGCCGGCTGGCGGTGTCGTCGCCGTCGCGGCTGGAGCTGACGTTGGTCGGGACCGGTTTCGCGTACGCGGCGGAGCGCCGGACGCGCCAGTCGCGCTTCGCGGCGGAGCTGCTGGGGCGGGTGCGGGACATCCGGCGCAACGGGGCGGCGTCGCTGGACCTGTGCGCGGTCGCGGCGGGCTGGCTGGACGCGTACGTGGAGCACGGCCTGCACCGGTGGGACTGGGCGGCGGGCGCGCTGATCGCGGCGGAGGCGGGCGCCGCGGTGTCGCTCCCGGGGTCGGTGCCGGAGCTGGGCGCGGACGCGACCTACGCGGCGGCGCCGTCGATCGCGGACCCGCTGCGGGAGCTCCTGGCCGGCTGCGGCGCCGCGGAGGTCTGAGCGGGAGGTCGCGAATGAGTCATTCGCGACGCCGGGCTGCCGGAACTGTCGGTGGCCGGCGGTAGCGTGGAAAACGGGGGCGCCCCCGCGGCCGCCGGGTCGGCAGGTGATGTCGCAGGCCGCCCGGAGAGCGCCGGGGGAGCGAACTCAGCAGGCGACGTCGCGGGCGGAAGCCAGCAGCGTCTGGTCGATCACCGGGGCCTTGGCGCCCGCCGACTGCTCGTTGCCGCCGCCGCCCTGGTGGGTCCTGGACCAGTCCGCGAGCTGCGTGAGGATCTGCCGGGCCTCCGCGCGCGGCCGGATGTCGCCGAACAGGGTGCCCGTGACCAGGTCGACGCTCGCGTCCTTGCGGTTGTCCTGGACCAGCTCGGCGCAGGGCACCACCAGGCTCAGCGTCCGCGCCGCGGTGACGCCGTTCTCGCCGAAGCGGATCTGGCCGCGGCACTTGGCCACGCGGCCTTCGTACGCGGGGTCGTTGCCCGGTTCGCCGGTGCCGGTGAAGCCCAGCTCCTTCAGCGCCGTCGTGGCGATGCCGCCCTGGCCGCGCGTGCTGGACGCGTTGAGGACCTTGACCGCGACCTTGTCCGGCGGGACCGGCGCGCGGTCGTCGAGCGAAGCGTGGGGCAGCGTGCTGAACGTGACACCCGGCGGCGGGCTCGCGGGCGGGTCGCACTTCACGGCCTCGTCGACGTCGCCCTTGCCGACCGCCGCGTTGATCCAGACGATGATCGCGCCGAGGGCGAGCACGGCGATGACGATCAGCGCCGGCAGCGGCTTGTGCTTGCGATACGGCCGCGCCCCACGGTCCCCGATGCCGTTCCCCGACGCCACCTGCCCGTCCCTTCCCGAACACCGAACCCGACCGTGCGAACGCGGCACCGTCGTGGCCGATCAGCCTAGGCGCTGCGACCGGCGTGCACCGTCCCGGGTCACCCCGGTGGAACACCCGATCCCCGTGCGGCGATCGCACCACGGCCGGGACGGGCGGGGCAAGCGGAGACGGGCCGCGTGTGGGGTTCTCCACCTGCGCGCAACCCGAACGGACGACAACGCGTCTTACCTGCGGGTTCCCCCTGTCGGGTGACGAATCCCCGGCAATGTCTGACTCGTTGCAGAACCGTCGCGGGCGTGAGCTACCCTTCCCGGGCTCCGGCCGCAGGAAGAGGCGCGAAAAGAAGAGACCTCGGTCACTTCGGCCGTCGGGCACAAACGAGGGCCCTGGAACGTTGACCAGCGGCACGGCGGACTCGCGGGGCGACCCGGGGGTCCGGATAACGACTACACAAGCTGATCGCAGGGGTGAGGGACACATGGCTACCGACTACGACGCTCCGCGCCGCAGCGAAGCCGACGAGCTGGCCGAAGACTCGTTGGAGGAGCTCAAGGCCCGGCGCAACGAGAACCAGTCCGGCGTCGTCGACGTCGACGAGGACGCGACCGCCGAGAACTTCGAGCTGCCGGGTGCCGACCTTTCCGGGCTTTCCGGTGAGGACATGACCGTGAAGGTGGTGCCGAAGCAGGCGGACGAGTTCACCTGCTCCGTGTGCTTCCTGGTGCACCACCGCAGCCGGCTGGCCGAGGAAAGCGGTGGACGCCTGATCTGCCGCGACTGCGCCTGACGAACGCGGGATCTCGGACAGGGTTCAGGGGACGAACAGACGCGGCTGAGAGCCTCGAGGGCACCAAGGGGGAGGCTCGAAGCGCGCTGGGGACAAGGGGGCCGGCCGGCAGGCCGGCCCCCTTCCCATGTCCTGAGGAGGGTCGAGCGGAGGTCAGGCGCTCTTCAGCAGCTCGGCGACGCGCTCGGGGTGCCGGGTGCTGAACAGCCAGTACGGCGTCGGGTCTTCGGGGTCGGTCAAGCGGACCCGCACGACCGGGCCGACCCAGCCGCGGTGCACCACGTAAGCCGCGGGGTCGCCGTCGCGCCCGAGCGCCTTGCGCTTGGCTTCCTTGTCGAAGACCTCCACCTCGCCGGCGTAGCGCAGCGGCAGGTGGGCGTCGCCGACCCACAGCTCCGGCTCGTCACCGCCGGTGATCCGGACCTTCGACCGGCCCAGTGACACCAGCAGCGCCACGACGACCGGCAACGCGATCACGTACGGCAGCCACGCCCGGATCCCCGGGTAACCCATGTCGATCTCGGCCGCCAGCAGGATCGCGCCGAGCACCGGCAGCGGCCAGCCCCACCACGGGACGTAGAGCCGCTCGGAGTGCCGGACCGCGGCGCTAGCGGCCGTCTTCGCTGATTCACCCACGGGTAGAGAGTAATCTCGCCGCCCGTGTCCAGCGTTCAGGTACTCCTCTCCCGGCTCGACCCGGATGTCCCGCTGCCCGCCTACGCCCGACCGGGCGACGCGGGCGCCGATCTCGTCACCACCTCGGATATCGTGCTCGAACCCGGCGAACGCGGGGTGGTCGGTACCGGTGTCGCGATCGCGCTCCCGCCCGGGTACGCGGGGTTCGTCCACCCGCGGTCGGGCCTGGCCGCCCGGGTCGGCCTCTCGGTGGTGAACACCCCCGGCACGATCGACGCGGGCTACCGCGGGGAGATCAAGGTCTGCCTGATCAACCACGACCCGGTGCACCCGGTGAAGCTCACGCGCGGCGACCGCATCGCCCAGCTGGTCGTGCAGCGGGTCGAGCACGCCGAGTTCGTCGAGGTCGCCGAGCTCGACACCACCGAACGGGGTGCCGGCGGCTACGGATCCACCGGCGGACACGCCACACTGGGAGCACCGGCGCTCGCGACGAGCACCGGCGCGGGGGAAGGAACGGAGAAGTAGTGGGGATTTTCGGACGCAAGCGGCGGACCGAGGGCGGTTCCGCGGGCAGGCACGCCGCGCCCGATGCCGACGACACGATCGGGGACGAAGCCTACGACGACGAGGACTCGGAGCTTTCGGACGTTTCCGACGGCCCGTTCGACGTCGCGGACTTCGACGACGACGGCGTCCCGCGGATCGACCTCGGATCGGTGAAGGTGCCGGTGCCGGACGGCTCCCAGGTCCAGGTCGAGATGGACCCGGAGACCGGGGGCGTGCGCGCCGTGCACGTCGTCACCGAGCAGGGCCAGATCACGGTCAGCGCGTACGCCGCGCCGCGCTCGGGCGGGCTGTGGCGCGAGGTGAGCACCGAGCTCGCCGAGCAGCTGCGGGCCGACGGCGCGAAGGTCAACATCGGCCGCGGCAAGTGGGGCCTGGAGATCTCGGCCATCGTCGGCGACGTCGCGCTGCGGTTCGTCGGCGTCGACCGGCCCCGCTGGATGCTGCGCGGCGTGATCGCCGGCCCGCAGTCGGAGGCCGCGGGGGCCGTCGAGGTGCTGCGCGAGATCGTCCGGCGCACGATCGTCGACCGCGGCGACGCCCCGATGCCGGTCCGCACCCCGCTGACCATCACGCTGCCCGAGGCGGTCGCCGAGCACATCGCGGCCCAGCAGCAACAGGGCTGACCTGGACGTTCGTGCAGGCCACCGTGGTTCCCCCACGGTGGCCTGCACGGCTTCCGGCCCACGGAACCCGGGCCGCGGCGGTCCGAGCCGTCCGGCAGACCGCGGCCGAGCCTTACGCGGGGCGTCGCCGAACTGCGAGCGGCAGCGGTCCGGGCCCGCCTGGCAGACCGCGGCTGACCTCGACGTTCGTGCAGGCCACCGTGAGGAACTCGTGCTTCCCCACGGTGGCCTTCACGGCGTTCGGAGGGCCCGCAGGAAGGCCAGGACGGTCGCCCGGCCCAGGGACTCGCGGTCGGCGCCGAGTGCCGTGAGCGTCGTCTCGCCGAGCGCCGCGCGGGGGAGTGCGCTCGCCCACTCCGACGCGACTTTCGTCGGGTGGATCGGGTCGTCGGTGCACGTGCCGACCCCGGCCGGGACGGCCAGCCGCGAGAGCTCGGCCAGGGTCGGCGAAGGACGGCCGGCCGCCACGCGCAGGCCGGCCGCGAGCCCGTCGCCGTGGCGGCGCCACGCCCGGTCCAGTTCGGCCCGCAGCCAGTCCGGGCTGCCCGCGGTCTGCGCGAGGGCGACGTCGACGCCGGAACCGGCCACCAGGTCCGCCGACAGCGTCGCGGCCAGCGACGCGGGTGCTGGGCCCGGGACGCCGTTCCAGGCCGGGAGGGCGGCCAGCAGGCCCCCGCAACGGCCCGGGTTGCGCACGGCCCACTCCGCGGCCAGGTGCGCGCCGAACGAAATGCCGCCTACGAGCAGTTCGCCGTGTTCGTCCGCGAGCGCGTCGAGGGCCGCCAGGTAGCCGTCGGCCAGCGCCGCACCCCGCGGTGGCGGTGGCGCGACGAGCGGGACACCGAGGGCGCGCAGGGGCCCTCCGAAGACGGC
The DNA here is from genome assembly GCF_040648295.1 of Amycolatopsis sp. NPDC049159. Lineage (NCBI taxonomy): Bacteria > Bacillati > Actinomycetota > Actinomycetes > Pseudonocardiales > Pseudonocardiaceae > Amycolatopsis > Amycolatopsis sp. NPDC049159. The sequence goes on from NZ_JBEZDL010000002.1 coordinate 462,702, forward strand.
CCGGACGAACACCTCGTCCGAGCCGGTGCCGGGCAGCAGCACCGCGGCGGGAACTCTGATCGCGGACGTCACGTTGCGATCTTTGCGCAAAGGCGTTTCCCTGGCGGGGACCGCAGTACGCTGGAATCGCACGGGCCGCAAGCAATTTTGTCGGGGGCCCCGGAGCACAGGAGCACCTATGTCCGCCAAAGACGGCGGCTACTTCAGCCGGCTGGTACGCAAGCTGACCAGCGACGTCGAGGATCTCGACGCAGACGAGATGTCGATGAGGTCGGGCGCCGAAGGGGCGCAGCGGGCCTGTGACTGCCGGTCCGGTGAAGAGGTCACCGTGATGGGGAGACTCCGCAGCGTGGAGCTCTGCCCGACGAACGAGGCCGCCACCCTGGAGGCCGAGCTGTTCGACGGGACACAGGGCGTGACGCTAATCTGGCTCGGCCGCCGCCGGATCCCGGGCATCGAGCCTGGCCGGACGATCAAGGTGCGCGGCCGGATGGCCGAGCGTGACGGCCAGAAGGTGCTGTACAACCCCTATTACGAGCTCCAGAGCCCAGTGAGTTGATCACCCATCGTGACTGAACCCGCCCCGAGCGAGAAGAAGACCGACGACGGCGACGAGCCGCAGCCCACCCTGCTCGAGCAGATGGGCGGCGTGTCCGGCCTGGTCTACTCGTCGCTGCCGGTGATCGTCTTCGTGCTGGCGAACTCGTTCTTCGGCCTGACCGCGGCCATCTGGACCTCGATCGGCAGCGCGGTGGCCATCACCGTGCTGCGGCTGGTCCGCAAGGAACCGCTGCAGCCGGCGATCTCAGGGTTCTTCGGCGTGGCGATCGCGGCGTTCATCGCCTACCGCACGGGGTCCGCGAAGGGCTTCTTCCTGTTCGGGATCTACGCGAGCCTGATCTACTGCGGCGTCTTCGTGGTGTCGGTGCTGGTCCGCTGGCCGATCGCGGGCGTCGTCTGGAACATGCTGAACGGCACCGGCCAGGCGTGGCGCAAGGACAAGCCGTCCCGCTACGGCTACGACGTCGCGACGCTGGCGATGGCCGCGATCTTCGCGGCGCGGTTCGTGGTGCAGCGCTGGCTGTACCAGGAGGACTACACCGGCTGGCTGGCCTTCGCGAAGATCGCGATGGGGTACCCGCTGTACGCGCTGGGCCTGCTGGTCGTCGTGTGGGCGGTGCGCCGGTCGGACAAGCGCCTGAAGGCGATGGCGGAGACCGAGCCGGCGCCGGAGACCGACGCCGAGGTCGAAGCCCGGCTGCGCGAGAAGTACGCGGCCCCCGAAGCCTGATCGAGCTGCGAAGAAGGCCCCCGGCGTGCTCGCCGGGGGCCTTCTTCGCGTCTTCAGTAGCCCAGTGCCGTCCGGATCTCCGGCTCGACGTCGGCCGTCGCGACGAACAGCAGCTCGTCGCCCGGCTCCAGCGGGTCCTCCGGCTGCGGCACGATCACCCGGTCGCCGCGCAGGATCGTCACCAGCGCCGCGTCCCGGGGCAGCGCCAGCTCGCTCACCGGCTTCCCGGCCAGCGGTGTCTCGGCCGGCAGGGTCAGCTCGACGAGGTTCGCGTTGCTCTGGCGGAACGTCATCAGCCGCACCAGGTCGCCGACGCTGACCGCCTCCTCGACCATCGCCGCGAGCATCCGCGGGGTCGAGACCGCCACGTCGACGCCCCAGGCGTCGGTGAACAGCCACTCGTTGGCCGGGTTGTTCACCCGGGCCACCACGCGCCGGACCGCGAACTCCGTCTTCGCCAGCAGCGAGACCACCAGGTTGGCCTTGTCGTCGCCGGTCGCGGCGATGACCACGTCGCACTGCTCGATCCCGGACTCCTCCAGGATCGACACCTCGCACGCGTCGCCGAGCACCCAGTCGGCCTGCTCGACCGCGTGCGGCTCGAACTGGTCGGCCTCGCGCTCGATGAGCATCACCTGGTGCCTGCCGTCGATCAGCTCGGCGGCGATGGAGCGGCCGACCGCGCCCGCGCCCGCAATCGCGACCCTCATGCCTCGTCCTCCGGTTCGCGCTGGGCCACACTGGTCACGTCGCTGACGGTGCCGGAGCGCGCGGCCACCCACACGACGTCGTCCGCCTGCACGACGGTCTTGTGGTCCGGCAGCACGGCGGTGCCGAACCGCATGATGAACGCCACGCGCGCGTCCGTCGCCTCCTGCAGGGCCCGGACGGAGTGCCCGACCCAGCCCTCGTGCAGCGGCAGCTGCAGCAGCGCCACGTTGCCCGACGGGTCCCGCCACGCCGACGCCACGCCGTCCGGCAGCAGCGACCGCAGGAACCGGTCGGTGGTCCAGGGCACGGTCGCGACCGTCGGGATCCCCAGCCGCTCGTAGACGGCCGCGCGCTTGTGGTCGTAGATCCGCGCGACGACGTGCTCGATGCCGAAGTTCTCGCGCGCGACCCGCGCCGAAATGATGTTCGAGTTGTCGCCGCTGGACACCGCGGCGAACGCGCCGGCCCGCTCGATGCCCGCTTCGACCAGCACCCTGCGGTCGAAGCCGACGCCGACGACCTGCTGGCCGTGGAAGTCACTGCCGAGCCTGCGGAACGCCTGCTGGTTCTTGTCGATGACGGCCACCTCGTGGCCGAGCCGCTCCAGCGCAGCGGCCAGGGACGCGCCTACCCGGCCGCATCCCATGATCACCACGTGCACGCCCTGCCTCCTCTTCGGCGGGTTCACCCGTCCGTACCTACCCCGACATACCAGCGCCGAACCTACCGTGCACCCCTGCGGCTACGCTTCCGTGGTGTCGAAGTTCCCGACCGTGCTGAAACGCCTGGTCCTCGGACGTCCGTTCCGCAGTGACAGGCTCGCTCACACGCTCCTCCCGAAGCGCATCGCGCTGCCGATCTTCGCGTCCGACGCGCTCTCGAGCGTGGCGTACGCGCCGGAAGAGATCTTCCTGACGCTGAGCGTCGCGGGCCTCTCCGCGTACGCGCTGGCGCCGTGGATCGGCATCATGGTCGCCCTGGTCATGCTGGTCGTCGTCGCGTCCTACCGGCAGAACGTGCACGCCTACCCGAGCGGCGGCGGCGACTACGAGGTCGCCAACACCAACCTCGGCGGCAAGTTCGGCCTCACCGTGGCCAGCGCGCTGCTCGTCGACTACGTGCTGACGGTCGCGGTGTCCACTTCGTCCGGTGTGGCCAACATCGGCTCGGCGGTCCCGTGGGTGGCCCAGCACAAGGTCCTCGCGTCGATCGTCATCGTCGTCGTGCTGACGTCGCTGAACCTGCGCGGCATCCGGGAGTCGGGGAAGGCCTTCGCGATCCCGACATACGGTTTCATCCTGGGCATCCTGGTCATGGTCGTGTGGGGCCTGGTGCAGGCGGCCACCGGCACCGAGATGAAGGCCGAGAGCGCCGGGTTCACGCTCAACGCCGAAGGCACTTTCGCCGGCGTCGCTTACGCCTTCCTGGTGCTGCGGGCGTTTTCCTCCGGCGCGGCGGCGCTGACCGGGGTCGAGGCGATCAGCAACGGCGTCCCGGCGTTCCAGAAGCCCAAGTCGAAGAACGCAGCCACCACGCTGCTGATGATGGGCCTGCTCGCGGTCACCATGCTGGTCGGCATCATCACGCTCGCGACGATCACCGACGTCAAGTTCGCCGAGGACCCGGCCGAGCAGCTCGCCGGCGCACCCGCGGGCTACGAGCAGAAGACGATCGTCGCGCAGATCGCGCACGCGGTGTTCGCCGACTTCCCGCCGGCGTTCTACTACATCTCCTTCTCCACCGGCATCATCCTGCTGCTGGCCGCGAACACCGCGTTCAACGGCTTCCCGGTGCTGGGCTCGATCCTGGCGCAGGACCGTTACCTCCCGCGGCAGCTGCACACCCGCGGCGACCGGCTGGCGTTCTCCAACGGCATCCTGTTCCTCGCGGCGTTCGCGCTCGTGCTGATCATCGCGTTCGACGCCGAGGTCACCCGGCTCATCCAGCTCTACATCGTGGGCGTGTTCGTGTCCTTCACGGTGAGCCAGGCCGGCATGATCCGGCACTGGAACCGGTTGCTGGCCAAGGAAACCGACCCCGCGAAGCGGCGGCGGATGCGGCGCTCGCAGACGGTCAACGCGGTCGGTCTCACCTGCACCGGCGTCGTGCTGGTGATCGTCCTGATCACGAAGTTCCTGCTCGGCGCGTGGATCGCGATCGCGGCGATGGTGGCGATCTTCGTGCTGATGACGGCGATCCGGAAGCACTACGACCGCGTCGCCGACGAGCTGAAGGACCTCGGCGACACCCCGACCGTGCTGCCGTCGCGCAACCACGCGATCGTCCTGGTGTCCAAACTGCACCGCCCGACGCTGCGCGCGCTGGCCTACGCCAAGGCGATGCGCCCGGACGTCCTCGAAGCCGTGACGGTCAACGTGGACGATGCCGACACGCGCCGGCTCACCGCCGAGTGGGACGCGCACAACTTCAAGGTGCCGCTGAAGGTCGTCGAATCGCCCTACCGCGAGATCACGAAGCCGGTGCTCGACTACGTGAAGCGCGTGCGCGGCGACAACCCGCGCAACGTGGTCACCGTGTTCATCCCGGAGTACGTGGTCGGGCACTGGTGGGAGCAGGTGCTGCACAACCAGAGCGCGCTGCGGCTCAAGGGCCGGTTGCTGTTCCAGTCCGGCGTGATCGTGGCGAGCGTGCCGTGGCAGCTGGAGTCCTCGGCCAAGGCGGCCGCGCGCGTCCGGAACGAACGGCCCGCGGCCGGTGACGTCCGGCGCGGGTTCTCGCCCAACGGCAAGCGGGCCGCCGCACCGAAGCCGAAGGAGCCGGCCGAATGACGAGCTGGCTGGGTCGCGTCCTCGAGGTCGAGGTCGGGCCGGTCGCGCACGGCGGCCACTGCGTGGCGCGTGCCGAGGGCCGCGTCGTGTTCGTCCGGCACGCGCTGCCGGGGGAGCGGGTCCGCGTCGAGGTCACCGAGGACAACGGCGGTTCGTTCTGCCGCGGCGACGCGGTGGAGGTGCTGACGGCGGCCGAGGCGCGGGTCGAGCCGCCCTGCCCGCTCGCGGTGCCCGGCGGTTGCGGCGGGTGCGACTGGCAGCACGCGGCGCCGTCGTACCAGCTCGAGCTGAAGGCCGCCGTGGTGGCCGAGCAGCTGCAGCGGCTGGCGGGCATCGAGCGCGAGGTCGTCGTGGAGGCGCTGGAGGGCGGGTCGCTGGACTGGCGCAGCCGCGTCCGGCTGGTCGCCGGCCGGGACGGGCGCGCGGGCCTGCGCGCCCACCACAGCCACCGCGTGGTGCCGCTGGAGAAGTGCCCCATCGCGGTGCCGGGCGCGCTGGACGACGTCCTCGCCCGCCGCTGGCGCCCGGGCGCCGAGCTGGAGGTGACCAGCGACGGCGACGGCACCCGGCACGTGCGCGAGCTGTCGACGGTCCGCGGCAAGGTCCGCGCCCGCCAGCTGTCCGGCGGCGTGGCGGTCCAGCACGCGGCGGGCCGCGACTGGCAGCTCGACGCCCACGGCTTCTGGCAGGTCCACCCGGCGGCGGCCCCCACGCTCGCGGCGGTCGTCGCGGAGTGGGCGGAGGCACCGGCGGGCGGCTCGGCTTGGGACCTCTACGCCGGGGTCGGCCTGTTCGCGTCGGTGCTGGCTTCGCAGGTCGGCACGTCGGGGCGGGTGCTGGCGATCGAGTCGGGCCGCCGTGCGGTCACCGACGGCGAGCGGAACCTGGCGGACCTCCCGCAGGTCTCGTGGCAGGCGGGGCGCGTGGAGCACGTGCTGGAGTCGGCGGCCAAGCCGGTCGACGTCGTGGTGCTGGACCCGCCGCGCAAGGGCGCGGGCAAGGCGGTCGTGGAGTCGATCGTGGCGGGCGCGCCGGACCGGATCGTGTACGTGGCCTGCGACCCGGCGGCGCTGGCCCGCGATCTGGCCACGTTCGCCTCGCACGGGTACTCGCTGACGGATCTGCGGGCGTTCGACGCGTTCCCGATGACGCACCACGTGGAGTGCGTGGCGCTGCTGTCCTGAGCGCGGTCCGGCCGCAGGTCAGCTGGCCCGTCGCACCGCGAACGCCGCCGCCAGGCCCGCGGCCGTCATCGCCACCCCCGACGCCAGCAGCACCCACGCCCCGGCTCCCGGTGCCACCCGTGCCGCCGGCTGGAAGTGCGTCACCCCCGGCAGGGTCACCACCAGGTGCCGCAGGATCACGCCCGTCACCACCAGGCCCGGCAGGCACGCCATCGCCAGCGGCTCGTCCTCGCGCCGGGCGAAGGTCAAATACGTGAGCGTCCCCGCCAGCAGGACCGCCGCCGCGCACACCAGCCGCAGGCCGACCGCCAGTTCCGGGTCCGGGGTGCCCGGTGGCAGCGCCGCCGGGACCGCCGCCGTGCGCAGGGTCAAGCCCGCGATCACCCCCAGGCCGGCGATCGCCACCAGCACCGCTCGCGGCACGCGCCACTGCGTCACACCCGCAGCATAAAACGCTGGGCCGTTCGAATGATCCCGATCGGGCGACTCAGCCCGCGAACCAGTGCTGCGGGCCCGGGCGCAGGTTCTGGTAGACGTGCTTGACCTCGGTGTACTCCGCCAGCCCCGTCGGGCCCAGCTCGCGGCCGAAGCCGGACTGCTTGTAGCCGCCCCACTCGGCCTGGGGGAGGTACGGGTGGAAGTCGTTGATCCACACCGTCCCGTGGCGCAGCCGGCCGGCCACCCGCTGCGCGCGCGAAGCGTCCTGCGTGAACACCGCGCCCGCCAGGCCGTAGTGCGTGTCGTTGGCGATGCGGACGGCGTCGTCCTCGTCGGTGAACGTCTCGACCGTCAGCACCGGCCCGAACGACTCCTCCACGACCGCCGACGAGCCCTGGCGCACCTCGTCCAGGATGGTCGGCAGGTAGTAGAAGCCCTCGGCCAGCGCCGGGTCGTCGGGACAGCGGCCGCCCGTGCGCAGCACCGCGCCCTCCGCCAGCGCCGCCGCCACGTACGCCTCCACCTTGGACCGGTGCGCCGCCGAGATCAGCGGGCCCGTCTCCGCGTGGGAGTCGAACGGGCCGCCCAGGCGGATGCGCTCGGCGCGGCGGACCAGCTCGGCCACGAAGTCGTCGTGCCACTCGCGCTGCACGATCAGCCGCGTGCCCGCCGAGCAGACCTGGCCCGAGTGCAGGAACACCGCCGTCAGCGCGTAGTCGACCGCCGTCTCGAAATCGGCGTCGGCGAAGACCACGTTCGGGTTCTTGCCGCCCAGCTCGAGGGCCACTTTCTTGACCGTGGCCGCGGCCGACGCGGCGATCACCTTGCCGGTGGCCAGGCCGCCGGTGAACGACACCAGGTCGACGTCCGGGTGGGCCGCCAGCGGCGCGCCCACCTCGGCCCCGGCACCGAGCACCAGGTTGCCCACGCCCGGCGGCAGGCCCGCCTCGGTGAGCAGCTTCAGGAACAGGATCGCCGTGTGCGGCGTCAGCTCGCTGGGCTTGAGCACGAACGTGTTGCCCGCCGCCAGCGCCGGTGCGATCTTCCACACCGTCTGCAACAGCGGGTAGTTCCACGGCGTGATCAGCCCGCACACGCCGACCGGCTCGTGCACGATCCGGCTGATCGCGTCCGGGTTGCCGGTGTCGACGACGCGCCCGGCGTCCTGCGCCGCGAGCTTGCCGAAGTAGCGCAGGCAGGCCGCGATGTCGGCCATGTCGTAGCGGCTCTCGACCAGGCGCTTGCCGGTGTCGAGCGACTCCGCGCGGGCGAACGCCTCCGCGTCGCGATCCAGCAGGTCGGCGGTGCGCAGCAGCAGGTCACCGCGCAGGTGCGCGGGTGTGCCGGGCCACGGGCCGGCGTCGAACGCCCGCCGCGCCGCCGCGATGGCCGCCTCGGTGTCCTTGGCGGTGCCCTCCGCGACCGACGCGACCAGGGAACCGTCCGCCGGGCAGCGGATCTCCCGGCGGCCGCCGCCCACCGCGTCCACCCAGTCGCCGCCGATGAAGAAGTCCGCCATGGACACCATTCTCGTGGCCACGCCGCGTGACCGCCACAGCACGGCCGGGAGACGAGGTTCACCCCGCGTGCTGACACGCGATCGCTCTCCGCCTGTGATGCCGGACGCGGCGGGCGGAACCACCCTGGCGGGTCTCCGTAGACTGGCCGGAACGTGGGGTGCCCGAAGACGAGCGAGGTGGAGACGAGTGACGATGCTGGAGTCCCTCAGCGGACCGGCGGACCTCAAGCGCATGAGTGTCGAGGACCTCGGCGAACTGGCTGCCGAGATCCGGGACTTCCTCGTCGACAAGGTCCGCCGCGCGGGCGGGCACCTGGGCCCGAACCTCGGCGTCGTCGAGCTCACGCTGGCGTTGCACCGCGTGTTCGACTCGCCGCGTGACGCGATCGTGTGGGACGTCGGTCACCAGGCCTACGTGCACAAGATCGTCACCGGCCGGGCCGGCGGGTTCGACCTGCTGCGGCAGACCGGCGGTGTCACCGGTTACCCGTCGCGCGCGGAGAGTGACCACGACTGGGTCGAGAGCAGTCACGCGTCGTCCGGGCTGTCCTATGTGGACGGGCTGGCGAAGGCGTTCGAGCTGGACGGCGGGGGGCGGCACGCGATCGCCGTCGTCGGGGACGGCGCGCTGACCGGGGGGATGTGCTGGGAAGCGCTCAACAACATCGCTGCCCACCGGGACCGGCCGGTCGTCATCGTCATCAACGACAACGGGCGGTCGTACTCGCCGACCATCGGCGGGCTGGCCGATCACCTCGCCGCGTTGCGCTTGCAGCCCGGTTACGAGCGGCTCCTCGACGGTGGGCGGGAGATCCTCAAGCACACTCCGGTCGTCGGCAAACCGATTTACGCCGCTCTGCACGCTGCGAAGGCCGGGTTGAAGGATGCGCTCAGCCCGCAGGCGATGTTCTCCGATCTGGGGTTGAAGTACCTCGGGCCCGTTGACGGGCACGATCAGGTGGCGCTGGAGAAGGCGTTCCTGAGCGCCAAGGCGTTCGGTGGCGCCGTGATCGTGCACGTGGTGACCGAAAAGGGACATGGGTACGCGCCCGCGGTCAACAACGAGCACGACCAGATGCACCAGACCGATCCGATCGATCCGGAGACCGGGCTGCCGCCGGTCAAGGGGCCCAGCTGGACCGGGGTGTTCGGTGAGGAGCTCGCGAAGATCGGGGCCGAGCGCGAGGACGTCGTCGCGATCACCGCGGCCATGTTGCGGTCGACCGGGCTGGACAAGTTCGCCGAGTCGTTCCCGGATCGGTGGTACGACGTCGGGATCGCCGAGCAGCACGCGGTTACTTCTGCTGCTGGGCTCGCCATGGGTGGGATGCACCCGGTCGTCGCGATCTACTCGACGTTCCTCAACCGGGCTTTCGACCAGGTGCTGATGGATGTGGCGCTGCATCGGCTGCCGGTGACGTTGGTGCTCGACCGGGCCGGGATCACCGGGCCGGACGGGCCCAGTCACCACGGGATGTGGGACCTGTCTCTGCTCGGGATGGTTCCCGGGATGCGGGTTGCTGCTCCTCGTGACCCGGCGACGCTGCGGGAAGAGCTGAACGAAGCTGTCGATGTGGCTGATGGGCCGACGGCTTTGCGGTTCTCGAAGGGCAAGGTCGGGACTGACGTCGCTGCTGTCGAGCGGATCGGCACGGTTGATGTGCTGCGGCGGCCGACGGAAGGTGCGGACGTTCTGCTGGTGACGGTGGGTGCGTTCGCGACGCTTGGTCTGGCGGCTGCGGATCGGCTGGCGGATCAGGGCATCGGGGTGACTGTGGTGGATCCGCGGTGGGTGTTGCCCGTTCCGGCTGAGCTCGTTGCTCTAGCTTCGCAGCACAAGCTTGTTGTGACTGTCGAGGACAGTGGGCGGCATGGGGGCTTTGGCTCGGCGCTGGCTGCGATGTTCCGGGACGCGGAGTGTGACGTGCCGTTGCGGGATCTTGCTGTGCCGCAGTCGTTCCATGATCTGGGGAGCCGGGATGAGGTGCTGGCTCGTATCGGGCTGACTGCTCAGGATGTTGCTCGGCGGGTTACCGAGTGGGCTTCTCGTCTGAGTACGGAGGAACCGGCGCGTAAGGATGCCAACCGTAGCTGAAAAGCTGTCCTCGCCGGACGGGCAGGCTCTGGGATGACCCCTCGGTTCGCTGGGTGGTCATCCCGTCGCCTGGATTGAGGCGGCCTCAGGCGACGGGATGACCGCCCAGCTTGAGCGGGGCTGGGGGCGGGGTGCGGAACGTCGCGATGACTTCTGCGGGCTCCGGGAACAGCTTTACCAGTACTGGGTACGTTATCGCCGCTGTCAGCAGTGTTGCCGGCAGGCTGATGTCCACTCCTCCTGCGATGTCCTTCAGAGGGCCCGTGATCATCGGGGTGTTCGCGCACAGCAGGCCCAAGGTTGTTGCCGGGATCCAGGCTGCCATTGCGCGCCAGTTCACCCCGCTCGCGAACCAGTAGCGGCCGCCTCGGCGGCCTTCGTTGAACACCTGGAGGTCTTCCACGTCGTAGAAGCCCCGGCGTTGGACGAAGCCGATCATCATGATCACCATCCAGGGGGAGGTGCACAGGACGATCAGCGTCGCGAACGCGTTGATGCTCGACACCATGTCCAGGGCGAAGTTGCCGATGAAGATGAATGCCACGCTCAGGGTGCCGATCAGCAGCGTTGCCTGGACTCGGGAGAGTCTGGGGAAGATCGAGCTGAAGTCCAGGCCCGTTCCGTAGAGGGACGTCGTTCCCGTGGACAGGCCGCCGATCAGCGCCACCACGATCAGCGGGATTGCGTACCAGAGCGGGGAAATCGCGGTCAGGCCGGTGATGTAGTCGGCCGGGTTCGCCACCAGTGTTGCCGTTGCGATGCCGAAGCCGAACGGGAGCAGCGTTGCCACCTGGGCCAGGAATGGTGCGGTCAAGAGAGAGCGCTTGCTGTACCTGGCCGGGATGTAGCGGGCCCAGTCGCCCAGGAACGCGCCGAAACTGATCGGGTTCGCCAGTGCGGTCAGGGCCGCGAGGGTGAACGTCGGCCAGAACGTGCCCAGTGCGTACGTTCCCGTTCCGCCGTAGCCCGGGTCGAACGAGCCGCCGTACGCCACTACGCCCAGGAGCATGATCAGGGTGCCCAGTACCACCGCGATTCGGTTGACCAAGAGCATGAAGCGGTAGCCGTAGATGCACACCACCAGCGTGGCGATCGCGATCACGCCGTACGCGATGCCGCGCAGTGCCGCGCCGCCGTCGAAGCCGAACAGTCTTTGTGCCGCGCCGGCCACCGCGTCGCCGCTCACCCAGACCGAGATCGCGAAGAACGTTATCGCCGTCAGCAGCGACAAGAACGAGCCGACGCAGCGGCCGACCACCCCGAAGTGCGCGCCCGACGAGACCGCGTTGTTCGTGCGTGTCCGCGGGCCGAACAGCGCCATGGGGGCCAGGACCAGGCCGCCGACGACGACGCCCAGCGCTGTCGCCAGGGCCGCGTCGCGGAAGCTCAGGCCGTACGCGATCGGCAACGTGCCCAGGATGATCGTGGCGAAGGTGTTCGCGCCGCCGAAGGCCATGCGGAACAGGTCGCGGGGGCGGGACGTCTGCTCTTCCGGCGGGATCGGGGCGATGCCGTGCTGCTCGACCTCCGTGATCTTGTCGCTCATGCGAACCTCGTCATCACGTGCTTGACGCGGGTGTACTCGGTGAAGGCGTACCCCGAGAGGTCCTTGCCGTGGCCCGAGTGGCCGAAGCCGCCGTGGGGCATCTCGGCCACCAGGGGGCCGTGGGTGTTGACCCAGACGCAGCCGAAGTCCAGCTCCGCCGAGACCCGCGCCGCGACGCCGAGGTCCTTCGTCCAGACCGACGACGCCAGGCCGTACGGGACGCCGTTGGCCAGCGCGACACCGTCGGCTTCGTCCGAAAAGGACTGGACGGTGATGACCGGGCCGAAGATCTCCTCCTGGACGATCTCGTCGTCCTGGTGCAGGCCGGAGACCACCGTGGGGGAGAAGTAGAAGCCTGTCGCGCCGGATCGTGTGCCGCCGGTCTCGATGCGGGCGTGGGAAGGCAGGCGCGAGATGAGGCCCTCGACGCGCGAGAACTGCGCCGCGCTGTTGAGCGGCCCGTAGTCGACGCCCGGAGTCTGCGACGCGGCGACCTTGGCCAGCGCGGCGACGAAGTCGTCGTGGATCGACTCGTGGACGAGGACCCGGCTGCCCGCCGTGCAGTCCTGGCCCGCGTTGTAGAACGCCGCGCCCACGATGCCCTCGGCCGTCGCGGCGAGGTCGACGTCCGGGAAGACCAGCAGGGGCGCGTTGCCGCCCAGTTCCAGGTGCGTGCGCTTGAGGTCGGCCGCCGCCACGGTGGCCACGTCGATGCCCGCTCGGGTCGAGCCGGTGATCGAGACCAGGGCGGTGATCGGATGGCGGACCAAAGCCCGGCCCGTGTCGCGGTCGCCGGTCAGCACGGTGAAAGCCCCGGCAGGCAGGAACTCCGCCGCGACGCCGGCCAGCAGCACGGCCGTCGACGGCGTCGTCTCGGCCGGCTTGAGCACCACCGTGTTGCCCGCGGCCAGTGCCGGGGCGATCTTCCAGACCGCCATCATCAGGGGGTAGTTCCACGGGGCGATCTGGGCGCAGACGCCGATCGGCTCGCGGCGGATCACCGAGGTGTGGCCCGGCGTGTACTCGCCGGCCGCGGTGCCCTCGAGGTGGCGGGCGGCGCCGGCGAAGAAGCGCAGGGCGCTCACGCACTCCGGGATCTCCTCGTCGAGCACCACGGAGCGGATCTTGCCCGTCTCGCGGACCTCCAGGTCGGCGAACTCCCCGGCTCGGGCTTCCAGGGCGTCGGAGATCTTCAGCAGTGCCAGCTGCCGCTGGGCCGGGGTGCTGCGGCGCCAGATCGCAAACGCTTGCGCCGCCGATTCGAGCGCCGCGTCCACATCGGACTGCGAGGCCACCGGGCTGGTGCCGAACACCTCGCCGGTCGCCGGGTCGGTCAGGTCCAGCGTGCGGGTCATGCCTGCTCCAGGTGGGTCGGCGCGAACATCTTCAGCAGCGCGGGGAGGACGACGACGGACGGCCCCGGCGTGCGCAGCGCCTCGGCGAGGTCGGTGCCCACCTTGTCCAAAGAGGACAGCGTCGCGGGTACGCCGAAGGAGGCGGCCAGCGCCACGAAGTCGGGGCGGGACAGCTCGGTCGCCGTGGTGCGGCCGAAGGTGTCCGTGAGGTATTCGCGCAGGATGCCGTAGCCGCCGTCGTCGATCACCAGCCAGGTGACGTCCAGGCCGTGCTGGACCGCGGTGGCCAGCTCCGCGATGCCGTACATCGCGCCGCCGTCGCCGGAGACCGCGAGTGCCGGGCGCCCGGCCGCCGCGCCGCCGAGCGCGCCCGGGAGGCCGTAGCCCAGGCCGCCCGCGCCCTGTGCCGTGTGGATCGGGGCGCCTTCGGGGTTCCACGCCGACCAGGCCCAGTACGCGGCGATCGTCATGTCCCAGAACGTCTGGGTGCCCTCGGGGACCGCCGCGCGGATGTCGTCGATCAGCTTGCGTTCGACCCCCAGGTCCTGACCGGCCAACCGGGACTCGACCCGCGAGAGCAAGCCCGAAACCGCGGCCTCGGCCCGGCCGTCCGAGCGCCGCACCGGCACCCACTCCAGGAGCGCCTGCACCGCCGGTCGCACGTCGGCGTGGATGCCCAGGGCGGGGTAGTTGGACTCCAGTTTCCCCAGGTCGGCCTCGACCTGGATCACGCGGCCGCGGGGGGCGAACTCGCGGTAGTTGCTGGACAGCTCGCCCAGGCCGGAGCCGAGCACCAGCAGTACGTCGGCGTCGGCCAGGAACTCCGTGGTGTGCCAGTCCTCCAGCCAGGAGCGGCCGGACAGCTCGTGGTCCCAGGCGAAGACGCCCTTGCCGCCGAACGTCGAGATCACCGGTGCGCGCAACGCTTCCGCCAGCGCCGTCAGCTCCGCGTGCGCGCCGGATCGCAGGGCACCCCCACCGGCGAGGATCACGGGGTTCGACGCCGCCGCCAGCAGTTCGGCCGCAGCGGTGACCAGCTCCGGCAAGGGTTCCAGGGGAGGGGGAGTCGCCGACACCGACGTGATCGGCGGGATTCCCGCCGGGCCGAGCAGGACGTCCTGGGGGATCTCGACCCACACCGGGCCGTACGGCGCGGTCGCCGCCGACGTCCACGCCTCCCGCAGCGCCGACGGGATCTGGCTCGCGTGGCGCACGACGTGCACCGACTTCACGACGCCCGAGAAGCTCGCCTGCTGGTCGGGCAGTTCGTGCAGGTAGCCGTGGCGGCCGCCGCCGAGGCCGGCGGCCGGGATCTGGCTGGAGATTCCCAGCACCGGTACCGAAGCCGCGCGGGATTCCTGCAGGGACGCCAACGTCAGCAGCGCGCCCGGGCCGGTCGAGACGATCAGGGGTGTCACCGGGACCGGGCCGTCGGGGTCGGCGGCCAGGCGGGCGCGGGCGTGGCCGTCGGCGGCGAACGCGAGGTTGTTCTCGACGCGCCCGCTGATCACCCGCAGGTCGTCCGCGCGCCGCAGGGCCTCGAACAGGCCCAGTGCGTGCTGGCCGGGCAGGCCGAACACCGTGTCGGCGCCCAGGGCCCGCAGGGTTTCGACGACGACGTCCCCGCCGATGCGCGTCATTCGCCCTTCCCCAGGCTCAGCAGGCTCACCAGGTCGTAGGCGACGTGGGAAGCCGCGATGGCGGTGATCTCGGCGTGGTCGTAGGCCGGGGCCAGCTCGACGACGTCCGCGCCGATCAGGTTGAGGTCGCGCAGGCCGCGCAGGATCTCCAGGAGCTCGCGGCTGGTCATGCCGCCCGCCTCGGGGGTGCCGGTGCCGGGCGCGTGGGCCGGGTCGAGGACGTCGATGTCGACCGAGATGTACAGCGGCCGGTCGCCGATGCGCTGGCGCAGGGCGTCGACGGTCTCGGCGACACCACGCCGGAGGACGTCGCCCGAAGTCACGATGCCGAAGCCGAGGCGGCGGTCCTCTTCGAGGTCGCGCTTGCCGTACAGCGGGCCGCGGGTGCCGACGTGCGACAGCGCGCTCGTGTCGAGGATGCCTTCCTCCGACGCCCGCCGGAACGGGGTGCCGTGGGTGTACGGCTCGCCGAAGTAGGTGTCCCAGGTGTCGAGGTGCGCGTCGAAGTGCAGCAGCGCCACGGGTCCGTGCCGCTTCGCCGCGGCCCGCAGCAGCGGCAGGGCGATCGTGTGGTCGCCGCCGACCGTGACCAGGCGCGTCCCGTTCGCCTGCAGCGCTTCGGCTTCCTGCTGCAGCGTCTCGATCGCTTCGCCGATGTTGAACGGGTTGACCGCGATGTCCCCGGCGTCGACGACCTGCTTCGCTTCGAACGGCGAGACGTCCAGCTCCGGGTGGTAGGGCCGCAGCAGCCGGCTCGCCTCGCGGACGGCGGCCGGGCCGAACCGGGCGCCGGGCCGGTAGGACACGCCGGAGTCGAAGGGCACCCCGATGACGGCGACGTCGGCGTGGTCGACCTGGTCGATGCGCGGCAGCCGCGCGAAGGTCGCGAAGCCGGCGAACCGGGGGACGCGCGACGAGTCGAGGGGTCCGATGTTAGGCACTGCTGGGCTCCTGTTCCCGGGTCGGGGTGGGCGTTTCTTCGCCGTTGAGTCGGCGGGTCCAGACGGAAAGGATCGAGTCGGCCGTGCGGGGCGTGGCGAAGCTGACGGCGAGGTACACCACCAGGCTCGCGCCGAGGCCCCAGTAGATCGGGGTGTTGGCGTCGACGCCGTCGATGATCATGAACGTGACGACCGAGATCGTGCCGGCCACCATCGACGCGTACGCGCCCTGGCGGGTGCCGCGCTTCCAGAACAGCGCGCCGACGATCGCCACCAGCAGGCCGCCGACCAGGATGTCGTAGGCGATGGTGAGCGCGTTGACGACGTCGTCGACGACCATCGCGATGCCGATCGCGAGCAGGCCGAGCACGAGCGTGGCGAGCCGGTTGCGGCTGACCTCGCCGCCCTTCTTCAGCCCGAACTTGGTCAGCAGGTCCGACGTCGTGGTGGTGGAGCAGGCGATCAGCGCGCCGCTCGCCGTCGACATCATCGCCGAGAGCGCGGCGGCCAGCACCAGGCCGCGGACGCCGGTCGGGAGCAGGCGCTCGACGATCGTCGCGAAGGCGTCCTGCGCGCTGGCGAGGTCCGGGTACAGCGCGTGCGCCGCGGTGCCGATCAGGGCGCCGGCCAGGCCGTAGACCAGGCAGTAGACGCCGGAGGTGATGCCGCCGGACGTCGCGATCCCCGGCGTGCGGGCGGTGAACACGCGCTGCCAGATGTCCTGGCCGATGAGCAGGCCGAAGGTGTAGATGACGAAGTAGGTGATGATCGTGTCGGTGCCGATCGAGCTGAAGCTGAAGAAGCTCGCGTCGAGCTTCTCGCTCATCCCGCTGAAGCCGCCGGCCGAGCTGATCGCGACCGGCAGCAGGATCGCCAGGATGCCGATGGTCTTGATGACGAACTGGGCGATGTCGGTGAGCGTGATCGACCACATGCCGCCGAGCACCGAGTAGAGGACGACGATCGAGCCGCCGACCGCGATGCCCGCCCAGTTCGGCAGGTCGAAGAGCACCTTGAAGATGGTCGCGAAGGCCAGTGTCGAGGTGACCGTCAGCATCAGCGTGTAGCCCCACATCACGACGCCGGACACCGCGCTGGTGCGGCCGCCGTAGCGCAGGTCGAGCATCTCGCCGACGGTGTAGACCTTGAGCTTCACCAGCCGGCGCGCGAACAGCGTGTGCAGCACGAGGATGCCGACGCCGATGCTGACGACCAGCCACATGCCGGAGATGCCGTAGGTGTAGCCGAGCTTCACGCCGCCGACGGTGGACGCGCCGCCGAGCACGACGGCCGACATCGTGCCGGAGTACATGAACCAGCCCAGCCGCCGCCCGGCGACCAGGTAGTCGGACTTCGTCTTCGCGAGTTTGAGGCCGTACCAGCCGACCCCCAGCATGCCCGCGATGTACAACGCGATCACCGCGTAGTCGCCGGTCACGGTGGCCTCCTTACCTTCGTGGCGGTGGTGTTCGGGTCACCGTAGGTTCGCCCGCCACCCCTCCGGCATGAGATGATTCATCTCCATGTCGACCTCCATAGGGACGAAATGACCTCGATCACGGATTCGGTGCCCACCGAAGTGAATGTCCCGTTACGGGACGTGGTCGGCAACCGGGAGCTCGCGCTCCACGTCGTCCCCGAGACCCTGCGGCCGGGTGCGCTGGACGCGCCGGTGCGCTGGGCCCACGTCAGCGAGCTGCAGGACCCCGCGCCCTACCTGGTCGGCGGCGAGCTGATCCTCACCGCCGGGGTGAACCTGCCGGACCGGGTCGACCGGTACGTGCGCGGCCTGCGCGACGCCGGCGTGACGGCCCTGGGGTTCGGGCTCACCCCGACGGTCTTCGAGACGCTGCCGGAGCCGCTGCGCCGGGCCTGCGCGCGGTACGGGCTGCCGCTGCTGGTGGTGCCTGCCCGGACGCCGTTCCTGGCGATCAACCGGGCGGTGTCGGTCGCGCTCACCGAGGCCGGGCAACGCGAACAGCGGCGGATCACGGCGGCCCGGGAGACGCTGACCC
The DNA here is from genome assembly GCF_040648295.1 of Amycolatopsis sp. NPDC049159. Classification (NCBI taxonomy): domain Bacteria; kingdom Bacillati; phylum Actinomycetota; class Actinomycetes; order Pseudonocardiales; family Pseudonocardiaceae; genus Amycolatopsis; species Amycolatopsis sp. NPDC049159. Next base: position 480,226 of record NZ_JBEZDL010000002.1, read on the forward strand.
GCGCGGCGGGCGGCGGGCTGGGCGAGCTGACGTCGTCGCTGGCCGAACAGCTGCGGTCGTGGGTCGCGCTGGTCGGCGCCGGCGACGTCCTGGCCTCGGCGCACGACGCGCCCACGCCGTTGCCGCTCCAGGTGCGGGAGCTGGTGGCGACCGTGCGGGCGGGCAGCGGGATCCGCAGCGCGACCACCGAGGCCGGCGGCGGGTTCGTGGTGGTCCAGCCGGTGTACCCGCAGGCGACGGCGTCGCACCTGGTGGTGGTCGGCAGGCCCGCGCGCTTCGACGGCGCCGAGCGGGCGATCCTCGCGGTCGGCGCGGCCCTGCTCGGCCTGGTCGGGCGCGCCGGCTCGGACGCGGCCGAACTGGGCGCGGCGGCGACCGGCCTGCTGCTCGGCCGCACGTCGCCCGGCGGGGTGGCCCGTGCGCTGCTCGGCTCGGACGTCGTCCGGCTGGTCGCCGGGGCCGCGTACCGGCGGGGGCCCGGCGAGGTGGCCCAGCGGCCGGACTGGCTGCGCGCCCGGCTCGACACCCCGCTCGTTTCGGTGCGCCCCGGCCGGTTCGTGGCGATCGTGGGGTCCGCGCCGCCGCTCGCGGTGCTCGAAGACTTGCGCGCCCACGGCTGGCTGGCGGCGGCGGGCGCCCCGGCACCGGCGGGCCGGCTGTCCGAGAGTGAGGTCGACTCGCTGCTCGCGCGGGCCCGGGCGCTGGGGCGCCCGGTCGTGGCGGGGGACTCGCCGCTCGACCTCGACGCGCTGGTGGACCCGGGCGCTTCGCGGGGCTTCGCCGAGCGGGCGCTGGAACCGCTGGTGGCCCTCGACCGGGCGGGGGACCGGTCGCTGGTGCCGACGCTGCGGACGTGGCTCGCCCACCACGGCGGCTGGGAGCCGACGGCGGCCGAGCTGGGCGTGCACCGCAACAGCGTCCGGCACCGGATCGCGCAGGTGGAGCGGGCGCTGGACGTGGATTTGGCGGACCCCGAGGTCCGGATGCGGCTGTGGTTCGCGCTGCGGTGGCTCTCACCGGTCACACACAGTCCTTAAAGGGCACTCTCAGGAAGATATGGGATTGTGGGTTCGTGCGAGTTTTGGTAGTCGAGGACGAAGAACCCCTGGCCGACGCGATCGCCCGTGGCCTGCGCCGCGAGGGCATGGCGGTGGACGTCGCGCTCACGGGTGACGACGGGCACGAGAAGGCCGCCGTCACGCGGTACGACGTCGTGTTGCTGGACCGGGACCTGCCCGGGATGTCCGGGGACGAGCTGTGCCGGGAGATCGTCGCGTCCGGGGAGCTGACCCGGGTGCTGATGCTCACCGCGAGCAGTTCGGTGTCCGACCGCGTCGAAGGGCTTTCCCTCGGCGCCGACGACTACCTCGCGAAGCCGTTCGCCTTCCCCGAGCTGGTCGCCCGCGTCCGGGCGCTCGGGCGCCGGGCCACCCCGGCCGCGCCGCCGCTGCTCACCGCCGGGGACGTCGAGCTGGACCCGGCCAAGCGGACCGTCCGCCGGGCCAGTGGGCCGGTCGAGCTGACGCGCAAGGAGTTCGGCGTCCTCGAGGTCCTGCTGTCGGCCGCCGGGTCGGTGGTCAGCAGCGAAGAGCTGCTCGAACGCGTGTGGGACGAGAACGCCGACCCGTTCACCACGACCGTCCGGGTCACCGTCATGACGCTGCGCAAGAAGCTCGGCGAGCCGGGGATCATCGAGACCGTCGTCGGTTCCGGGTACCGGGTGCCGGAACCCGGCACGCCGCAACGCGCGTGAACCTGCCGGGCACCCGCAGCCTCCGCGTCCGGATCACCCTGCTGGCGACCGTGCTCGTCGCCGCCGTCAGCCTGCTGCTGCTCTGGCTGGCCTGGACGCTCGTCCGGGATTCGCTCGACACCGTGCCGCAGATGCCGCCGGGCAGCACAGTGGTCGTCGACGGCGTCACGGTCGACGCCTCGACGCTCGCCGACCACCTGCGGGTGCACGCCCGCAACCGGATGCTGCTGTTCGGCTCGATCGCGTTCCTGCTCGTGGTCGCGGCCGCGGCGATCCTCGCCTGGACGTTCACCTCCCGCGTCCTGCTCCCGCTGCGCGAGATCACCGGCACCGCGCGGCGGCTGTCGGTCGAGTCGCTGGGGGAGCGGATCGGCGGGGTGCGCCCGCGCGACGAGCTGGCCGTGCTGGCCGAGACGTTCGACGACATGCTCGACCGGCTCCAGGCCGCGTTCGACGCGCAACGCCACTTCGTCGCGAACGCGAGCCACGAGCTGCGGACGCCGTTGTCGGTGATCCGCACGGAACTCGACGTCACCCTCGCCGACGACGACGCCGACGTGGCCGAGCTGCGCCGGATGGGCGGGGTGGTCCGCGACGCGACCGAGCGCGCCGGGCAGCTCGTGAACTCGTTGCTGCTGCTGGCCCGCACGGACGGCGCCGGGCTCGGGGTGCGGGAACCGGTCGACCTGGCCGTCGTGGTCGACCGGGCCTGGCGCGCGGTGCACCGGGAGGCCGAGCACCGCGGCATCCAGGCCGCGTTCACCACCCCGTCGGCCCCGGCGTTCGGCGACCCGGCGCTGCTGGAGCGGATCGCGGGCAACCTGCTGGAGAACGCGGTCCGCCACAATGTCGAAGGCGGCTGGCTGGAGGTCGTGACCCAGCCGGGCTCGCAGTGGTCGATGCTGCGGGTCCGTTCCTCGGGCGGCCTGGTGGACCCGGCGACGGTGGCGGAGCTGTTCGAGCCGTTCCGCCGCGCGGGCGTCGCCCGCACCGCCCGCAACGGCGCCGGCCTGGGCCTGTCCATCGTGCGGGCGGCGGTCCAGGCCCACGGCGGAAGCGTGACGGCGGAACCCATCGTGGGCGGCGGCCTCGGGGTGACCGTCCACCTGCCGGTGCGCTAACGCACGTCCACGAAGATCGGGTTCGCGTACAGCCACAGGTCGTCGAACGGGTTCGCCTGCCCGAGGACGTCCGGCGTGGGCTCGGCGTCGCCGTTCGAGCCGCGGACCCGCGCGTAGAACGGCGCCCGCACGTTGCGGAAGGTGTGGCGGAAGACGACCTGCCGGCCGGGCGCCCAGCTCGGCTCGAACGACTCCACCACCCGCGTGCCCGGCGCCGTCATCGTGTCCGGGTCGCGCACCGGGCCGGTGACCGGGCCCGCGACGACGTCCAACCGGGCCAGGCGCGGGATCGAGCCACCGCCGTTCGGGCGGGACGCGAGCCGCGCGGAGACCACGACCGTCACGTCCGAACCGCGCCGGACCCGCAGGCGGCCGCCCAGCGTCGCCGCGGAGCCGCCGCCGTGCGCGCCGACCTCGAGGGACTGGACCAGGCCGCCGTGCGAGAGCCAGATCCGGCCCGCGCGCAGGCCCTCCAGCACGCCTTCGAGGCTGCGCCGCGTGACGCCGACGTGCGTGCGGCTGAACTCGCCCGGGTGGAAGTCCGCGTACGGCGGGACCAGCTGCGGGACGCCGCTGTCGACCGGGCGGGGTACTTGCCGTGCGTGTCGTACCAGTCGTCCGCCACCGGCGGGCGGACCAGCGTGTCGCCGCGGTTGTAGTGCGAGTCGGAGTTGGTGGTGATCCACCACGGCTTGCCCTCGGCGAGCAGCGAGTCCCAGAGCCCGCCGACCTTCGCCGTCGACCAGTCCCAGCCGCCGTACGTCCGGTAGGCCTCCGGCGGGAAGCCCGGCCACGAGTTCGCGCCCGCGCCGTTGGCGTAGCCGCCGCGCGCGCCGCCGTTGCCGAGCGGCTTCGGGAAGCCGTCGGCCTGCGCGCCGGGTGCGCCCTCCATGCCGATCACGATGTGCGGAGCGGCGTCGCGGTAGGCCCGCAGCTCGTGCGGGGCGACGCGCCCGTTGCGCAGCGGGTGGTTGATCAACACGACCGGGGCGTGGATGCGTTTTGCGCGCTCTTCGTCGGCGAGCCAGCGCAACGCGCGCAATGCGAGTGCCTCGTTCGCCGGGCCCGACGCCTCGGAGTTCGTCAGCCGCCAGTCGAAGGTCCGCTCGAACTCGCGCAGTTTCGCGGCTTGCCGGTCGCCGGCCTGGAAGAACACCGTCGCGTGCTCGGCCCCCGGGACGTTCCACTCCATGCCGTGCCACAGCAGCAGGTCCGGGTACTTCCGCCGGGCGGCGAGGAAGTCCGCCTCGGTCGGCTCGACCGACACCTTCTCGTGCTCGGCGTGGCCGTGGTCGGTGAAGACGATCCAGTCGGCGCCGTGCGCGCGCCCGCCGCGCGCGATCTGGTCGATCCGGTACATCGCGTCGTAGGAGTACTGGCTGTGCGTGTGGTGGTCGCCCACCAGCCACTGGTAGCGGCCGCACAGCCGGCTCAGGTCGACGTCGGGATCGGGGAGGGGGATGCTCGCGGCGGCGGCCGCGAGCCCGGCACCCTTGAGGAACCGGCGTCTGTCGGTGGTCACGCGCGGACGCTAAGCCGCCGGGGTGAACGGGCGGTGTCCCGGCGGCCAACGTGTGCTGTGATCTTGGACGTGGAGGAGAAGCCGCTGGTCCGGGTGCTGGTCCCGGTGATCGCGCTGGCCGCCGCCGTCGGGGTGGGGCTGGCCTTCGGCGTCGCGGCCCTGAAGCGCCCGCCGGACCTGCCGGTGGACACGAACCCGGCGCCGCTGGCCGGCCACACGCTGTGCGCGGCGGTGGTGGTGGTCTTCCCCGCCGACGCCGAGCTGCGGGCGGCGATGCCGGCCGTGCGCGACGACCCGAAGGCGCGGCGGGTGTTCGTCGACCCGCCGTCGGTGTCGCTGCTCGCCGTCCCGGGCACCGACCTGAAGGCGTGGGCGCAGGAGCTGCACGCCCGCTTCCGGAAGGCCGAGCGGGTGACGGTCATCGACTCCGACGCGACGGCGGCGCAGCTGAAACTCACCGCGCCGCCGCCGAAGTGCCCTCGGGAGGGCGAGTACTAGCCGGCCGGAACCGAGGCCACGCCCGGGGCGAGGAACGGCTTGCCGTTCACGCGCTCGGACACGCCGGAGCGGTCCAGGTACGGCGTGATGCCGCCGTTCCAGAACGGCCAGCCCGCGCCGAGGATCAGGCACAGGTCGATGTCCTGCGCCTCGGCGACCACGCCCTCGTCGAGCATGATCCGGATCTCCTCGGCGATCGCGGACAGCGCCCGGTCACGCACCTGCTCCGAAGTGGACGGCTTGTCGCCCTGCGTCCACAGCTCGACGACCTCGGGGTCGGCGGACTGGTTGCCCTGGGAATCCCAGACCCACACGCCCTTCTTGCCCGCCTTGACGAACTTCGCGAGGTTGTCGGACACGGTGAACCGGTCCGGGAACGCCTCGTGCAGCGTCTCGCCGACGTGCAGCGCGATGGCCGGGCCGACGAGCTGCATCAGCGTCAGCGGCGTCATCGGCAGGCCCAGCGGCTCGAGCGCGGAGTCGGCGACCTCGAACGGCGTGCCCTCGTCGACGGTGACCAGCACCTCGCCGAGGAAGCGCAGCAGGAGCCGGTTGACGACGAACGCCGACGCGTCCTTCACCAGCACGCTGGACTTCTTGAGCTGCTTGCCGACCGAGAACGCGGTCGCCAGCGACGCGTCGTCGGTCTGCTCGCCGCGGACGATCTCCAGCAGCGGCAGCACGGCCACCGGGTTGAAGAAGTGGAAGCCGACCACGCGCTCGGGGTGCTGCAGCTTCGACGCCATCGCGGTGATCGACAGCGACGAGGTGTTCGTCGCCAGGATCGCCTCGGGCTTGACGTGCTGCTCCAGCTCGGCGAACACCTGCTGCTTGACGCCCAGCTCCTCGAAGACGGCTTCGATGACGAAGTCGGCGTCGGCGAAGGCGGCCTTGTCGAGCGAGCCGGAGACCAGCGCCTTGAGCCGGTTCGCGCCGTCCGGGGACACGCGCTTCTTGCCCAGGAGCTTGTCGATCTCGGCGTGGACGTAGCCGACACCCTTGTCGACGCGCTCCTGGTCGACGTCGGTCAGCACGACCGGCACCTTCAGGCGGCGCACGAACAGCAGCGCGAGCTGGCTGGCCATCAGGCCGGCGCCGACGATGCCGACCTTGTTCACCTTGCGGGCCAGGTTCTTGTCCGGCGCGCCGGCCGGGCGCTTGGCGCGCTTGTTGACCAGGTTGAACGAGTACAGCCCGGCGCGCAGGACGTCGGACATGAGCAGCTCGGCGAGGCCGTCGGTCTCGGCCGCGTACCCGCGGTCGAGATCGTTCTCGCGGGCCAGCTCCAGCAGCTCGACGGCCTTGGCCGCGCCCGGCGAGGCACCGTGCGTCCGGCCGTCCACAATGGACTTGGCGCGGGCGATCGCGGCGTCCCAGCCGGTACCGCGGTCGATCTCCCGGCGGGCCGGGGTGATCTCGCCGTTGACGACCTTGGCCAGCCACAGCAGCGACTGCTCGAGGTAGTCGGCCGAGCCGAAGACCGCGTCGACGATGCCGAGCTCGGCCGTCTGCTTGACGTTCAGCATCTTGTTCTGCGCCAGGGCGTTCTCGATGATCACCGTGACGGCGGCGTCCGCGCCGATGAGGTTCGGCAGCAGCTGCGTGCCGCCCCAGCCCGGGAACAGGCCGAGGAAGACCTCGGGGAACGCGATCGCGGCGGTGTTCTCCGACAGTGTCCGGTAGTGGCAGGACAGCGCCAGCTCGAGGCCGCCGCCCATGACCGCGCCGTTGATGAACCCGAACGTCGGGATCTTCGTTTCGGTGAGGCGGCGGAACACGTCGTGCCCGGTCTGGGCGATCTCGCGCGCCAGTTTCGGGTCGCTCACGGACTCGACACCCGAGAGGTCGGCGCCGACGGCGAAGATGAACGGCTTGCCGGTGACGGCGATCGCGGCCGGTTCGGCCTCGAACGCCTTGTCCAGCGCGGAGTTCAGGGACACGAGACCCTGCGGGCCGAACGTGTTCGGCCGGGTGTGGTCGTGGCCGTTGTCGAGGGTGATCAGCGCGACGGGCTTGGCGAGCCCGGGCACCTTGACCAGCCGCGTGACGGCGTTCGTGACGACCTCGTCCGGGAACGCGGCCTTCGCTTCTTCAGCGGTGAAAGTCATTACTTCGCCCCCTCGAAGGCCGGGTTCTCCCAGATCACGGTGCCGCCCATGCCGATGCCGATGCACATCGTCGTCATGCCGTACTGCACGTCGGGCCGCTCGGCGAACTGGCGGGCCAGCTGCGTCATGAGCCGGACGCCGGAGGAAGCCAGCGGGTGGCCGCACGCGATGGCCCCGCCCCACTGGTTCACGCGCGGGTCTTCGTCGTCGATGCCGAAGTGGTCGAGGAAGGCCAGCACCTGCACGGCGAAGGCCTCGTTGATCTCGAACAGGCCGATGTCGTCGATGGAGAGACCGGTGCGCTTGAACAGCTTCTCGGTGGCCGGCACCGGGCCGATGCCCATGACCTCCGGCTCGACACCGGCGAAGGAGTAGCCGACCAGCCGCATGGCGACCGGCAGGCCCAGCTCGCGGGCGGTGTCCTCGTCGGCGAGGAGCGAGGCGGTGGCACCGTCGTTGAGGCCGGCCGCGTTGCCCGCGGTGATCCGGCCGTGCGGGCGGAACGGCGTCTTCAGCCCGGCGAGGGTTTCCAGCGTGGTGCCGGGCCGCGGCGGCTCGTCCTCGGTGGCCAGGCCCCAGCCCAGCTCCTTCGAGCGGGTCGCGACCGGGACCAGCTCGGGGCCGATCTTGCCGGTCTTGACGGCTTCGGCGTAGCGCTCCTGGCTGCGCGCGGCGTAGGCGTCGGTGCGCTGCTTGGTGATCGCCGGGAAGCGGTCGTGCAGGTTCTCGGCGGTCTGGCCCATGACGAGCGCGGTCGGGTCGACGAGCTTGTCGGCGATGATCCGCGGGTTCGGGTCGACGCCTTCACCCATCGGGTGGCGGCCCATGTGCTCGACGCCACCGGCGATGGCGATGTCGTAGGCACCGAAGCCGATGCCGGACGCGGCGGTGGTGACGGCGGTCATCGCGCCGGCGCACATGCGGTCGATGGCGAAGCCCGGCACGGACTTCGGCAGCCCGGCGAGCAGCGCGGCGGTCCGGCCGATGGTCAGGCCCTGGTCGCCGATCTGGGTGGTGGCGGCGATGGCCACCTCGTCGACGCGCTCGGGCGGCAGTTCGGGGTGCCGCCGCAGCAGCTCGCGGATGGCGTTGACGACGAGGTCGTCCGCCCGCGTCCCGGCGTAGATGCCCTTGTCGCCGGCCTTGCCGAAGGGGGTCCGTACCCCCTCGACGAAGGCGACGTTTCGCACGCCCCGCGCGTTCGGCGCGAGCGGCGTTGCTGGTGCGGCCACTGGTGCTCCATGAAGTAGAGGTCTTTGACCGCACGATAGCCCTTGTTACCCGTCGGTAACCAGTGGAGTGGCCCGGTCGAGTGGGCTACGGCACACTCTTGGGCGTCCTTCGAGGCCGAGCTGCCGCGTTTCAGGGAGGTGGGGCGACTCCGAGCGCGTCACGATGACGCCAAGCCCCGCCGATCCGGGCCCACGAGGATGGTCCCCTCCGGTCCACTCGAGACCATCCCCGCGAAGATCTCGTCGAACGTCGGTGAATCGAGCACGCACACGGTGTACAGGCTCGGTTTCCCGTCGAGGAGGAACGGCCCGTCCCGCGAGTAGCCGATCGGTCGTCCGCCGCGACCACGAGCTTCTTCGACGTCCGAGAACTCCTCTCCGCACTCCCGCATGATGTTCTTCCACCGGTCGAAGTCGAAGCCGCCGCCGAGGTCGGGACCAGCGAGGTGTCCAGATGAAGTAGCGTCCCGTCGTGAAACAGAGGTCGAGACGCCTTGCTTCGCAGTGGACCCTGAGGAGCCGGTACATCCGGCCGTTGTAGAGGGAATTCTGCCGGCCGAGAGTTCGTTCCAGTTCGCCGTCCTCGCTGGGCTGTGCGCGCTTGGTCAAATGGACTGACTCCAGCGGAATCGGCTCGCAGCGATCAACAGACTTGAGGCGCTGATCGCGAGTGCGACGTCCACGAGTGACCTCCGGCTGTCTCACCCCTGTCGAGATCGGCCCACTCGTCCCGACATCATCGGGGCGTCATCGTCCGCCCCTTCACGAGCCAGGCGACGCCGAAGGCCCACACCGCGGCGCTCTCCAGCCACAGCGCCGGGTGCCAGCCGGGCAGCAGCCGCAGCCAGCTGGTCAGCGCGATCAGCGCCAGCGCGGCCAGGATCACCGCGCCGCAAACGCGGTAGACGATCCCGGTGCCCGGGGGCTGCTCGCCGTCGTGGGGGAACAGGCGCAGGCAGAAGTAGGCCAGCGCGAGGAAGAACACCGCGGCGGACACGAGGTGCAGCACACCCGACGTCCGGTCCCAGGCCGTCACGTCGTGGTCCGGCGTGGTCGGGAACAACGCGAGCCCGATCGCCCCGAGACCGGCGACGCTGCTGGCGACGTTGTCGACGAAGTCGTGACCGTAGTAGGCGAGCAGGAACACCCCGGCCGCGCACATCGAGCCGACGAAGACGTCGCGGACGTCGGTGTAGTAGTAGCCGCTGAGGGAGCCGATCAGGTCGCCGCCCTGGACGAGCTGCTTGCCGAAGATGAGGACGAACGGGAGGGCCAGGCCGATGAGCCCGATGGCGCGCCGCAGGAACAGGTACGAGTGGACGAGCGGGGTCTGGGTCGCCGTGGTCATCGCCGCCTCCGGGGGTCGCTACCCGGTTCATCGGCGTTTTCGAGGCGGGGTTTGAGGCCCGTTACCGTGCCGGGCAGCTGATCGTTACCCGCCGAGGTGTGCCAGCCAGCCGCCCTTCGCCGAAATGTCCGCCGCCCCTTCCGTCGCCGCCGGTTCGCACAGGAAGCCGGGCACCCGTGTGCCGTCCGCCAGCTCCACCTTCCCGATCACCAGCGGCGCGGGAATCCGGGAAACGAACTCGCCGAAGCCCCGCACCGGCAGCTCCCACACCTCCGCCGCGATCGCGACGCCGCCGTCGGCGACCCGCACCAGGCCCGGCTTCGGTGGCACGGTGTCCAGCGCGAACAACCGGTACGACGCCGACGTGGAAACCGGCGAGACGAACCGCCCGCCGCGCGAAGTCAGCTCGTGGTTCAGAGGCTGGCCGCGCAGGTGTGCGCCGACCACGACGATCGGCACCCGCTCGTCGCGCAGCCCGGCCAGCGCGGCCAGCTTCAGGTCGTCGTGCGGGGCGCCGACCAGCATCACGCCGAACGGCCGCCCGGCCACGGTGCCGGCCGGGATCGCCAGTGCGGACAGGCCGAACAGGTTGGTGGAGTTGGTGAACCGGCCCAGGCGGGCGTTGACCGCGACCGGGTCCGCGGCCACCTCGGCGATCGTGGGGTGCTCGGTCGTCGTCGGGAACAGTAGCGCGTCGACGCCGGCCAGCGCGGCCAGTGCTTCGGCGCGCAACGCGGCCAGCTTCGCCTGGTCCGCGAACAGCCGGTGCGCGGGGATGTCGCGGGCGCCGGTGATGATGCCGTGCACCACCGGGTCGACGGACTCCGGGTGCGCGTCCAGGAATTCGCCGACCGCCGTGTAGCGCTCGGCCACGAAAGCACCGCCGTACAACAACTGCGCGGCTTCCAGGAAGGCCGATGTGTCCACAGTGGTCACTTCGGCGCCCGCCGCGGCGTAGGCTTCGACGGAGGCCGCGAAGGCGTCCGCCCAGCCGTCGGCGAGGGGACCCAGGTGGTCGGGCACACCCAGCCGGAACCGTCCCGTGTGGACCTGCGCGGGCTCGGCCAGGCAGGTCAGCGCGAACGACGCCTCCTCGACCGTCCGCGCGAACAGCGACACGCAGTCGATGCTCGCGCACGCGGGCACCACGCCCTCGGCCGGCAGCAGCCCGGGCGTCGGCTTGAGCCCGACGATCCCGTTGAACGCCGCCGGCACCCGGCCCGATCCCGCGGTGTCGGTGCCCAGGGCCAGGTCGACGATCCCCAGCGACACCGCCACCGCGGACCCCGAACTCGACCCGCCGGAGACGTACGCCGGGTCGACGGCGTTGCGCACCGCGCCGTACGGGCTGCGCGTCCCGACCAGGCCGGTCGCGAACTGGTCCAGGTTGGTCGTGCCGAGCACCAGCGCGCCGGCCTCCCGCAGCCGCGCGACGACCGGGGCGTCGGCTTCCGGCTTGTACGCGTACGCCGGGCAGCCCGCCGTGGTCGGCAGCCCGGCGACGTCGATGTTGCCCTTGACCGCGACGAGCTTGCCGTACAGCGGCCGCCCGCGTGCTTCCAGCGCGGCGGCCTCGGCCAGGACCTCGGCTTCGGGCCGCAGGTCGATCCAGATCTCCGGCCGGTCCACCTGCTCGATCCGGCGGTACGCCGCGCGCACCCGTTCGACGAGGCTCATCCGAGCACCACCAACGGCGTTCCGGGCGCCACCTGGTCGCCGGGGGACACGAGCACTTCGACCACCTCACCGCTCGCCGGCGCGGGGATCCGCGCCTCCGTCTTCATCGCTTCCAGTGTCACCAGCGACTGCGCGTCCTCGACGCGCTCGCCCGCGGTGACGTCGACCCGCCACACGGTCGCCGCGAAGGGCGCCTCGACGACGTGCCCGCCCGGCGGTGCCTCGACGCGCGCCGGGGGCCGGGTGACTGGCTCCGGTTTCGGGTCGAACTCGCCCGCCGCGGCCCACGCCTTCCGCTCCGCCTCGAACGCGGCCGCCTGCGTCGCCCGGAACGCCGAGATGCTGTCGGCGTTGGCCGCCAGGAACTCCTCGTAGTCGGCCAGCGCGAAGGTGCCTTCGGTCGTGTCGAGCGCCAGCTGGCCGGAAGCGCTTTGCGCGCGCAGGTCCAGGAGTTCCTCGGCGGACACCGGGTACCAGGAGATCCGGTCGAAGAACCGCAGGCACCACGGCTGGTCGCCGCCGTGCCAGCTGTTCCACACCTGCGTGGTCCGCCCGACGAACTGGTAGCCGCCCGGGCCTTCCATGCCGTAGATGCAGAGGTAGGCGCCGCCGATGCCGACGGAGTTCTCCGCCGTCCACGTCCGCGCCGGGTTGTACTTCGTCGTGACCAGGCGGTGGCGCGGGTCGAGCGGCGTCGCGACCGGCGCGCCGAGGTAGACGTCGCCGAGGCCCAGCACCAGGTATTCGGCGTCGAACACCGTCCGGTAGACGTCGTCCACACTGGACAGACCGTTGACGCGCCGGATGAACTCGATGTTCCACGGGCACCACGGCGCGTCGTCGCGGACGCCCGTCATGTACCGCTCGATCGCCTCGCGCGTGGCCGGGTCGTCCCACGACAGCGGCAGCCGGACGCGGCGGCTGGGCACCACGAGGTCGTGCGTGGGCGGCAGGTCCCGTTCCAGCTCTCGCACCAGCCCGAGCGCCTTGCCGACCGGCAGCGCGTCCGGGTCGACGTGCACCTGCAGCGACCGGATGCCCGGCGTCAGGTCGACGATCCCCGGCACACCTTCGGCCGCGAGCCGCTCGGCCAGCGCGTGCACCCGCATCCGCAGCGCCAGGTCGAGCTTCATTTCGCCGTACTCGACGAGCAGGTTGTCGTCCCCGCTGCGGCGGTAGGTGACCGGTGGCTCTCCGTCCGAAGCGGACAGTCGCGCGAGGACGCCGCCGTCGTCGCGCGCGGGCCGGCTCGGTTCGACCGCCGTCGCGGGCCGGGTCCGCAGCGCCGCCGCGTGGTCGGTGCCGATCGGCACGAACCGCACGGTGTCGCCCGGGCGCAGCTGCCCGAGCTTCCACCGCTCGCCGGTGGCGACCGTCGCCGGGCAGACGAACCCGCCCAGGCTGGGCCCGTCCGGGCCGAGCAGGATCGGCAGGTCGCCGGTGTAGTCGACGGCGCCGATCGCGTACGGCGTGTCGTGGATGTTCGACGGGTGCAGGCCGGCCTCGCCGCCGTCGGGCCGCGCCCACTTCGGCCGCGGCCCGACGAGGCGGACGCCGGTGCGGGCCGAGTTGAAGTGCACCTGCCAGTCGGTGGCGTAGAAGGTGTCGACGTCGCCGGTGGTGAAGAACTCCGGTGCCGCGTGCGGTCCTTCGAGCGCGCCGATCGTCCAGTGGCCGGCGAAGCCCGGCCGCTCGGCGACCGGGCCCGCCACGGGATCCGCGGGCGCCGGGCCGGGCCGCAGGACGTCGCCCGCGGCCAGCGCGCGGCCGCCGTGGCCGCCGAACTTCCCGAGGGTGAACGTCGCCGCGCTGCCGAGGAACGCCGGGACGTCGATGCCGCCGCGGACGAGCACGTAGCTGCGCAACCCGGCTGTGCACGCGCGGACGTCCAGGGTGGCTCCGGCGGGTACTTCGACCGGTGCCCACAACGGTGCTTCGGTGCCGTCGACGAGGACGGTCGTCGGCGCGCCGGTGACGCACACCTGCGTGGCGTGCGAGAACCGCAGCGTGACACCGTCCACAGTGCACTCCAGGCCGGGCGCGCCCTCGGGGTTGCCGAGGGCGAGGTTGCCCAGCCGCAGCGAAAGGTCGTCCATCGGGCCGCTCGGCGGCACCCCGACGGGCCAGAACCCGATGCGGCCCGGCCAGTCCTGCACGGTGGTCATCGTTCCGCCGCGCACGACGTCGATCTGGGGCTCGTCGTCCGCGATGTCGTCCAAAGTGGACGTGTCGTGGGCGGCCGAGCCGAACGCCGCGTCGGCGGCCGCCGCGCGCAGCTGCCCGAGGTTGGTCCGGACGCCGTCGACGCGGGTCGCGGCGAGCGCGTCGCGGAGGTTCGCCAGCGCGGCCGCGCGGTCGGTGCCGGTGCAGATCACCTTGGCCAGCAACGGGTCGTAGTGCGTGGTCACGGTGGTGCCCGGCTCGACCCAGGTGTCCACCCGGGTGCCGGCCGGGAACTCCGCCCGCGTCACGAGCCCGGAGCTGGGCCGGTGCCCGGCGTTCGGGTCCTCGGCGTACACGCGGGCTTCGACGGCGTGGCCGCGCGCGACCGGCGTCGCGCGGAACATCGCGCGGTCGCCCTGGGCGAGCCGCAGCATCCAGGCGACCAGGTCGACGCCGTACACCGCCTCGGTGACCGGGTGCTCGACCTGCAGCCGGGTGTTGACCTCGAGGAACGCCGCCTCGCCGCGGCCGGGGTCGTAGACGTACTCGACCGTGCCCGCCGAGCGGTACCGGACCGACGAGCACAGCGCGACGGCCGATTCGACGAGCTGCTTGCGGACGGTTTCGGGCAGGTCCGGTGCCGGGCACTCCTCGACGACCTTCTGGTTGCGCCGCTGCAGCGAGCAGTCCCGCGTGCCCAGCGCCATGACTTCGCCGAAGCCGTCGCCGAACACCTGGACCTCGACGTGCCGCGCGCGGGTCACCAGCCGTTCCAGGAAGACGCCGGAACTCGCGAAGCTCTTGGCCGCGACGCTGCGGACGGTGTCCCAGGCGGCGCGCAGTTCTTCGGGGGAGGCGCAGGCACGCATGCCGATGCCGCCCCCGCCACCGGTCGCCTTGAGCATCACCGGGTAGCCGATGTCGTCCGCGCGCGCCAGTGCCTCGTCCACATCGGACAGCAGGCCGGTGCCGGCCAGCAGCGGCACGCCCGCCGCGATCGCCGCCTCGCGCGCGGTGTGCTTGCTGCCGAACACTTCCAGGTGCTCCGGCGACGGACCGGCGAACGCGATCCCGGCGTCTTCGCAGGCTCGCGCGAACGCCGCGTCCTCCGAGAGGAAGCCGTAGCCGGGGTGGATCGCGTCGCAGCTGGTGTCGAGGGCGGCCTGGACGATCGCGCCGGCCCGCAGGTAGCTCTCCGCCGCGGGGGCCGGACCGAGCCGCACGGCCCGGTCGGCGAGCCGCACGTGCGGGGACAGGCGGTCGGCGTCGGAGTGCACGGCGACGGTTTCGAGACCCAGTTCCCGGGCGCTGCGGAGGATCCGGACCGCGATCTCGCCGCGGTTGGCGACGAGCAGCCTCACTCGCCGCCCCCGGCCGAGGTGACGATCATGCGCACCGGCGTCGGGTCGAACCCGTTGCAGGGGTTGTTGATCTGCGGGCAGTTCGAGACCAGGACGAGCACGTCGGTCTCCGCGCGCAGCCGGACTTCCATTCCCGGCGCGGAAATGCCGTCGACGATGCCGAGCGTGCCGTCTTCTTCGACCGGCACGTTCATGTACCAGTTGACGTTGCTGACCAGGTCGCGCTTGCCCAGCCCCCACTTCGCGCCTTCGCTGAGGAAGTTCTCGACGCAGGCGTGCTGGTACCGGGTGTGCTGGCCGTAGCGGAGGCTGTTGGACTCCTTGCTGCACGCGCCGCCGAGCGTGTCGTGGCGGCCGCAGGTGTCGGCGACGACGGTGAGCAGCGGCGCACTTTCCTGGGTGCGCAGCACGCTGCCGGTGGTGAGGAAGATGCTGCCCTGCGCGGCGATCGTCGCGGCCGCGCTGTAGCGCTTCGCCGTGTCGTTCGCGTCGTAGCAGAGGAAGTCGACGGCCTGGTTGCCGCCGAGGTCGACGATCGTCAGCTCCTGGCCCCGCTTGAGCACCGTGGAGAACGGCGCTCGCGCGGGCACGTCGAAGGTCAGCTCCAGCTGCGAACGGTAGGCGGTGCTCATGCGATCCCCCGTGCGGTCAGGTAGTCGGCGGTGTTCTCGAACGCGCGCCGGGCTTCGGGTGAGTGCCTCCACTCCGGACTGTCCGGAGTGGAGGGGCGGTCGCGCCAGGCGAGGACTTCGAGGTTCGTCGCGGTGTAGCCCGGGCGCGGGTCCACCGGGTGCGGCACGTTGGCGATCAGCACGATCGACGGGATTTCGATCCGCAGGTCGAGGGACTTCCCGGCGCCCGCGGAGCCGGTGAACTCCAGTGCGCCTTCGGGCTGGACGCGCACGCCCTGGAAGAACGACAGGCTCGGCGGCAGATCACGCGGCCCGAGCCCGTTCTTCGCCGCGGCCAGGGTGAACAGCGGCAGGCCCGCGGGGGAGGGGCCCTGCGGGGCGCCGTCGCCGTAGCGCTCGGTGTTGCCGTCCACAGTGGACGTCCCGCAGAGCGCGTCGTGGCGGCCGCTGCCGTCCTCGACGATCGTGGCGAGCACGCGGGCCTGGTCGGACAGCAGCGCCACCTTCTCGCCGAGGTAGGCGTTCCACTGCACCTTCACCGTGTCGGCGACGTTCAGCCGTTCCCACGGCTGGTCGGCGTTGAACAACAGCACGTGCGCGCAGGCGTCGCCCTCGACGTCGGTCAGCCGCAGCCGGGTGCCCCGGGCCAGCACCTTGTGCGTGTACCCGCCGCCGGCGACGGTCTCGGCCCAGGTCAGCGCCTCGGGAGCCACCCCGGGCACGGTGCCCGGCCAGGTACTCGCCGGGATCGACGGCATCGTTTCGACCACGGTGCCGGCCTGGGCCCGGGCGTGGTCCCGGGCGCCGTAGGTGGTGGCGGTGGTGCTCATGGACGTCCTCTCAGATCGCGGGTTCGAGGGCGGGAGCGGGGCGCAGCCGCAGCCAGCAGAGCCAGCCGATCACCAGTGCGCCGCCGACGAACTCTATCGGGAACAAGAGCATCCAGGGGGCGCCCGAACCGGCGACGTCGTAGATCTCCGCACGCGGCCAGGCGATGTTCACGATCATGGCGACGCCGTAGAGCACGGCTGCGCCGTTCAGCGGAACACCCCAGCGGCCCAGGGAAAACCGGCCGGGTTCCGCGGGGAAGCGCCCGCGCAGCCTGGCGACCAGCAGCGGCCCGGTGACCAGCAGGTACGCCAGGTAGACGACGACCACCGACGTCCCGGTGATCGTGCTGAAGAGCGTCGGGTTGCCGACGTTGAGGAGCAGCAGCGCGATGGCGAGCGCGCCGGAGACGAGGGCGGGCGCGACCGGCGTCCCCGTGCGCGGATTCACCGACGAAAGTCGGGCGGCGGCGGGGAGCGCGCCGTCGCGGGCCATCGCGTAGAGGAGCCGGACGGTGCCGGTCTGGATGGTGAGGGTGCAGACCACGACGGCGACGGCGACGTCGGCGAGGAAGACGCGGCCGAGGGTGTCGCCGAAGACGGCGGTGATCACGTACGGCAGGCCGTGGCCGGCGAGCTGCCCGTCGGTGAGGCTGGGCGCGGCCATCAACGCGGTGACGACCACGGCGAGCCCGCCGATCCCGGACACGAGCACGGCGCGCAGGACCGCGCGGGGCGCCGTCTTCCGCGCATCCTTCGTTTCTTCGGCGACCGACGCGGCGGTGTCGAAGCCGTAGAGCACGTACGCGGCCATGAGCGCCGAAGCGAGCACGCCACTGATCCCCGCGCTCGTGCCGGGGGCGTCGTGCAGCACCACCTGCGGACCGCGGACGGCGAACAGCCCCAGCCCGGTGATCAGGACGACGACGCCGAGCAGCTCGGCCGCGACGCCGACGTCGTTGATCCGGGCCATCAGCCGGACGCCGCCGGCGTTGACGAGCGTGGTGAAGACGAGCAGGAGCGTGCCGAGGAGGACGGCGTTGGCCGCGCCCGACGGCGACGTCACCGACGGGTCGCCGCCGACGAGCTGGAAGCCGTCCCACACCGAGGGCAGCACCACTTGCAGCGCGATCGCCGCGGCGGCGAGGGCGACGACGCAGCCGAGCAGCATCATCCAGCCGGCGAGCCAGCCGAGGAACCCCTTCGAGAGCTGTTTCGCCCACTGGTAAACGGATCCGGCGAGCGGGAAGCGCGCGGCGAGTTCGGCGAAGGTCAGCGCCACGAGCAGCTGGCCGCCGAGCACGACCGGCCACGTCCAGAAGAAGAGGGGGCCGCCGAAGGTGTAGCCGAAGCCGAAGAGCTGGAAGACGGTCGTGAGGATGGAGACGAAGGAGAAACCGGCGGCGAAGGCGGAGAACCCGCCGAGCGACCGGCGGAGCTCCTGGCGGTAACCGAAGGCGGCGAGATCGTCGGGTGGCATGCGGTCTCCTTGTTTCGATCGTTTGACAGAAATTAGGGCCGCGGCGGGACTTCTCGATCTCCGGCTCGTTAGGGCTGCGTTAACGGGCGCGCCTTCCGGGCGTCAACAGCGACATGCGGGCGTAACCGGCCTCGGTGCGGGTGCCGCGGAGCCGGACCTGGCAAGATCACGCCCGTGGTCAAAGGGGCGGGAGTCGGCAGGCCGAGGGCGAGCGGAGCGGCGGCGAGCCGCCCGGACGCCCGCCAGGCGGTGCTCGACGCGGCGGGAGAGCTGTTCACCGGAGCCGGTTACGCGGCGACGACGACCCGCGCGATCGCGGAGCGCGCGGGCCTGAGGCAGGCGTCGCTCTACTACCACTTCCCGGCGAAGGAGGACATCCTCGCGGCGTTGCTGGCGGAGACGGTCCGGCCGTCGTTGGACTTGGCGGCCCGCCTGGTGGGTGCTTCGGGCCCGGCGGCGGTGCGGCTGTGGGCGCTGGCGTACGCGGACATCGGCTTGCTCGGTGGGGCGCGGCACAACCTGGGCGCGTTGTACTTGCTGCCGGAGGTGGCCTCCCCGAACCTGGCCCGCTTCCGCGCGGAGCGAGCGGACCTGAAGGCGGCTTACGGCAGCCTGGTGGCGGCTTCGGGGGTGGCCGCGGAGTCGGTGGCGATCCGGACGGACCTGGTGTTCGGGCTGGTGGAGAGCATCGCCGTGGTGCGCCGGGACGACCCGTCGTTGGACGTCGAGGCCCACGTCCGTGAGGGAGCGGACGGGGTGGTGCGGCTGGTCGGGGCGGGTGAGCCGACGGATGAGTTGCGGGCGGAGGCGCACACGCTGCTGGCGACTCTGGCGGACTGACCGGTTCAGAGGTCCCGGAGTTCCCGGAGCATGCGGACACCCAACTGGATCGACTGGGAGCCGATGCGGAGCGGTTGGAGGGCTGCGCGTAGCGGCGCGTTTCTCCTCTCAAGCGCCTGCGCCCTGCTGAGGTATTCGGCGATCGTTTTCTCCATGCTCTGGAGCTCGTCGATCGGCGGGACGAACTCCAGGTGCTCCTTCCGAGCCTGAGCCACCATCTCCGCGCTGCCGTGGGAAGCCACGAAGGCCAGGTAAGAGCGCATGATCGCGTCAGTCTCGGCGACCGTAGCTTCGAAATCGGTGCCGGCCTGCTGGATGTTCACCGACAACGGTTTGATCGTGTCGGTGGCGCGGGCGATTCGTTCTTTGGCGGCATCCGGAGATGCGCCGTCGATGTCGGCGGCGGCTTGGTGCATCTCCGCGTTGATGCCGAGGAGAGAACCCATGATGGTGGCGAGCTGCCGCCCGAGCAGTCCGGCCACCTGTTTCAGCCGGTCTCGATGTTCTTGAAACCCGGGCGGGCCTTCGTCGGCCGTGAGCGCGGACTTCGGTTCCGGCAACCGCTCGAGCTTGCTTTCAGCCGACTGGATGGCGTTGATCAGCTTCTTCGACACGGCGGCCATGGTTCTCCGCCACTCGGCCGTCCCTGCCCCGGCGAGCACGGCTTCCTCGATGTCGATGTGCTGCAGCTTCTCGACGATCCGGACGTTCGCGTCGTCGCTGCTCTCGGTGATGAGCTCCCGCCCCAGGACGATCAAGGGCAGGATGAGCTGGGTGAGCCCGAGTTCGTTGGCCTTGGCGTAGAACGCGGTGAGTTCTTCCCGGCAGGCGCTGCTCCGGTAGAAGTAGTTCATCGTGACCGCGGGGATGAAGACCATCGCGGCGCAGAGCTGCTCGAGAGACACCTTCAGCGGAGTCACGAAGTTGAAGAAAGGCCAGGTGCGCGGGTGATCGACTCCTGGCACCACACGGCAGCGACCCGGAATTGTCCCGGATCTGTCCCGCGTCAGGAAGCCGTCGTCTGCAACGCCTTGCTCAGCGCCGAAGCCGTCAGCTCCACCTGCCACGGCCGTGCCCCGCCCGCGCGCAGCACCGACGCCACCGAGTCTTCGTCCGTCTCCGCCGGTGGGCGCCAGCACGTGCGGCGCACCAGGTCCGGCAGCAGCAAGTTCTCCACCGGCAACCGGCGGTCCTCCGCGATCGCCGTCAGCGCCGCGCGCGCCGCCGACAGGCGGGCCGCCGCGTCCGGGTCCTTGTCCGCCCAGCGGTTCACCGGGGGCGGGCCGTCCGTCGGCTGGGACGGTGACGGGAGTTCGGACGCCGGGAGCGCGCGGGCCGCCTGCAAGTGGCGGAGCCAGCTCGCCGTGTACTTGCGCTGGACGCGGCCGCTGAAGACCGGGAGGGCCTGGAGGTCCTCGACCGTCTTCGGGTCGGCCGTCACCGCGTTGACGATCGCGCTGTCCGGGAGGATGCGGCTCGGGGCCCGGTCGCGCTTGCGGGCGAGCTCGTCGCGGGCCTGCCACAGCTCGCGGACCGCAGCCAGGCCGCGGGGGTTGCGGATCTTGTGGACGCCGGACGTCCGGCGCCACGGCTCGGCCCGCGGGGCCGGCGGCGGGGCCAGGCGCACGTTCTCGAACTCCTGCCGCGCCCACTCCAGCTTGCCCTGGGCGCCCAGCTCCGCCTCCAGCTTTTCGCGCAGCTGGATGAGCAGCTCGACGTCGAGGGCCGCGTAGTTGAGCCAGTCGACCGGCAGCGGCCGCTTCGACCAGTCCGCCGCGCTGTGCCCCTTTTCGAGGGTGTAGCCGAGCAGCAGCTCGACGAGCGTCCCGAGCGCGACGCGTTCGTAGCCCGCCAGCCGGCCGGCCAGCTCGGTGTCGAACAGCTCCGCCGGGTGCAGGCCCAGCTCGGCGAGGCAGGGGAGGTCCTGGGAGGCCGCGTGCAGCACCCACTCCAGGTCGTTGAGGACTTCGCGCAGCGGGGCGAGGTCGTCGGCCAGTGCGATCGGGTCGATCAGCACCGTGCCGGAACCCTCGCGGCGCAACTGCACGAGGTAGGCCTTGGGCCAGTACCGGTAGCCGGACGCGCGTTCGGTGTCGACGGCGACCGCGCCGGTGCCCGCGGCGAGTCGCGCGCAGGCCTCGGCCAGCGCGGACGGTTCGGTGATCACCGGGGGCGTGCCCTCGGCGGGTTCTCGTAGCAGCACAGGGCCGCCCGTGGACTCGATCTCCATCCCGGTGTCCTCGGCCTCTGCACTTCCCATAACTGACGACCCTACGGGACGGGCGTACCGCGCCTGGTCCGCCCGCCCCGCAGGGAGGTTCGCCTGTGTCAGCGGATCACGCCGGCCCGCATGGCCAGCGCCACCATCTGAGCCCGGTCGCCCGTGCCGAGCTTGCGCCCGATCCGGGACAGGTGGGACTTGACGGTGAGAGCGGAGAGCGAAAGCTCCTCGCCGATCTCCTTGTTGGACTGTCCGTCGGCGACCAGCTGGAGCACCTCCACCTCACGAGCGGACAGCTCGCGCGGGGTGTTGTCGGTGCCCGCGACGCGGGTCCCGGTGGCCAGCACCGGAGCCACGCTCGGGTCGGCGTAGACGCCGCCCTCGAGCACACGCCGCACGCCATCGGTCACGACGACCGGTGACGCGGACTTCAGCAGGTACGCCTGGGCCCCGGCCTGGAAGGCCGAGCGGACCGCGTACGGGTCGTCCGAGGATGCGAGTACCACCACGCGCGGCCAGCCGTGGCTACGGAGTTCCGTAACCAGCTCGATGCCGCTGCCGTCCGGCAGTCCGAGATCGAGGATCGCCAGGTCACAAGGCCCTGTGGCCTGTGCTCGCGCCCTCGCCTCGGCCACCGTGGCGGCTTCGTGGACGGTCCCCGCACCCATCTGTGCGAGTCTTGCTGCGATTGCCTCCCTCAACAGCGGGTGGTCGTCGACCACCAATACCGAAAAGAGCTCTTCCCGCGGGTGCGGAACCATGCTCGCCGGCAACGCGCCGGCTGGCGTGGATCGGACGGCCTGAGAAATGCCGACGGTAGCCACGTCACTACCTCCCTGGAGTCGGTCGTGCCCCCCGACCGGCACCGGGACCTTCGGCCGTTCAGCCGCGCCAGCTTTAGACCGAAAGTGGTGTCGTCGAAGGCACTGTAGCCGCCCTGAGGCCGTTGCGGGGGGATCGAATGGGTATCTATCTCAAACGAACAGTCACTCAGTGGGTTCGTAGTAACACGATCGGGCTAGTACACGGCCGGTTGTTAACGGATAGCCCAGCGAACACGATGCAAAGAAGTTGCCGACGGCCAAATGGCCGTGCAGATGGGGTGTGCAGCTGCCGGTGCGCCTAGTGACGAGGGGCCGGATGGGCGCGGGCCGCCCCCGGAATGTGCCTCCGGCCGGGGCATGATCAACGGTGCGGAGCGGGGTCGGCGGGGTTCGCCGAGGCCGTGGGGCGTGACTGTCCGTGTCGATCACCGGGGTCGGATCGGCCCAGTGCCGCCGAGTTGATCTTGTTGCGGTGCGTGACCGCGCGGAGTCACTAACGAGGAGACGTGAAACGGCCTCAGGGCGGCCGGCCGAGGGCTGGGGTGTCCGTGATCGTTCGACGCTGTTCAGGGCGTGCAGGGGCGCTTCAGGGGGCCGGAAAGACGTGAACGGCGTTCAGTGGATGTGAAATTTGCTCACATCGGTACAAGGCGGCTCGCCGGGGACGGCTCGCGCCGGTCCACCGTTGCCGATTCGTTGCCGATGATCGCCCGATCGCCGCGGGCCTTCGGGAGCTCTGTGGCGCGGCACTTGTCATGAACGGGTCGTTCACCGCGTCCGGCGTGGGGAAAGGGTCGTTCATGACAGTCCGGCTGCTGCGCCGAGATCCGGCGTCCCACCCCGGAGGAGAGTGCCGATGATCGCCGCGGGCCTTCAGGAGCTTTGGGGCGCGGCACTTGTCATGAACGGGTCGTTCACCGCGTCCGGCGTGGGGAAAGGGTCGTTCACGACACTCCGGCTGCTGCGCCGAGATCCGGCGTCCCACGCCGGAGGAGAGTTTGCCGCGGGGCGAGTCAGGAGCTCTGGCGCTGCCCGAAGAGCGTCACGCCGACCGGCGGCAGGCCCACGACGCTCGCCATCACCTGGCAGAACGCCTGCCCGTGCGGCAGCAGCCCGGCGTCGGCCGGGGTCCACGACGCCCGCAGCTCCAGGTCGTCCGTGTGGGCCGGGCCCGAGATGTCGCCGAAGCGGGCCGAGGACGTCTCGGTGACCGTGCCGCCCAGTGCCGTCCAGCTCGCGCCGGACACCTCCAGCGCGTCCGTCAGCCAGGACCAGCCGACCGCCGGCAGGAACGGGTCGGTCGCCAGTTCGCGGTCCAGCTCCGCGCGCACGTACATGACCAGCCGCAGCACGCCGTCCCAGCCTTCCTGGCCCTCGGGGTCGTGCAGCAGGACCAGCCGGCCGGACGCCAGCACGTCCGCGGGCCCGGCGACCTCACAGCTGACCGCGTACGACCACGGCGCGAGCCGCTGCGGGGCCCGCATCGGCTCCAGCAGCACCTCCCGGCGGGGCCGGACGGACTGCAGCGCCGCGACTGCTTCGCGGAAGAGTTCGGGCACTGGCGTCATCGCGGTCACGCTTCGACTTTAGGGCGGGCACGCCCCGTTGCGGGCGCAGGCGCGCCGATAGAAGCACCGTCGCCGGCACGTGGCACGATTGACCGCGATGTCTCCGACCACGCCCTTGCCGCAGCAGGCCGCCCCGGCCGCCCGCCGCGAGCTGCCCGAAGCCCCGTTCCTGGCCGCCGCACGCGGCGAACGCCCGGCCCGCACGCCCGTCTGGTTCATGCGCCAGGCGGGTCGTTCGCTGCCCGAATACCGCGCGCTGCGCGAGGGCGTGCCGATGCTCGACGCCTGCTTCGACCCCGAAATGCTCGCCGAGATCACGCTGCAGCCGGTGCGCCGCCACGGCGTCGACGCGGCGATCCTCTTCAGCGACATCGTGGTGCCGCTGAAGGCCGCCGGCGTCGACATCGACATCGTGCCCGGCACCGGCCCGGTGGCCGCCGCGCCGGTGCGCGACCTCGCGGCGGTGAAAGCACTGCCGGAGCTGGAGCCCGGCCACGTCTCGAAGGTCGCCGACGGCGTCCGGCTGCTCGTCGAGCGGCTCGGCGGCACCCCGCTGATCGGCTTCGCCGGCGCGCCGTTCACGCTGGCCAGCTACCTCATCGAGGGCGGCCCGAGCCGCAACCACGAGCACACCAAGGCCCTGATGCACTCGGAGCCGGCCCTGTGGCACGAGCTGGCCGGCCGCCTGGCCGACGTCGCGCTGACGTTCCTGCGCGCCCAGCTCGACGCGGGCGTCGACGCGGTCCAGCTGTTCGACTCCTGGGCCGGCGCGCTGTCCGAGCGGGACTACCGCGAGTTCGTCCTGCCGCACTCGGCGAAGGTCCTCGACGGCGTCGCCGCGTACGGCGTGCCGCGGATCCACTTCGGCGTCGGCACCGGCGAGCTGCTGCCCGCCATGCGCGACGCGGGCGCGGACGTCGTCGGCGTCGACTGGCGCATCCCCCTCGACGAAGCGGTGCGGCGCCTCGGCGGGCACGCCGTCGTCCAGGGCAACCTCGACCCCGCGCTGCTCCACACGTCCTGGCCGGTCCTCGAAGCCGAGGTCCGCCGGATCGTCGAAGAGGGCAAGGCGGCCGACGGCCACATCTTCAACCTGGGCCACGGCGTGCTGCCGGGTGTCGACCCGGACGTGCTGACGCGCGTGGTCGGGCTGGTGCACGAGCTGTGAAGCGCGTCGCGGTCGTCGGGGGCGGCGTTTCCGGGCTGACCGCGGCGTACCGGCTGCGGCGGCTGCTCGGTCCGGACGCCGAGATCGTCGTGTTCGAGAAGACGAAGACGCCGGGCGGGAAGCTGCGCACGGCCGAGCTCGCCGGCGTGCCCTACGACGTCGGCGCCGAGGCGTTCCTCGTCCGCCGTCCCGAGATGCTGGCGCTGGTCCGCGAGCTGGACCTCGACGTCGTCCACCCGACGAAGGCCCGCGCGAAGATCCACGCCGGTGGCAGCGTGACGGGCATGCCGGCCGGCACGCTGATGGGCGTCCCGGCGTCCGCGGAGTCCGTGGCCGGCGTGCTTTCCGAAGCCGGACGGCGGGCCGTCGAGGCCGAGGTCTCCCTGCCGGAGCTGCGGCTGCCGAGCGGTGACCTGCCGCTGGGGCCGCTGCTGCGCGAGCGCTTCGGCGACGAACTGGTCGACCGGCTGGTCGACCCGCTGCTCGGCGGCGTCTACGCGGGCGGGGCGGACGGCCTCGGCCTGCGCGCGACCATGCCCGGCCTGGCGTCGGCGCTGGCGGCGGGCGCGGGCTCGCTGACCGCGGCGGCGGCCGCGCAACTGCCGGCTAACCCGTCCACCGCGCCGGTGTTCGGCACCGTCCCGGGCGGGCTCGGCACGGTGATCGACCGGCTCACCGAAGCTTCCGGCGCGGAGCTGCGGACCGGGCTGCCGGTCTGCGACATCGAGCGGCACGGCGCGGGCTGGCGGCTGCGCATCGGCGCCGCGCCGACCGCGCACGCGCCCGCGGACAACACCGTCGAGGCCGACGCCGTGGTCCTCGCCGTCCCCGCACCCTCGGCCCGGCGGCTGCTGGCCGACCTGGTGCCCGTGGCTTCGGCGGCGTTCGGCGAGGTCGAACTGGCGTCGATGGCCGTGGTCGCGATGGCGCTGCCGCCCGGCACGCGGCTGCCGGAGGCGTCGGGGATCCTGATCGGCCACGGCGAGCGCGACGCTTCGGGCCGGCCGTACGCGTCGAAGGCGTTCACCTTCTCTTCGCGCAAGTGGGGCCACTTCGGCACCGGCCCGGTGCTGGTCCGCGGCTCGGTCGGGCGCTTCGGCGAGCTGGGCGCGCTGCAGGCCGACGACGTCGAGCTGGTCCGCGTGGTCCGCGCCGACCTCGCGCGCCTGACCGGCGTGACGACCGCGCCGATCGAGACGCTGGTGACGCGGTGGGGCGGCGGGCTGCCGCAGTACGGCACCGGGCACCTCGAGCGGGTCGAGCGGATCGAAAAGGCGATCGCGGCGGTCCCGGGGCTCGCGGTCGCCGGGGCGACGCTGCACGGAGTCGGGCTGCCGGCGTGCGTGGCGACGGCGGAGGCGGCCGCGCAGCGGATCGCGGCGCAGCTCGCCGAGTGAGTGCTCTCACCTGACCCGTGGCGGCGACGTCCCCCGCGCGGTGACAGGATGGACGCATGGCGCGGGTCAACTACAACGAGCTCAACGACACCATCCGCTACACGACCTGGTCGGTGTTCCGGATCGAGCCCGGCAGGCTGGGCGAGGACCGCGGGACCGCCGGCCGGGAGACCACCGAGTACCTCGACGGCCTGGAGGCGAAGGGCGTCGTGGTCCGGGGCGTCTACGACCTGTCCGCGCTGCGCGCCGACGCCGACTACATGATCTGGTGGCACGCCGAGGAGATCGAGCAGGTCCAGGCCGCCTACGCCGGGTTCCGCCGGACGCCGCTCGGGCGCGCGTCGACGCCGGTCTGGAGCCAGACCGCGCTGCACCGGCCCGCCGAGTTCAACAAGAGCCACATCCCCGCCTTCCTCGCCGGGGAAGAGGCGCGCAAGTTCATCTGCGTGTACCCGTTCGTCCGCTCCTACGAGTGGTACCTGCTGCCGGACGCCGACCGCCGCAAGATGCTGGCCGACCACGGCAAGGAAGCCCGCGACTACCCGGACGTGCGCGCGAACACCGTCGCGTCCTTCGCGCTGGGCGACTACGAGTGGATCCTCGCCTTCGAGGCCGACGAGCTGCACCGCATCGTCGACCTGATGCGCCACCTGCGCGGTACCGAAGCGCGGCTGCACGTCCGGGAGGAAATCCCGTTCTACACCGGCACGCGCGTGCCGCCCGCCGAGCTCGTCGCGGCCCTGCCGTAGTGCGCGAGGCAGTCGAGGGCGTCTGGGAGGCGCTCACCGGTTCGCGGCCGGGACCCTTCGAACTCACCGGCACCGAAGACGTGCTTCCCGGCCCGTACCGGGTGGCGGCCGCGGCGACGGCGTCCATCGCGGCGGCGACCCTGGCGGCGGGCGAACTGCTGAAGCTGCGCGGGATCGAGCCCGGCGTCGTCACCGCGGACACGCGGCACGCGGCGGCGGCGTTCCACAGCGAGCAGCTGCTGCGGGTGGACGGCACGGGCGCGGAGTCGGTCTGGGCACCGCTGTCCGGCAACTACCGCGCGGCCGACGGCTGGGTGCGCCTGCACTGCAACTACCCGCGCCACGAAGCGGCGGTGTGCTGGGGCCTCGGCGTGCCCGGAACCCGCGGCGCGGTCGCGAAGGCGGTCGCCGGCCGTCCCGCGCGCGAGATCGAGCACGCGGTCGTCAGCGCCGGGGGAGCGGCCGCCGAGCTGCGCACGCCGGAGGACTGGGCGGCGCACCCGCAGGGTTCGGCGGTGGCCTCGCTGCCGCTGGTTTCGCTGGAGCCGCTGGACGCGGCGCCGAAACGGACGTTGTTCTACTCGGACCGCCCGCTGGGCGGCGTCCGGGTCCTGGAGCTGACGCACGTCCTCGCCGGCCCGGTGGCCGGCCGGGTCCTGGCCGCGCACGGCGCCGACGTCCTGCACGTCGGGGCGGCGCACCTGCCGCGCGTCGAAGCTTTGGTGCGCGACACCGGCCAGGGCAAGCGTTCGACGTTCGTGGCACTCGACACCGAGGGCGGCCGCGCGCGGCTGAAGAAGCTGATCAGCCGGGCGGACGTACTGGTCCAGTCGTTCCGCCCGGGCGCGCTGGAGAAGATCGGGTTCGGCCCGTCGGAGCTGGCTGAGCTGCGGCCGGGCCTGGTGATCGCGGACCTGAGCGCGTACGGCTGGGAGGGTCCGTGGGCCCGCCGGCGCGGCTTCGACAGCCTGGTCCAGATGTCGAACGGGATGGCCTGGGGTCCGGAGGAGCCTTCGCCGCTGCCGGTCCAGGCGCTGGACCACGCGACGGGCTGGCTCGCGGCGGCGGCGGTCATGACGGCGGTGCACCGCCAGCTCACCGACGGCGGCACGTGGCGCGCCCGGCTTTCGCTGGCGGGCACGGGCCGGTGGCTGGATTCGCTGGGCCGCAAGGATCCCGCGGCCGTCGAGGTCGACTACAGCGACCTGATGGAGGACGCGGACAGCGGCTACGGCCGCCTGACGCGGGTCCGCATGGCGGGCGGGCTGCCGGGTGCGGAGCCCCACTGGGACTTCGGAACGCGGCTGCCGGGAGTCGACAAACCGACCTGGACCCCCTGACGGAGGCCCGCCCGTCCCTGGGGGCCTATGTGGTTGTCAAGCCGCGGCGGGGGCAGGAGCTGGTTCAGGGCGGCGTTGTGGTTCTTGCCCTCGGCTCGTTTGCGGTCGTGGTAAGCCCTGCTGGTCGGCCCGCGTGCGTTGTGGATCGGCGCGGTGAACGACTCGTTCACCGCGCTGGACGTCGTGAAAGGGTCGTTCATGACGTCCGAGTTCCGAGGGACCCGGCACGAATGACACCGCCGCCCGCCGATGCCGGGGAAGACTGCCGGGCCGGCCACCGACCCAGCCCGGACGACGTGAAAAGGAACTCCTCAGCGGCGCCGAAGCCGGTCCCGCAACCCGCGCCGGGGCTTCGGCAGGTGACCCCCGTCGATCAGCCAAGCCACGAACTCGTCCGCGTACGCCCCCGAGCGTTCCGCGGCCAGCTTCGGCCGTCCCGAAGTGAACTCCGCGAACAGCGGCCCGTACCGCTCACCCAGCGCCTCGGCCACCTCGGGCCGCTGATGAGCCAGCACCCGCCCGTGCTTCCGCCGCAGCACCGAAGCCTCCACCTGAAGCCGCGAAGCGTCGAAGCCCGCGGGGGCGGGGCCGGAAGCCAGCAACGCCTTCAGCAGCTCGGCCTGACGGCGGGCCAGCTCCTCCCGGCTCACCCCGTCACCGCCGCGCGCAGCGCCGCCAGCTCCGCGGCCAGCTCGTCGTCGCTCGGGTAGTCGTCGTCGCGCTCCAGCAACACCCCCGGCGGGTCCGTCCGGCGACGCAGCTCCGTCAACAACGAAAGCACCTCCGGCAGCACCGGGTGCGCGTGCGTGTCGTGGTAGACGCCGTCGCGCTCGATGCCGCCCGCCATGTGCACGTAGGCCAGCCGCTCCCACGGGATGCCGTCCAGGAACGCCACCGGGTCCGTGCCGATGTTGCGGGCGTTCGCGTACAGGTTCGCGACGTCGATGATCAGCCGGCAGCCGGTCCGGTCGGTCAGCTCCGTGAGGAACTGTTCCTCGGTCAGCTCGTTGTCCGGCCAGTCCAGCACCGCCGCGATGTTCTCCAGCGCGAACGGTACGTCCACGATGGACTGGGCCAGCCGGACGTTCGCCACCAGCACGTCCAGCGCCTCGCGGGTGCGGGGGAGCGGCATCAGGTGCCCCGAGTCGAGCCCGCCCGCGCGCACGAAGCACACGTGGTCGCTGACCAGGGGCGCGTCCACGGCCCGCGCGATCTCCGCCAGGTGCTGGACGCGGCCGGTGTCGAGGGGCTCGGCGCCGCCCAGCGACAGCGAGACGGCGTGCGGCAGCACCGGCAAGCCCTTGCGCCGCAGGGCCACCAGCGTCTCCGGGAGGTGGTCGGCGTGCAGGTTCTCCGCGACCACCTCCACCCAGTCGACACCGGGCAGCCGCGCGATGGACAGGTCCAGTTCGTGCCGCCAGCCGATGCCGATGCCGAGCTCACCCACCGCAGCCCCCTCCGCCGCACGAAGAACCGCAGGACGAGCCGCTGCTGCACGACGACGAGCTCGAGCACGACGAGCCGCTGCTGCACGACGAACCGCCCGACGAGCCACCGCCGCCGAACGACGCCGGCGGGGTCAGCGCCGCGCTGAGCTCCTCGTCCGGGTACATCGACCAGCCGCCCAGCGCGACCGCCGCGGCGGCGCCGCCGAGCAGCACGCCGCCCGCGAGCATGCCCGCCGGCACCGGGCCGGACGCCGCCGAGCGCGCCTGGCCGAGCACGCGGTGCCCCGCCGCCGACGGCTGCCGGGCGCCCGTCTTCGACCGGCGGACCGCCGCCACGATCGCGAGCACCGCCGCGATCAGCACCACGAACACCAGGACCCCGACCGGGCGGCCGAGCGAGATGCCGTTGACCAGCCGCACCAGGCCGAAGGCCAGCACGGCGAGCTGCAGGACGAGCCCGATCGTCCGCGACTGCCGCCTCGCCGCCGCCGACACCAGCAGTCCTTGCTGGTCGAGGCCGGTTTCCAGCGCCTTCATCACCGCGGAGCGGCGGACGTACGCCCGGATCGTCGCCGTCGTCTTCAGCTGCGCCACGTCGTAGACCGCCTGCTCCAGCGGCTCCGACGGCCGGGCTCCGGCCTGGCTGACCTGCTTGTAGCTGTTGACGCGCAGCTGCCCGCGGTCCACCAGCGCCGCGACCGCCGCGTCGACGGCCCGGTCGGGGCCGCCGGCGAGGAACGCGAGCTGGTAGACGGTCGGCGGCGGGACCGGCCTGCCGTCGTCCGCGCGCATCGCGCGGCCGGCCATGACGCCGGACACGATGAGCCTGACCAGCAGGACCACGCCGAGCAACGCGATGTAGAGGACCACGAAATCCGGTCCGGAAATGCCCCACGGGTCGTTCATCGCCCGTCTCCCCTCAGTGAGTCGCGATTACCGTAGCTGTGAGACGCACGCGCTCGCGTCGGCGTTTCAACCGCCGCAGCCCCCGCCGCCACCACCGCACGAGCTGCCCCCGCCGCCGCAGGAACTCCCGCCGCCCCCGCCGCAGGAGCTGCCGCCGTAGTAGCCGACGGCCGCGCCGCCCCCGGCCCCGGCGAAGCGGGTACGGCTACGGCGGCTGTGAGCGCGTGCGGTCGAGTGCTGCGCGGCCCGGGTGACGGCCAGCCGGACGTCCTTGTCGGGGTGCGCGCTCAGCCCGCCCGCCGCGACGGCGCCCGCCGGGCCGGCCACGAGCGTCCCGGCGCGGCGAGCCGCTTCGGCCGCCGCCCGGCCGGCGAACGTGGCCTTGACCTCGCGCGGCTTGCGCGCCTTCACGGTGACGGTGATCGCCACGACGACGCCCACCGCGAGCAGGCCGAGCAGGATCCCGACCGGGTGCCCGCTGCTCGCCCCGGCGATCAGCCGGACCAGGCCGACGGCGACCACGACCCAGTAGGCCACCGCGGTGGTGACCCAGGTCGAACGCAGTTTCCGCGGGTCGGCGAGCAGTCCCCGGCCGATCAGCGAGGTCTCGAGTTCGAGCGCGGTCTTGTGCTCGGCCGCGGCGTCGCACACGCGCTCGACGGCGGAGCCGTTCTTGCCGATGCGGCTGAGGGCTTCGCGGCCGGCGCTGTCGATCGTGGTGCCCTTGACGCGGCTGAGCCGCCCGTTGCCGGCCAGCCGGATGACCTGCTGGTCGAGCAGGCCGGCCACGACGTACTCGCCGAAGCGCCGCCGGCCGCCGGTCAGCAGCGCCAGCTCTTCCGGCCGCTTCGGCGTGCCGCCCGCGTGGCCGCGCAGCAGGAGTCCGCCGCGCACCGCGGCGGCCAGCGCCGGCAGGAGCAGCAGAGCCAGGTACAGGCCCGCGAACACCGGTCCGGGAATGCCCCAGGTGTCGGTCATGAGTCCGCCCTCCCTCGTCCGTGTGCGGAGACTACGTTCGAGGAAGGGCGGTGGGTTGCCGGCTTAAGGAGGATTTAGGCTGGCGGGTTTCCGGGCTCGGGGACCAGCTTCAGGGAGATCGAGTTGATGCAGTAGCGCTGGTCGGTCGGGGTCGGGTAGCCCTCGCCCTCGAAGACGTGCCCGAGGTGGCTGTGGCAGGAGCCGCAGAGCACCTCGATCCGCTTCATGCCCATCGCGCGGTCTTCGCGCAGCAGCACCGCATCGGAATCCGCGGGGTCGAAGAAGGACGGCCAGCCGCAGTGGCTCTCGAACTTCGTGTCGCTGCGGAACAGCTCCGCACCGCACGCGCGGCACTCGTAGACGCCGGTCGTCTTGGTGTCGGTGTATTCGCCGGTGAACGGCCGTTCGGTCCCCGCCTGGCGAAGGACGGCGTACTCGTCGGGGTTGAGCTGCTGCCGCCATTCCTGCTCGGACTTCACGACGCGCGGGGTCGCGCCGACAACGGGTTTCATACCTTTCACCCGATCCACGTTACGCCGCGAGCCACGCGAGGGCGTGCACGACGATGTCCCATGCGGTCACGATCACGCCGAGGACGATGAGCACCACGATCAGGGCCGACACCCAGTAGCGCAGCCCGCCGAGGCGGTTGCTGGAATCGGCGAAGTCGGCCACGCCGTCCAGCGCCGCCTCGATGGTGAAGTTGGGGCCGGAGCGTTCCATCCGGTCGAGGTGCTCGGCGAACGCGCGCGCCTCCGGGTCGTAGGGGTCCAGGCCGACCAGGTCCTCGTGGAAGCGAGGATTCTGGCCCGGCAGCGAAGCTCCGTTCTCGGCCATACCCCCACGGTAAGCCATCGGCGCCCGTCAGCCCACCAGCGGCGCGTTAAGTCTCAGTACCCGGAGCCGGGCGCCCCTTGCGGGCCGAGCCGCGTGTCGGCGTCGATGAGCATCGTGCCGCCGACCGTGACGATCCGGTAGGCGTTGCGCGTGCCGTTGACCGTCAGGTTCATCGTGATCGAGCCGTCGGAGTTCGCGCCGCCGCTGTCGGCGCGGGCGCTCGCGTAGTCGGCGACCTTGTTGTTCGCCCAGTACTCGGCGAACGCCTGCTCGCTGCCGTACACCTGCTGCGCGGCCGGCGTCAGCTTCGACCAGCCGCCGGCGGGGTTGTCGTAGAAGCCCGTGATGGCGTGGCCGGCCGCCTGGAAGTCGGTGATCTTGCCTTCCGGGACCGTCTTGCCGAGGCCCGCGGGGGCGTTCGTCGCGCTGCTCTGCCCGCTCTTCGGCGTGGTCTGGCCCGTGGTCGGCCGGGCGCCCGGCGACTGGGCGGTCTGGTCGCCGCCGGCGCCGTCGCTGCCGGAGTTCAGCACCAGGAACAGGACCACCGCGGCCACGACGACCGCGGCTCCCGCCCCGGCGAACAGGGCGTACTTGCGCTTGTTGTCCGGCTTCGCGGTGTTCGACGAGTACTGCGGGGCCCTGGCCGTCGGCGAGGCCGCGGGCATCGGTCTGGGCGGGGTGTTCGGCGGCGCGGCCGGCGACCGCATCGGCATGAACGCCGCGGTCGGGCGCGGCGGGTTCGACGCCGCCTTGTTCGCGTGCACCGGCGTGCCGACCGGCGGCGACTGCGGCGCGGGCTGGTCGGTGCGCTGCCACGGCGGGCGGTCGCCGCTCTCGGCCGGGGCGGCGGGCTTGCGGCCCGCGTTGCCGGAGAGCAGCGGCGGCGACGCGCTCATGCCGCCGGGCTCGGTCCGGGCCAGCGCGGCGAGCCGCTCGCGGGCCTCGGCCATGCTCGGCCGCTCGCCCGGCTCGCTGCGCAGCAGGCTCATCAGCAGCGCGGTGGCCGCGCCCGCCTGCACCGGCGGGTTGATCTGGCCGTTCGCGGCCGCGTAGAGCAGCGCGAGCTGGTTGGTGGTGTTGCCGTACGGCGTGGTGCCCTCGATCGCCTGGTAGAGGGTCGCGCCGAGGGCGAAGACGTCGGAGCTGGGCACCGGGTCGGCGCCGCGCGCCAGCTCGGGCGCCAGGTACGCGGGCGTGCCGCCGATCAGGCCGGTCGCGGTGAGCGTCATGTCGCCGGCCGCGCGTGAGATGCCGAAGTCGGTGATCTTCGCGGTGCCGGTCTCGTCGATCAGGATGTTGCCGGGCTTGACGTCGCGGTGCACGATCCCGGCGCGGTGCGCGGCGACCAGCGCGGACGCGACCTGCTCGCCGATCCGGGCGATGCGGCCGAGGGGCAGCGTGCCCTCCTCGGACAGGATCGTGGACAGGCTGGGCCCGTTCAGGTACTCCATCACCAGGCACGGGTCGCCGTTGTGCTCGGCGATGTCGAACACCACGATCGCGTTCGGGTGCTGGAACCGGGCGGCGTTCTTCGCCTCGCGCATCGCGCGCTGGCGCATGTTGTCGCGCTCGGTCTCGGAGACGCCCGGCTGGGGCAGGATCTGCTTGATCGCGACGTCGCGCTCGAGGCGTACGTCGGTGGCGCGCCACACGACTCCCATGGCACCGCTACCAATGTGCTCGACGAGGCGGTAGTGCCCCGCGATCAGCTGACCGGTGTCGATGGCGACTGCTCCTGACGAAATTCCCGGTGGTGGTGACCCTGCTCAGCGCGTTTCCGCTTCGCGCACCCGATCGAGTGTAGCGGTCGGCCCGGTGCTCTTCGCGTCAGCCAGCCGGTCCGGCGGGCTCCGGTGCGGGCACCGGCGCCCGTTTCCGGAAGACCCGGACCAGGCCGATCGCCCCGGCCAGCGCGAACACGCCGTAACAGACGAGCAGCGCCGGTGGCGTTCCGCCGGTCAGGGCGTCGCCGAGGACGACCACGGCGACGGTGCCGGGCACGCTGCCCAGCAGCGTACCGGCGAGGTAGGGGAACGGTCGCACGGACGACACGCCGCAGAGGTAGCTGAACGGGGCGAACGGGACGACCGGGATCAAGCGCAGCGAGGTGATGGCCAGGACGCCGCCGTCGGAGAGCCGGTCGTTCACGGTCCGGACGGCGGACCGGTGCAGGTGGCGGGTGACGAGGTCGCGCCCGAGCAGGCGGGCCAGCCCGAAGGACAGCGCCGCCGCGATGGTGGTGGCGGCCAGGCCGATCGCGATGCCGGCCGCGGTGCCCACGAGCAGCCCGGCGGCGAGGTTGAACACGGTCCGCGGGATCGGCGCCACGGTGAGCAGCGAGTAGGCGACGAACAGCACGAGCGGGGTGGCGGCGCCGGTGGTGGCCGCCCAGGCCCGCAGTTCGGCCGGACCGGGGATCGGCAGCAGCACCGCGGCCGCCGCGAAGACGGCGAGCACGGCGAGCGCGCAGATCAGCTTGGTGCGGCCGGACACCCGCCCGAGCTTACCGGCGGGCGTTTTCGCGGGCGCCGGGGAGCGGATCACCGCTAGCGTGGCCGCATGCCGAAGCACGGAGACCCGGTCGAGTACGAGGTGGGCGGGCGGACGGTCCGCGTCTCGAGCCCGGACAAGGTGTACTTCCCCCAGCGCGGCATCACGAAGCGCCAGGTCGTCGAGCACTACATCACCGTCGGCGCCCCGCTGCTGCGCGCGATCGGCGAGCGGCCGACCACGTTGAAGCGCTACGTCGACGGTGTCGAAGGCGAGTGGTTCTACGCCAAGCGCGTGCCGAAGGGCGCGCCGCCGTGGGTCGAGACCGCCGAGATCACGTTCCCGTCGGGCCGCAAGGCGGCCGAGGTGTGCCCGACCGAGCCCGCGGTGTTCGCGTGGGCGGCCAACCTGGGGACGTTCGACTTCCACCCGTGGCCGGTCCGCCGCGCCGACGCCGACCACCCGGACGAGCTCCGCATCGACGTCGACCCCCCGGACCGGGCGGGCTTCGCCGACGCGGTCGAGGTGGCCCGGGTGGTCCGCGAGGTGCTGGCGGACGCGGGCCTGACCGGCTACCCGAAGACGTCCGGCGGCCGCGGCGTGCACGTCCTGGTCCGGATCCGCCCGGAGCGGGACTTCGTCGAGGTCCGCCACGCGGTGATCGCCCTCGGCCGCGAGGTGGCTCGGCGCATCCCGGAGAAGGCGACGATCGCGTGGTGGAAGGAGGAACGCGGCGGCCGGGTGTTCCTCGACTACAACCAGGCGGCTCGCGACCGCACGGTGGCCTCGGCCTGGTCGGTCCGCGGCACCCCGCGGGCGACGGTCTCGACGCCGCTGACGTGGGACCTCCTGGACGAGGTCGACGCGGACGACTTCGACGTGCTGACGATCCCGGCGTTCCTGGCGTCGCACGGGGACCTGCACGCGGGGATGGACGCGGAGGCGTTCGGGCTGGAGACGGCGCTGGAGTGGTACGAGCGCGACCTGCGGGACGAGGGGCTGGGGGACATGCCGTACCCGCCGGACTACCCGAAGATGCCGGGGGAGCCGAAGCGGGTCCAGCCGAGCAAGGCCCGCCCGGACTGAGTCACGGCTTGCGGCAGCTCACCGCGGTCACCGTCGCCTGGGGGACAACCTTGCCGGACTTGGTGCTCATCGAGGTGCGATCGACGCGGTAGGACGAGCCGCCCGCCGAGCCGGAGCGCCGCCTGGGCGACCCGGCCAGGTCGACGGAGTACTCCCTCGCGGCCGGTTCGGGCAGCGCCGGTTCGCTCGTGGCCGGCGCCACGAAAGCCGGGATCGAAGGGCTGGTGGCGGCGGGACCTGCGGCGGCGAAGCACCCCGCCGTCGGCGGAGATCCAGGCCCGCTCGGTCCGCGCAGGGGACCTGCTGGGACTTCTCGAGGCGCGGATCGGCGCTCCCGCCGACCGCGAGCGCCGCCACGGGCAGGACGGCGAGCGCGCCAAGGCACCTCCGGCGCTTCGACCGGCCAACCCGGCACGCCTGTCACCGAACGCCGCGGAAATACCCCCATCCGATACCCGCTGTAACGAGCCACACAGCCGTGTCTCCCACCACTCCCGCCCAGGCCGTCAAAGCTTTAATCGGCCGCCCCGAAATACCCTGCCGAACGCGGAGTGATCACCCGGGCGCCCGCTGTCGCCTTTCGGGTCACAAATGGTGCACGGCCTTCTTCGAGATCACGATCACCGGCTTCGCTGGCGTAACGTGCGGTCCCGAATCGATGACTCCCCGGGCAGGGCCGGGGGGCGGGTTCGAGGAGGGAGGCCCTCGTGGACGACCTGATCGCATTCCTCGCCGCGCGCGTGGGCGCGCGGCAGGCGATGATCATGCAGGCCGTCAACAAGGCGAAGGCCGGCGACGCGATGAACCGCGGGGAGACCAAGGTCGCCGTGGAGCAGCGGATCCGCGGGCTCAGCGATCTCGACCTCGACGCGGTCAACCAGATGATCAACGAGATCGAAGCGACCCGGCGGATCCTGCTCGCCCACCGCACCACGGTGTCGGAGAAGGTCCCCGGTTTTCCGCTCTACGGCAGCGAATACTGGTGTGAGACCTGCCACGTGCCCGCCGACGAGGCCGGCTCCAACTGGTGCCTCACCCTGCGCCTGCTGGCGCTGCCCTACGCCGACCACCCGGACTACAGCGAGCGCTGGCGCCCCTGACGGGAATCCCGGTCACGGCGGCGCGTTGCACCCCGTGTGAAGTTCTCGGTCCTGGATCGCTCGCCCGTGCGGCGGGACGGCGGTCCCGCGCGGGCGCTGCGGGACACCGTCGCGTTCGCCGCGGGCATCGAACGGCTGGGGTACCACCGGTTCTGGGTGTCCGAGCACCACGGCGTGCCCGGGGTCGCCGGGTCCGCGCCGACCGTGCTCGCCGCCGCCGTCGCCGGGGCGACCTCGCGGATCCGCGTCGGGACCGGTGGGGTCATGCTGCCGAACCACCGGCCGCTGGTCGTCGCCGAGCAGTTCGGGGTGCTGGAAGCGCTTCACCCGGGCCGGATCGACATGGGGCTCGGCCGGTCCGTCGGCTTCACCGGCGGGGTCCGCGACGCGCTGGGGCAGGGCAAGGACGCCGCCGACGGGTTCGCCGCGCAGGTGCGCGAGCTGCTCGGGTTCTTCACCGGCGAGCACGGCTACCCGGGCGTCCACGCCTACCCCGCCGAAGGGCTGCGCGTGCCGCCGTTCCTGCTGGCCACCGGCTCCGGCGCGGACCTCGCCGCGGAACTCGGGCTGCCGCTGGTGATCGCGCCCGTCCGCGGGGAACGGGCGCTGGCCGAAGCCGTGACGCGCTACCGCGACGGGTTCCGGCCGAGCGCGTGGGCGCTCGAGCCGTACGTCGTGGTGTCGAGCGCGATCGCCGTCGCGGACTCGGCCGCGGACGCGCGGCGGCTGCTCGTCTCGGAGGCCTGGGCGACGGTGTATTCGCGCTCCCACGGCGTCTTCCCGCCGCTGGACCCGCCGTCGGACGTCCTTGCCACGCCGATGACCGACCGCGAACGCCGCCGCCTCGAAGAGACCCTCGACGGCCAGATCTCCGGCACGCCGGCCGAAGTGCGGGACCGGCTGGGCGCGCTGATCGAGGCCGCGGGAGCCGACGAGGTTTTGGCGACGACGGCCGCGCACGACCAATCCGCGCGGCTCGATTCATTCGCCGCACTGGCCCGATCGGCGGAACTGCCCGCACTCGTGTGAGCCGATTTCCCGATACGCCGAGAGCGCGTCGAAGAATTACCGCCGGCGCATTTCCGGCCGTTCAGCCGAGGACGAACGGCAGCCGCGCGGTCAATTCGCCCAGCGCGGTCGCTTCGGCCGCCGTCGGTGGCCGCCGCCCGGTCGCCACCAGCAGGACGTCGGTGTCGGAGAACGACGCCGGGAACGCCGTCCCCGCGATCTCCTCCAGCACCGCCCGCGTCCGCGCCGGTCCCTCCGGCGGCGGCCCCGGAACCGACGGCAGGTGGGCCACCAGGTCGAGGTGGTGCAGCGTCCACTCCAGCACGTACGCCGAGAGGTAGTCGCCCGCGGTCAGGACCATGTCCTGGGTGCGCACGCGCGTGCCCGGGTCGGCCAGGTCCGCCGCGCGCCCGGCCGCCGAGCCGACGTCGTCGAGGTGGAACTTGAGCAGCGCCGGGTCTTCGTACGCCGCGGCCAAGCGGACGATCAGGGCGTCCAGCGGGTCGTCGCCCGTCGGGGCTTCGGAGCCGACCGCCCAGTACGTCACCGAGTCGTGCGTCACCGCCGACGAAGCCGGCGTCACCAGCGTGATCAGCACGTCCTGCGCGTCGATCACCAGGTGGCACACCAGGTCCCGGACCAGCCAGCCCCGGCAGCCGGACGGCTTCGCGAAGTCTTCGTCGTGAAGGGAAGCGACCGCGGCGCGCAACGCCGCCCACGTGCGCGAGAAGAGATCCACGGCGGCGAAGCTAGCAGGATCAGAGCCTCAGCTGCAGCTGGGTGAGGATGCGCTGGGCGGGGTCGTCGAAGTCCACTCCGGACACCTCGGTCGCGCGGCGGACACGGTAGCGCACGGTGTTGGGGTGGATGTTCAGCACCCGGGCCGCCGACCGGACGTCGCCGAACGCGTCCAGCCAGGCCAGGACCGCCGGGACGAGGATGCCGCCGTGCTCGGCGTCGTGCTCGGTCAGCGCGGTCAGGCGCGGGTCGCGGATGCGCGGCTGCCCGCCCAGGTACGCCAGCACCTCCGAGAGCAGCACCTCGGCGCGGACGTCGGCCAGCGAGG
The DNA here is from genome assembly GCF_040648295.1 of Amycolatopsis sp. NPDC049159. NCBI lineage: Bacteria > Bacillati > Actinomycetota > Actinomycetes > Pseudonocardiales > Pseudonocardiaceae > Amycolatopsis > Amycolatopsis sp. NPDC049159. The sequence goes on from NZ_JBEZDL010000002.1 coordinate 518,974, forward strand.
CGACGTCGGCGGCCCAGTGCCCGCGCGCCATCGCCGCCAGGACGCGGTCGGCGTCGCCCCGGGACGCGGCCGCGTCGGACAGGCGCGGCACGACGCCGCCGAGCGCCACCCGCACCGGGACGTCCAGGTGCCGCCGGGCGGTGGCGGCGATCTCGCGCGCCAGCGCCAGCACGGCCGCGTCGGAGTGCTCGGGCAGGTCCGGCAGCAGCGCGTAGACGCGGCCGCCGATCACGCTCACCAGCGCGCTGCGCCGGTAGGCCGCGGTGTGCACGGCGATCAGGTGCACCAGCTCCGCGCGCCGCAGCTGCCGGTTGCCCGACCGCTCCAGCGAGAACGCGAGGACTTGCGCCGGCCGTGACGGGTCGGCGCCGATGTCGTCCGCGACGGACTCCGCATCGAGCCGCCCTTCCAGCAGGCTGGCCAGGAGGTCTTCGCGCAGCCGCAGTTCGGGGCTCGGCAGCGTGCGGGCGCGGATCAGCTGCGGCGCGAGGGTCCGGCTCGCGCCGAGCAGGGCCGTTTCGGCGCGTTCGGTGAGCGGCTGGGCGCCCTCCTGGACCCAGATCGTGCCGAGCGGCTGCTTGCCGGCGTGGATGCCGGCCGCGATCCGCCGCCGGATGCCCAGCTCGGGGCGCTCGTCGATGCGCACGATCCCCTCGCCCGCACGCAGCCGCTGGTAGACGCCCCATTCGCGGAGCATCGCGAGGTAGCGTTCCGGGCCTTCGCGCCCGAGGATCGACAGCCGCCGCAGCTCGTCCACCTCGTCGCCCGCCCGCGAGTAGGCGAGCACGCGGTTCGCGGTGTCCTCGATGCTGACCAGGCCGCCGGTGAGCGTCGCGATGGTCTGGGCCAGCGCGAACAGGTCGCCGAGCACCTCGCCGCTGGCCGCCTCGCCACCCGCCCGCGCGGCCTCGACGACCCCGCGGGCCAGCGACTCGACCTGCTCCCACCGCGCTTCGGTGCCGACGGTGAGCAGCGCGACGCCCGCGTCGGCGGCGACGTCGGCGCCCGTCGCGCCCTTGACCGCCACCGCGGCCGCGCCCCCGCGCCCGGCCGCGCGGATCGCCGGCGCCGCCGCCCGGCCGCGGGCGCCGATGACCAGCACCAGGTCGCCCGGCGAGGCTTCCAGGGGATCTTCGGGGTCGAGGATCACGACGTCGGAGACCGGCACGCCGAGGCCGTGCGGCGCCACGACGACCTCGACGAGCGGCTCGCCGAGCGTCGCCAGCACGTGCCGCAGCGACGTCATCTCCGAGCTATCCGATCGGACAAGATCATACGAGCGATTTTAGCCGGTTGGACAAGCCGCCGGGGAGTGTCCGGAGTTACCGTTCGGGGCATCCAGACGTAGCAGGATTGGCAGAGGAGCCGCCGTGGACGCCGTGACCCAGACCCCCGCCCCGAAGAACGAGCCGGTGCTGACGTACGCGCCGGGCAGCGCTGAGCGCGCGGAACTCGAGGGTGCGCTCAAGCGGCTGGGCCAGGCGGAACCCGTCGACCTCACGGTCACCGTCGGCGGCGAGCAGCGCCCCGGTGGCGGCGAGAAGATCGACGTCGTCCAGCCGCACAACCACAAGCACGTGCTGGGCACCATCCACAGCGCCACGGCGCAGGACGCCACCGACGCCATCGCGGCCGCCGCGAAGGCCGCGCCGGAGTGGCGCTCGCTGTCCTACGACGACCGCGCCGCGATCCTGCTGCGCGCGGCCGACCTGCTGACCGGCCCGTGGCGCGCCACCCTCAACGCCGCCACCATGCTCGGCCAGTCCAAGACCGCCACCCAGGCCGAGATCGACGCCGCCTGCGAGCTCGCCGACTTCTGGCGCTTCAACGTCGAGTTCGGCCGCCGCGTGCTCACCGAGCAGCCGATCAGCTCCCCGGGCGTGTGGAACCGGCTGGAGCACCGCCCCCTGGAAGGCTTCGTCTACGCGATCACGCCGTTCAACTTCACCGCGATCGCCGGCAACCTGCCGACCGCGCCCGCGCTGATGGGCAACACGGTCCTGTGGAAGCCGTCGCCGACCCAGTCCTTCGCCGCGCACCTGACCATGCGGCTGCTCGAAGAGGCGGGCATGCCCCCGGGCGTCATCAACCTGCTGCCGGGTGACGGCAAGGCCGTCTCCGAGGTCGCCCTGACCCACCGCGACCTGGCCGGAATCCACTTCACCGGCTCGACCGCGACGTTCCAGCACCTGTGGGGCACGGTCGGCGCGAACATCGCGGGCTACCGCTCGTACCCGCGGCTGGTCGGCGAGACCGGCGGCAAGGACTTCGTGCTCGCGCACCCGTCCGCCGACGTCGACGTCCTGCGCACCGCGCTCGTCCGCGGCGCCTTCGAGTACCAGGGCCAGAAGTGCTCCGCGGCTTCGCGCGCGTACGTCCCGCGCAGCCTGTGGACGAAGCTGAAGGACGGCCTGGTCGCCGAGACCGAGGCGCTGTCCTACGGCGACGTCACCGACCTGTCGCACTTCGGCGGCGCGGTCATCGACGCCCGGGCGTTCGCCAAGCACACCGCGCTGTTCGACAGCGTGAAGGACGACGCTTCGGTCGAGGTGCTGACCGGTGGCACCGCCGACGACAGCGTCGGCTACTTCGTGCAGCCGACGATCCTCGTGTCGGACAACCCGAAGCACGAGATCTTCTCGACCGAGTACTTCGGCCCGATCCTCTCGGTGCACGTCTACGAGGACGGCGACTTCGACGCCGTGCTCAAGCTCGTCGACGAGACGGCCGCGTACGCGCTGACCGGCGCGATCATCGCCAACGACCGCACGGCCGTGGCGAAGGCGGCCGAGGCGCTGCGGTTCGCCGCGGGCAACTTCTACGTCAACGACAAGCCGACCGGCGCCGTCGTCGGCCAGCAGCCGTTCGGCGGCGCGCGGGCCTCGGGCACCAACGACAAGGCGGGTTCGATCTTCAACCTGCAGCGCTGGACGAGCCCGCGCTCGATCAAGGAGACGTTCGTGCCGCCGACCTCCGTGCGCTACCCGCACCAGGGCTGAGAGGGAGACCGTCATGCTGCGTGCCCCGTTGCTCGCCGCCGCCCGCTCGAAGGGCATCCGGCGGCTCGTCGAGGCGGTGCCTGCCACGCGATCCGTGGTGCGCCGGTTCGTCGCCGGGTCCGAGACCGCCCACGCCGTCCGCGTCGCCGGGGAACTGGCGGCGGACGGCCGGCGGATCACCCTCGACCACCTGGGCGAGGACACCACCGACGCCGCGCAGGCCGCGTCGACCGTCGCGGCCTACGAAGCCGTGCTGTCGGCGCTGGCCTCCGAAGGGCTGGCGGACGGTGCCGACGTCTCGGTGAAGCTGTCGGCGGTGGGCCAGTTCCTGCCGTCGAACGGCGAGGACGTCGCGTGCGAGAACGCGCGGAAGATCTGCGCGGCGGCCGAGGCGGTCGGCGCCACCGTGACGCTCGACATGGAGGACCACACCACCACGGACTCGACGCTCGGCATCCTGCGCGAGCTGCGCGGCGAGTACCCGTGGGTCGGCGCGGTGCTGCAGGCCTACCTGCGGCGCACCGAGCAGGACTGCCGGGAGCTGTCCGGGCCGGGGTCGCGCGTGCGGCTGTGCAAGGGCGCGTACGCCGAGCCGGAGTCGGTCGCGTTCCAGGAGAAGTCCGAAGTGGACAAGTCCTACGTCCGCTGCCTGCGCGTGCTGATGGCGGGCCAGGGCTACCCGATGGTCGCTTCGCACGACCCGCGGATGATCGAGATCGCCGCCGCGCTGGCCGAGGAAAACCTCCGACGTGACGACGACCACGAGTTCCAGATGCTCTACGGCATCCGGCCGGAGGAGCAGGCGCGGATCGCGGCTTCGGGCGCGCGCATGCGGGTCTACGTGCCCTACGGCGACGAGTGGTACGGCTACTTCATGCGGCGGCTGGCCGAGCGCCCGGCGAACCTGGCGTTCTTCCTGCGCGGGCTCGCGACCAGGTCCTGAGGTACGACGAAGGCCGCTCCGGGATCCGGAGCGGCCTTCGTCGTGTGGTGGTGGTCAGGCCTGTTCGGCCTCGGCTTCGGCGGCCTTGCGCTTGACCTCGTCCATGTCGACCTCGCGAGCCTGCTTGATGAGCTCTTCGAGGGCCGGCTCGGGCAGCGCGCCGGGCTGGGCGTAGATCAGCGTCTTGTCGCGGATGATGGCCAGCGTCGGGATGGAGCGGACGTCGAAGGCGGCGGCGAGCTGCTGCTGCGCTTCGGTGTCGACGCTCGCGAACACGAGGTCGTCGTGCTTCTCGGAGGCCTTTTCGTAGACCGGCGCGAACTGGCGGCACGGCCCGCACCAGCTCGCCCAGAAGTCGATCAGGACGAACTCGTTGTCGTTTACCGTCTGGTCGAAGTTCTCGGCGGTCAGCTCAACGGTGCTCATGCCCAGGTCAACGAACCGGGCGCGGCGGGAATTCCCGGGGCCGGGGTAGCGTCTCACCCGAGCAAACCGCAAGAGGAGGAACGACATGGCCGACAGCGAAATCCTGGGCCGGATCGACGAGCTGATCGCGGAGGAGCACGAGCTCCGGTCGCGCTCGGTCGGCGTGGGGCTGAGCGGCGGCGACAAGGATCGCCTCACCGCGGTCGAGCAGCAGCTCGACCAGTGCTGGGACCTGCTCCGGCAGCGCCGCGCGAAAACCGAGTTCCACGAGAACCCGGACGACGCCGCGGCCCGCCCGGTCTCCGAGGTCGAGTCGTACCGCCAGTAAATTGGCCGTGTCGCCCGGGGCTCCGCCCCGAGCCGGGGGCTCCGCCACCCGGACCCCCCCCAAAAAAAAAGAGTTCGGTGGCGATGTCGAAACCGGAGAACCGGCTCCGTCCCCGGGGTGAAGGCGACCGGGACCGCCGGTCGCCCACCACCGAGGGAGCACCACGATGGCCAAGTACCTGCTGCTCAAGCACTACCGCGGCGCCCCGGCGGCGGTCAACGACGTGCCGATGGACCGCTGGACGCCCGAAGAGATCACCGCGCACATCCGGTACATGGACGAGTTCGCGGTCAAGCTCCGGGAGACCGGTGAGTTCGTCAGCGAGCAGGGCCTCGCCCCCGAGGGGACGTTCGTCCGCTTCGACGGCGAAGGGCGCCCGCCGGTCACCGACGGCCCGTTCGCCGAGACCAAGGACCTGATCGCCGGCTGGATGATCATCGACGTCGACAGCCACGAGCGCGCGCTCGAGCTGGCCGGCGAGCTGTCCGCGGCGCCGGGCGCGGGCGGGAAGCCGATCCACGAGTGGCTCGAGCTGCGCCCGTGCCTGGCCCCGCTGCCCACGATCACGGAGTGACCGGTCCGGTGGACGAGGTCCTGCTCCGCAGCCTGACCCCGGCCGTCCTGGCGGTCCTCGTCCGCCGCGGGGCTCCCTTCGCGGCGGCCGAGGACGCCGTCCAGGAAGCCCTGATCGAGGCCGTCCGCGGCTTGGCGGACGGCCCGCCGCGCGACCCCAAGGGCTGGCTGGTCACGGTGGCCTGGCGCAAGTTCCTCGACGAGACCCGGTCCGAGACCGCCCGCCGTCGCCGCGAGGACGTCGTCGAAGCCGAGGTGACGCCCGGGGACGTGCCGGCCGAGGACGACACGCTCCAGCTGTACTTCCTGTGCGCGCACCCGTCCCTGTCGCCGTCTTCCGCGGTGGCGCTGACGCTGCGGGCGGTGGGCGGGCTGACGACGCGCCAGATCGCGCAGGCGTACCTGGTGCCCGAGGCGACGATGGGGCAGCGCATCAGCCGCGCCAAGAAGACGGTCTCGGGAGTGCGGTTCGACGAGCCCGGCGACGTCGCGACGGTGCTGCGCGTGCTGTACCTGGTGTTCAACGAGGGCTACTCGGGCGACGTCGACCTGGCGGCGGAGGCGATCCGCCTCACCCGGCGGCTGGTGGCGGCGATCGACCACCCGGAGGTGGCGGGGCTGCTCGCGTTGATGCTGCTGCACCACGCCCGGCGGGCCAGCCGCCTCGGGCCCGACGGTGACCTGGTGCCGCTGGCCGCCCAGGACCGGTCGTTGTGGGACACCGGGCTGATCGCCGAGGGGGTGGCGATCCTGCAGGCCGCGCTGGCGCGGGATCGGCTCGGCGAGTTCCAGGCCCAGGCGGCGATCGCGGCGCTGCACGCCGACGCCCCGACCGCGGGCGAGACCGACTGGGTGCAGATCGTCGAGTGGTACGACGAGCTGGCGAAGCTGACCGGGAGCCCGGTGGTGCGCCTCAACCGCGCGGTGGCGGTGGGGGAGGCGGACGGCCCGCGCGCCGGGCTGGCGGCGCTGGCCGAGCTGGACGGGAACCTGCCGCGGTACACGGCGGTGGCGGCGTACCTCCACGAGCGCGAGGGCGACCTGGCGAAGGCGGCGGAGCTGTACGTGGAGGCGGCCCGGAAGGCGGCGAACGTGGCGGAGGTCGAGCACTTGACCCGCGAGGCGGCGCGGCTCAACGCCGGTCTCCGCGACTCCTGACCATCAGACCGGAACGACCTGCGGCGACGGCGCCCTCCGTCGGGTGGGTGGGCTGCCTCGCCGGCCGCGGGTTCACCCCGCGCCGTCAGGCCGGGCAGAGGGTTCCGTTCGCCGGGACCTTCCCGTCCACCAGGAAGGCCCGCGCCGCGTCGGTCACGCACGGCGAAGCGCCCACCGCGCCGTGCCCCGCTCCCTGCCAGGTGATCGTCACCGCCGACGGCATCTGATCGGCCGCCCGCGTGCTGCCCACTCCCGGGGTCGACGGGTCGGCCGCCGTCGCCGCGACCAGGATCGGCGGGGCGCCCGGGGCGCCCGGGGCCGGCAGCGGTTCCGTGCGCACCGGCCACGGTCCACACCACGCCAGCTGCTGCGCGACCACCGCGCCGAACTGCGGGTACTTCGCCCGCATGCCGGCCACCACCTGGTCGAGCTGGTCCGCCGACAACCGCGTCTGGCTGTCGTTGCAGCGGGTCGCGATCGTCGCGTCGATCCGGGACGGCTGTGCGCGCGAGTCCTGCAGCACCGGGGCCGCGAACGCCGCCAGCGGGCCGGTGTTGCCGCCGCGTGCCGCCACCAGCGCGTCCGCCAGTTCCGGCCAGCGCGTGCGCTGCGAAAGTCCCGAGTAGACCGCGAACATCGCGACGCCCGGGCCGAACGCGACGCCGTCCGGGGTCAGCGGGGGGTTCGCGCGCAGCTGGTCGGTCACCGCGGCCAGCGCCGCCTTCGGGTCTCCCAGCGCGCAGCCGCGGGTCGCGCAGTCCGTGCCGAACGCGTCCAATGTGGACTGGGCGCCGGCGGCGACCGCGTCGAGCACGGCCGCGGTGTCCGCGCCCGGGTCGGGGACGCCGTCGAGGACCACGCGGCCGACCTGGCCGGGGAAGCGGACCGCGTAGTCGGCCAGCACCTTCGAGCCGTCGCCGCGGCCGAGGGCGTTCAGGCGCTCCATGCCCAGCTGCTTGCGCACCTCGTCGAGGTCGCCCGCCGCGCGCCAGCTGTCCAGCGCCGTCTGGGAGTCGTCCAGCTCGATCGCGCACTGCTGACCCGCCTTGCGGGCCGCGTCGAGCACGTCCTGCAGGCCGCCCTGGGCCGGGTCGGCGTCGATCAGGTCGTGGCGGATGTCCGGTGGCACGCACTGGGCCGCGCCGGACATCCCGGTGCCGCGGCGGTCCACCCCGACCAGCGAGAACTTCTCCAGGAACGCCGGCGGCAGCGTCGCGGCCAGCCGCGCCGCGTAGACCGTGCCCGGTTCGCCGTCGATGTCGTTGACGACGACCAGCGGCACCGGTCCGCTGCCCACCTTCAGCGCCAGCAGCCGCACCAGCGACCGGCGGGGCTCGCCCGGGGCGTCCAGCGGGGCGGTGACGCGCGCGCAGGTGAAGTGCAGGGTGTCCGGCACCGCGGGGGTGCCGATCCGCTGCCGGGTGTCGTCGTCGCAGTCGGCCCACTTCACCGTCGGCGACTGCGGTTCGGCCAGCGGCGGCAGCGGCACCGACGGCGTCCCGGCCGGCGTGCTGCCGGTGGTCTTCCCGTCGTTCTCGACCAGCGCCGGGCGCACCGACGGCCCGGCGGCGCACCCCGCGGCGGCGGCCAGGGCGAGCAGCGCGACCAGGGCACGGGAACGGCGGCGGCGCACGGGCGGGATCCTCACGTCGAGCACGATCAAGGGCAGGGCCAGCCGAGCTTCGCACGGCCGGTGTGGGACGAGGGTTAGCGGGTCCGCACGACCTGGCCGCGGAACACGGCGTCGAGGTCGTACCGGGCCGGCTCTTCGAGCTGGCTGTAGTCGCACGAAGCGGCTTCGCGGTCCGGGCGCCAGCGCTTGAACCGCGCGTTGTGCCGGAACCGCGAGGGCATCCCGCCTTCGGTGTTCTCGTAGGCGACTTCGACGACGCGCTCGGGCCGCAGCGGCACCCACTCGTGCTCGGTGGCGCGCCAGCGCGTGATGCCGCCCGGGATCCGCTGCCCCTCGCCCTTCGCGAGCCCGCCCCACGGGTGGTCTTCGCCGTCGGTGACCAACGGCGCCAGCTCCTCGGCCAGTTCACGGCGCCGCGGCATCGGGAACGACCCGACCGTGCCGACGTGGTGCAGCACGCCCTCCTCGTCGTGCAGGCCGAGCAGGAAGGAGCCGACCAGTTCGCCGGGGCCGCCGTCGACGTGCCAGCGCAGCCCGGCCAGCACGCAGTCCGCGGTGCGCACGTGCTTGTACTTGAGCAGCACGCGCTTGCCGGGCGTGTACGGCTCGTCCAGCGGCTTGCCGATGACGCCGTCGAGGCCGGCGCCCTCGAAGAGCTCGAACCAGTGCCGCGCGGTGGCCGGGTCGGTGGTCGCCGGGGTGAGCGGGAACTTCTCGCCCGCCAGCTCCACGAGCCGGTCGCGGCGCACCGACGTCGGCTCGTCGAGCAGCAGGTCGTCGCCGAGGGCGAGGACGTCGAACGCGACGAACTCGGCGGGCTGCTCGGCCGCCAGGAGCGTGATGCGGCTTTCGGCCGGGTGGATCCGCTCGGTGAGGGCGTCGAAGTTGAGCCGCCCGTCCCGCGCGACGACGAGCTCGCCGTCCAGCACCACCCGCGGCGGCAGCACCTCCAGCAGCCGGGCCACCGCTTCGGGGAAGTACCGGTTGAGCGGTTTTTCCGCGCGGGACTGCAGGTACAGCTCGTCGCCGTCGCGGAAGACGAGGCAGCGGAACCCGTCCCACTTCGGCTCGAACAGCAAGCCCCCGGAGTCCGGGATGGCCTTCGCGGGCTTGGCGAGCATCGGCTTCAGCGGCGGCTGCAGCGGTAGGGGCATGCCCGCATTCTGCGGAAAAGCCCGGCTCAGCGCACGCGTTTCGGCGCGGTCGTGTCGAGTTCCAGGCGGACGGCCGTGGGCAGGACGTCGAGGCCGAGCGATTCGCGGGCCCTGGCCAGCACCTGCGTGTCCAACCCGGCCCAGACGCCCTTGAGATCGGTGCCTTCGTGCAGCCACAGCGTGATCCGCAACGCGGGGGCGGTGCGCGAGCCGACCGCGCGGACCCGGGCGCGGCTCACGCCGTCGAGCTGCTCGGCGTCGGCTTGCACGGCCTCGGCGATCGCGGCCGCGGTGACCACCAGCTCGGCGCCGTCGGTGCGGTCGAGGTCCAGGTCCGGCCGTGGTTCCGGGCGCAGCGAGCGCAGCGCCCAGCGCAGCCCGAGCACGAACAGCAGCACGCCGAGCACGATCGCGGCGATCCGCGCCGGAGTGGCGTGGCTCCCGAGCCACTCGACGGCCATCGGGTCCAGCAGCGGCCGCCGGCCCCGGTACTCGCCGAGCACGCCGTACCCCACGACGAGCGCGAGCGCGCCGCCGAGCAGGGCGAGCAGCCCGACGAGGAACGTCAGCACGCGTTCGCCCGCGTACGACCGGGAAAGCGCCTTCGCGGCAACGGACTTGGTCATCGGCGGTCCTTCGGCGAATCGACGACGACGGTCACCTTCGGCCGCCGCGCCAGCGGGACCTCGTCGAGCAGGGCGGACACGGTTTCCAGCAGCCGCGGCCGCAGCTCGCCCTCGGTTTCCAGGGGGCTCTTCGCCCGGACGCGGACCCGCCGGGCGCTCGCGGTGACGGACGCGCCGGCGACGTTGTCCTGCGCGCGCACGGTCAGCCCGACCAGCCGGGCCAGCGACCGCGGCGACGTCGAGACGCTCACTTCGTCGGCCGGGTCGGTCAGCCGCACCGCACGGCTGCCGGCGGCCAGCGCGCAGAAGACGAGCACCAGGCCCGCGGCGGCGAGCACCCCGGCGCCGACGCGGACCGCGTAGGCGTCCCAGCCCAGCGCGCCGAGTTCGGCTTGCCAGCGCGGCCACGGCACGAGCAGCGGCGCCGCTTCCGGGCGCCACCAGTGCCAGCCGACTTCGAGGGCCAGCACCGCCCCGGCGGCGGCGAAGGCCAGGCCGAGGAGGGTGGCGAGGATGCGGACGAACGGGCGCACGGCTACCGCACCCGCGGCGCGGGGGCCGGCAGCAGCGCGGACACCGTCACGGCGAGCGTCCGCACGTGGTAGCCGGTGATCAGCTCGACCTCTTCGGTGACCTTCTCCCGCACGTCGCCGACGACCGCCCGGACCGCGCCCGGGTAGCGCAGGGCGAGCTCCAGCGCGAGGTCGACGTCGTTGTCGAGGCCGCCGACCTTGGCCTTCGCGCCCTTCTTGCCGTCGTGCGCGATGCCCGGCACCTGGTCGGCGGCGTGCTGCGCGACCTTGCGGACCACGGCGTGGCCGATGGTGAGGGTGCCGCGCTCAGCCGGTTCGGCGAGCTCGCGCGGCACGTCGAGGGCGCGGTTCACTTGTCGCGGCCCTTGCCGAACAGCTCGCCGAGGTCGAGTTCGCCGTCGAGGACCCGGCCGGCGACCAGGCCGATGATCCCGACGGCCAGCGTCACCAGGAACGCGGTGAACCCCTGGGTCGCGGCGAGGCCGAGGATCAGCCCGGCCAGGAGCCCGGTCTTCGTTGCGTTCACATGTCCTCCTTGGACGGGCGGTGGGGGAAGCTTGCCCCGGCGGGGCGGTCACCGCACGCGGGGCGGGCGGCGGCGGAAGCGGGCGAAGAACGCCGCGAGGCCGCGGCGGCGGGGCACGAAGACGACCGGGGCGTCGAAGCGGGAGTCCGGGGCCGGCTCGCGGAAGCGGGCCAGGCCCGCCGCGAACTCCGCCGGGTCGCCGCCGACGTCCGGGTGGTGGGTGCGCACGAAGGCCCGGAAGGCCGCGCGGCCCTCCGGGTCGTCCGGTCCGCGCGCGGTCACTCCACCCGCGTGGACTCGGGCTCTTCGTCGCCCGGCAGGTGGATGTCGTTGACGGCGATGTTCACCTCGATCACCTCGAGCCCGGTGATCTGCTCGACCGCGGTGATCACGTTGCGCCGCACCGCGCGGGCGACGTCGGTGATGCGGGCGCCGTACTCGACGACGACGTCGAGGTCGATCGCGGTCTGCTTCTCGCCGACCTCGACCGACACCCCGGTCGTGGTCACCGTGCCGGAGCCGGGGATCCGCTCGCGCAGCGCGCCGATCGCGCGGGACACCCCGCCGCCGCCGAGCGCGTGCACGCCGGCGACCTCGCGGGTGGCCAGCCCGGCCACCTTCTGCACGACCAGCGACGAGATCGTGGTGCGGCCGGCCGCACCCTCCTCGTTGAGCGGCGTGACCGTGCCGGGGCTCTCGGTCCGTTCCGGGTGCATGCGTGCTGGCTCCTCTCGCGGCGGTCTCTCGCCCTTACGATGCCCGGGAGCGCGAATCCCTCACGCAAGGTCCCCCGATCGGGGGAATGTTCAGTCCGGGTGGACGTCCACGACGTGCACGTTCACCGGGGTCGCGACACCCAGCTGCCGGGACAGCTCGGCGGTGATCTCCCGTCGCAGCGCTTCGGCGGCTTCGTCGGCGACGACGCCGAAGCGGACCGACACCAGCACCTGCACGACGGCGTCCTCGACGGCCACGGCGGAGACGCGTACCCCGGCGGGCGCCCGGCCGGCCGCGATGGTCCCGGCCAGGCGGACGACGGTCTGTTCGGTGATCCGCAGGCCACCGTCGTCGCCGGGCACCGCGACGGCCGTCCGCCCGCCGCGCGCGACCGCCCGCAGCACGCGCTCGACCAGGCCGGGCGGGGTCGGCACGCGGCGCCGGGCGGCGGCGCGCACGGCGTCCCAGCGCGGGTCGCGCTCGGGGTCGGTCTGCTCGGCCATCACCGCTCCCTCAACTCGGCGAGCAGCGCCACCCTGGCCCGGTGCAGCCGGGAACGCAAGGCGCCGACGTTCACGTCGAGCACTTCGGCGACCTCTTCGTAGCTCAGGCCTTCCAGCTCGCGCAGCACGAGCGGCACCCGCTGGGACACCTCGAGCCTGCCGATCGCCCGCAGCACCGCGTCGACCTCCTCGGCGCGCACGACGCGGCCTTCGGGACCGGGGACCGCGAGCAGCTCCAGGTCCACAGTGGACTGCCCGGCCGGTTCGTCCAGCGAGATCGTGGGCTTGCGGCGGCGCAGCAGGGCGAGCGCGCTGTTGGTGACGACCCGGTAGAGCCAGGTCGACACCGCGGACTCGTGCCGGAACGTGCCGAGCGCGCGCCACGCGGCGAGCCACGACTCCTGCACGACGTCCTCGGCCTCGGCGGCGCTGCCGGTGATCCGCAGCGCGACCCGGTACATCCGGGGCGTGTGCTCGCGCACGAGCGCGCCGAACGCGGCTTCGTCCCCGGCCGCGGCCCGGGTGGCCAGGTCGGCGTCGGCGCTCACCCGGCGGCCCGGCGGTAGCGCAGGAACGTGAAGCCGTCCTCGACCAGGATCGACGCCAGCGCGAGCCGGCGGGGAACGCTGCCGGGACCGGTGGCGATCCGGTCCGCCGTCCCGGCCACGAGCAGCGGCGCGACGGTCAGGCACAGCTGGTCGATCCGGTCGGCCGCGACGAGCTGCGCGAACAGCCGCGGCCCGCCTTCGCACGCGATCCGGCGCAGGCCCCGCTCGGCCAGCAGGTCGAGGGCGCGCGGCAGGTCGACGTCGGCGGTGCCCGCCCGCAGCACCGACGCCCCGGCGGCTTCGAGCGCCGCGGTGTCCGCGGTTTCCGTGGTGACCACGATCGGGGGAACGACGGTCTCGGTGAACAGCCGGGAAGCGGGGTCGAGGTCCGCGGTCCGGGTCACCACGGCGATCGGCGGGACGCCGTCGAACCCGAGGCGGCGACGGCGCTCCAGGCGCTTCGGTCCCGCGACGACGCCGCGGTAGTCCTCCGCGCGGGCGGTGCCGGCGCCGACCAGGATCACGTCGGCGAGGTCGCGCCCGAGCAGGAAGACCTGCCGGTCGGCGGCGTGGGACAGCCCGGCCGACGTCGTGTCGACCTCGACGGCGCCGTCGGCGGACGCGACGAAGTTGACCTGCACCCACGGCCGGTCGAGGTTCGCCGGGTAGGCGTAGATCTCTTCGAGGTCTTCCCCGGTCAGCTCGCCCGCCGAGAGGGGCCACACGCTACGCACGGGACAATCCCAGCACGGGCGTGAAGCACGTCTCTACCGGGGCGGCTGGGCGCCCGGACGGGTGAGTGCGGCGGATAGGCTCCGTGACCATGCCCGCGCACCTCACCGGCCGCCGTCCCGAGCTGTCCGCCGACGAGCTGATCGGCGCGCTGGTGCCGCCGCCGCGCTTCGACGCCGTCCGGTTCGAGACCTACCTCCCGAACCCCGACGAGCCGAGCCAGGCCGCCGCGGTCGAGTCGTGCTCGGCGTTCGCCGCGAAAGTGGGGACGCGCAAGGAGAAGAAGCGCTTCAAGCTCTTCGGCGGGCCGGCCGAACCGGCCGGCCCGATGGGGCTCTACCTCGACGGCGGGTTCGGCGTCGGCAAGACCCACCTGCTGGCCTCGGCCTGGCACGCGGTGCCCTCGCCCAAGGCGTACGGCACGTTCGTGGAGCTGACCCACCTGGTCGGCGCGCTGGGCTTCCCCGAAGCCGTGCGGCGGCTGTCGGAGCACCGGCTCCTGGCCATCGACGAGTTCGAGCTCGACGATCCCGGCGACACGACCCTGGTCACGCGGCTGCTGCAGGAGCTGATGGACGCCGGCGTGTTCGTCGCGGCGACGTCGAACACGCTGCCGGAGAAGCTCGGCGAGGGCCGGTTCGCCGCCGAGGACTTCCTGCGCGAGATCCAGACGCTCTCGGCCCGGTTCGGCGTGGTCCGCGTCGACGGCCCGGACTACCGCCACCGCGGCCTGCCGGACGCGCCGCCGCCGGTTTCGGCCGAGGTGCTGGAGGAGTCGGTCGCCACGCACGAAGGGTCCACTGTGGACGACTTCGACGCGCTGTGCGAGCACCTGGGGTCGCTGCACCCGTCGCGGTACGGGCGGCTGCTGGACGGCGTCACCCGCGTGCACCTGCGCGGCGTCCACCCGGCCCCGGACCAGAACGTGGCGCTGCGGCTGGTGGCGTTCGCCGACCGGCTCTACGACCGCGCGATCCCGGTGGTGGTCTCGGGCGAGCCGCTGCCGTCGCTGTTCACCGAGGAGATGGTGAACGGCGGCTACCGCAAGAAGTACCTGCGCGCGGTCAGCCGCCTGACGGCACTGGCACGCGACGCGGCGCAGGCCAGCTGAACAGCACGACGGAGACGGCGAAGAGCGTCCCGCCCACGACGTCGGTCAGGTAGTGGTACCCCATCCCGACGAGCCCGGCGGTGGCCGCGAGGAGCGCGAGCGCGGAAAGCACGACCACGACGGCCTTGCGCGTGACGAGGACGAGCACGGTCAGGACCGCCACGAGGCTCACGGTGTGCCCGCTCGGGTAGACGAGGGTGTCGTTCTTCCAGCGGTCGTAGAGGGGTTTCAGCAGCCAGCCCGTGAGCAGGATGGCCAGGACGGGGATCGCGAGCGCCAGTGCGGCTTCCCGGCGTTGTCCGGCGCGGAGGCAGAGGACGACGGCGAGCACGCCGAGCGCGAGGACGACGTAGGGCTCGGTCGGGAGCACGAGGGCCCCGACGACGCCGGGACTGAGGTGCGCGACGGCTGCGGCGGCGGCCCGGTCGACGGTGCCGGGGCCGGTCCCGCCGGCGAAGGGCAGGCCCAGCAGCAGTGCGAGCAGACCGCAGACCGCGGCCGCCACCCGGATCGTCCTCACCCGCGCGAGGGTAGTCGCGGCCCCGCGGGGTAGGCCGGCGAGCGTGGCGGGTGGGATCGTTCGGCCTCACCCGCGCGAGGGTGGTCCGGCCCCCTCGGTGCGGCCCGCCGCGTCCGTGCGTCACGATGCCGGGATGCGGGTGACCGTCGCCGGGGCCGGGATCATCGGGCTGAGCTGTGCCCACCGGCTGGCCGAAGCCGGCCACGACGTCGTCCTCGCCGCCGCCGCTCCGCCGGGGGAGACGACCTCCGCCGTCGCCGGTGGGGTGCTCTACCCGCCCGTGCGCCGTCCCGATGCGCGGATCGTGCGCTGGACCGCCGCGACTCTCGCCGTGCTGCGCGATCAGGACGCGCCCGGCGTGCGGTTCTGCCGCGGCCGCGTCCTGCTGGCGCCGGGCGCCCCGGACCCGTGGTGGCTGACCGCGATGACCGACCCCGTCCGCGACGGCGACCGGCTGGACTTCACCACCGCGCTCGTCGACACCCCGGTCTACCTGGACTGGCTCCTGAACCGGGTGAACGCGCTGGGCGTACGCATCGAGTACCGGCCGCTGACTTCGCTCGACGGCCTCGGCCCGGTCGTCAACGCGGCCGGGCTCGGCGCGGGCCGGCTGGCCGGGGACGACTCGATGGTCCCCGTCGGCGGCCAGGTCGTGCACCTGGCCGACCCGGGCCTGCCGGGGTTCGCGGTCGACGAGTCCGGCCCGGGCGCGACCTACGTCATCCCGCACGGCACCCACGTCGTCTGCGGCGGCACCGAAGAACCGGGCCGCGGCGACACCGAACCCAACCCGGGCGTGACGGCCGACATCGTGCGCCGCGCCCGCGAGCTGGAACCGCGGCTCGCCGGCGCACGGGTGCTGCGGTCGCTGGTCGGCCTGCGCCCGTTCCGGCGCGAGGTGCGGCTGGAGCGGACCGGCGACGTCGTGCACTGCTACGGCCACGGCGGCGCGGGCATCACCCTCGCCTGGGGCTGCGCGGCGGACGTCGCCGGACTCGTCTCAGGCTCCTGAGAACTCCGCGTGGTCGGCTTCGGTCCGGTCGGCGTAACGGACCGCGTACGCGCCCAGCGCCTCGTCGAGCTCGGAATCGTCGGCGAAGTAGCCCGCCAGGAGCTTCGGGTGCAGCGACCGCGTGTGCGCGCGGGCCAGCAGCGCCCCGGCCAGGCGGCCGTAGTCGTCGAGGTGGTCCTTTTCCAGCTCCGCCGGGTCGATGTCGCCCTTGAGGTTGCGGAACTGCCGGACGATGAACGGCTCGCCGTCGATGGTCGTCCAGCCGAGCAGGATGTCGGTTTCGGCCTGGACGAGCCGGGCGCCGTCGACGATCCGCTGTCCTTCGTGCTCCGCCGCGGGCAGGCCGAGGTACGGCGCCAGGGCCGGCCGTTGCGCCTGCTTCACCTGCAGCACCAGGTCTTCCTCGTCGTTGCCGTGCAGCAGGGCGACGTAGCTGCGCAGCCCGACGCTGCCCGTGCCGACCACCCGAAAGGCGACGTCGGCGAGCCGGTAGCGGGCGATCAGCGTCCGCCGCGACTCGCGCAGCGTGTCCACATAGGACACCAGGCCGGCGGCGACGGCTTCGGCGGTTCGCTCGTCGACGTGCGTCAGCACCGGCGGGTCCTCGACGAACCGGTGCCGGGACAGGCCGGTCCGGTGGTCGTCGACGCGCTCGGTCCACTTCGCCGCGACCTTCGCGCTGGTGTTCTTGCGGGCCTTCTCGGCGGCGTCGGCGAAGTCGTCGATCAGCTCGTCCGCGCGGGCCTTCGACAGCACCGAGGAGTCCGGCAGGGCGTTCCACGACCGCAGGAACGGCAGGTCGGCCAGCGCGCGGATGGTGCGGCGGTACGACTTCACGGCGTCTTCGGCGGCTTCGCGGCAGCCGGACTCGCCGATGCCGCCCTCGCGGCCGGCGAGCACCAGGCTCGCCGCGAGCCGCTTGAGGTCCCACTCCCACGGGCCCGGCACGGTCTCGTCGAAGTCGTTGATGTCCATCACGATCTTGCCCTCGGGCGTGCCGTAGAGCCCGAAGTTCGCCGCGTGCGCGTCGCCGCAGAGCTGCGCGGTGAGCCCGGCCGACGGCGTGCCGGCGAGGTCGGCGCCCATCAGCCCGGCGGCGCCGCGGAAGAACGTGAACGGCGACGCGCGCATGCGTTCCCGCCGCAGTTCGGCCAGCTCCGGCAGCCGCCCGGCGTTGCTCGCCTCGAAGTACTGCTCCGGCGTCGGCCGGTCCGCGCCCGCGGCCTCGTGGTCGTGCGCCGCGGCCGGCGTCTTCTCCCGGAGCCGTTTGCCCTGCTCGTACAGCTCGGCGGGCGTGTCCCCGCCGGTGCCGGCGAGCGGCCGTTCCACCCATTCCCCTGATCCCATACCGGGCACAACGTCCGAAGGGGACGTTGTGCTCCCGGATGCCGCCGGGGCGGGAGGCACAGCCGGCGGCATCCGGGTGGTTCAGGGGCGGATGACCTCGGCGATCGCGTCGATGCCCCGGTCCAGTTCCGCACGCGTGATCACCAGCGGCGGTGCGACGCGCAGCGTGCGCTCGTGCGTTTCCTTGCACAGCACGCCCCGCGCCGACAGCGCCTGCGAAGCCGCCCGGCCGGACGGGCCGCCGGGGGCGATGTCGATGCCCGCCCACAGGCCGCGGCCGCGGACCTCGGACAGCCCGTGCCCGATCAGCTCCGTCAGCCGTGCGTGCAGGTGGGCGCCCAGTTCGGTGGAGCGCTGCTGGAACTCGCCCGTGCTCAGCAGGCGGATCACCGCGCGGCCGACCGCGCAGGCCAGCGGGTTGCCGCCGAACGTCGAGCCGTGCTCGCCCGGCTGCAGCACGCCCAGCACGTCGCGGCGGCCGACCACCGCCGACACCGGCAGGATGCCGCCGCCGAGGGCCTTGCCGAGGGTGTAGACGTCGGCGCGGACGCCTTCGTGGTCCAGCGCCAGCACGGTGCCGGTGCGGGCCAGGCCGGACTGGATCTCGTCGGCGATCAGCAGCACGCCGTGCTCGTCGCAGGCGGAACGGACCTCGGCGAAGTAGCCCTCCGGGGGCACCACGACGCCGGCCTCGCCCTGCACCGGCTCCAGGAGCACGGCGGCGGTGCGCGGGGTGATGGCGTCGCGCAGCGCGGCGGCGTCGCCGTACTTCACGGTGACGAAGCCGGGCGTGAACGGGCCGAAGTCGGCGCGCGCGGTCTCGTCGGTCGAGAACGACACGATCGTGGTGGTCCGGCCGTGGAAGTTCGAGCCGGCGACGATGATCTCGGCGGTACCGTCGGGTACGCCCTTGATCCGGTGGGCCCACTTCCGGGCGATCTTCACCGCGGACTCCACGGCCTCGGCGCCGGAGTTCATCGGCAGCACCAGCTCGGTGCCCGTGAGCTCGGCCAGCTCCCGGCAGAAGAGGCCCAGCTGGTCGTGGTGGAACGCGCGCGAGGTCAGCGTGACGCGGCCGAGCTGCTCGACGGCGGCGGCGACCAGGTCCGGGTGGCGGTGGCCGAAGTTCATGGCCGAGTACCCGGAGAGGAAGTCGAGGTAGGACTGGCCCTCGACGTCGGTCACCGAGGCACCGGAGGCTTCGGCGATCACGACGGGCAGCGGGTGGTAGTTGTGCGTGCTCCACCGCTCGTCGAGCTCGATGAAGCTCGCGGCGGAGGGGGCGGCGGTCTCCCGGCCGGCGAACGTCGTCATACGTTCAGGTTAAAGGCAGGACACGCAGAATTCAGCCGGGAATCGTTGCTTTCACCCGTTGTTCGTTGCGCACTTCCGGGCGTCGACCCCCGAAACGCTGCGGGAGGCGGGCCGGGACCCTTCACCAGGAAAGCCGCGGCCTGAGCAGGTAGTTTCGCGGGATGGCGAAGAACGACGCAGGTAGCCGGGTCCGGGACGCGCTGCGCGTGGGCGCGGAGCTGCCGGACCCCGGGTCGGCCCCGGTCGGTCCCGGCAAGAAGCCCAAGGCGCTGGCCAAGCTCGACAGCGCCGGCGAGCGGCTGTCGTCGCTGCAGGAGGCCCTCTACGCCGAGGGCGTCGGCGGCGGCACCCGCAGCGTCCTGCTCGTGCTGCAGGGCATGGACACCTCCGGCAAGGGCGGCACGGTGTCGCACGTGCTCGGCCTGGTCAACCCGATGGGCGTCCGCTACGCCGGGTTCAAGGCCCCGACGCCCGCCGAGCGGCGCCACCACTACCTGTGGCGCATCCGCAAGCAGCTGCCGGTGGCGGGCCAGATCGGCGTGTTCGACCGCTCGCACTACGAGGACATCCTGGTCCCGCGCGTGACCGGGCTGCTGACCTCGGCCGAGCGCCGCCGCCGCTACGCCGAGATCAACGAGTTCGAGAAGGAGCTGGCGGACGCGGGCACCACCGTCGTCAAGGTGTTCCTGCACATCTCGCCGCAGGAGCAGCTCAAGCGGCTGAAGGCCCGGCTGGAGACGCCCGAGAAGCACTGGAAGTACAACCCGGGCGACCTCGAAGCCCGCTCGCACTGGCCGGCCTACCAGCAGGCCTACGCCGACATCTTCAAGAAGACGTCGACCGGTCACGCGCCCTGGTACGTCGTGCCCGCCGACCACAAGTGGTACCGGAACTGGGCGGTCGCCGAGCTGCTCATCGAGACCCTCGGCGAGCTGAAGCCGGTGTACCCGGAGCCGGGCTTCGACGTCGCGGAGGAGCTGGCCAAGCTGAAGGGCGTTGGCGTACCGGAGTGATCGTCTGAAAGAGTGCGGACGTGACCGATGTCGACGACCTCCCGTTCCTCCGCAAACAGGCCCGTACCCAGCGCTTCACCCTCGGCGCGCCGAAGGAGTTCCGGGTCGCCCCGGACGGCTCCCGCGTGCTGTTCCTGCGCGCGGAGTCGGGCACCGACCCCCGGCACAGCCTCTGGTCGGCCGACCTGGCCACCGGCGCCGAGACCAAGCTGGTCGACGCCGCCGAGCTGCTGCCCGGCGAAGAGGAGCTGCCCGCTGAGGAGCGCGCGCGTCGGGAGCGGGCCCGCGAGACCGGCGGCGGCGTCGTGCACTACGGCGTCGACGCGGGCTTCACGGTCGCGGTGTTCTCGCTCTCGGGCAAGCTCTACACGCTGGACCTCGCGTCCGGCGAGGTGACGCTGCGGGTCGACGGTTCGGTCATCGACCCGCGGCCCAGCCCGGCCGGCACGCACGTCGCCTACGTCCAGGACCGGCGGCTGCACGTGCTGGAGCTGGCCACCGGCGACGACCGCGTGCTCGTCGAGGAGGACGGTGAGGACATCACCTGGGGCCTCGCGGAGTTCATCGCGGCCGAGGAGATGGACCGCACCCGCGGCTACTGGTGGGCCCCGGACGGCCGCAGCGTCCTGGCCGAGCGCTCGGACCGCGGCCCGGTGCCGCGCTGGACCATCGCCGACCCGGCCAACCCGCAGAACCCCGCCAACGTCGTCGCCTACCCGGCGGCGGGCACCACGAACGCGCTCGTTTCGCTGGCGGTGCTCGGCCTGGACGGCTCCCGCGTCGACGTCGAGCCGGGGGAGTGGGAGTACCTGGCCTCGGTGCACTGGTCGGCGGGCGGCGCGCCGCTGCTGGCCGTCCAGCCGCGCGACCAGAAGCGGATGGACGTCCTCGCCCTCGACGTCGCCGACGGCTCGACGTCGGTCGTGCACACCGCGACCGACCAGCACTGGATCGACATCGTCGGCGGCGTCCCGGCGTGGACGCCCGACGGGCGCCTGGTCACCGAGGGCATGGTCGACGGCGACCACCGGCTGTTCGTCGGCGGCGAGGCCGTCACCCCGGCCGGGCTCCAGCTGCGGGCGGTCCTCGACGTCGGCGAGGAGATCCTCTTCAGCGCCTCCGAGGACGACCCGACGCAGATCCACGTCTTCCGGACGGAAGGTTCGTCGGTGCGTCGCCTGTCCACTGTGGACGGCGTGCACCACGGGGCCGGGAACGCCGCGGTCACCGTGCTTTCGTCGTGGAGCCTGGAGCACAGCGGGCCGCGCGTTTCGGTGCTGCGCGACGGCTCGCCGGTGGCGTCGATTTCGGTGTCCACTGTGGACCCGGAGATCGTGCCGAACCTGACCTGGCTGACGCTGGGCGAGCGAGGCCTGCGCGCGGCGCTGCTGCTGCCGCGCGGCTACGAGCCGAGCGAGGGCAAGCTGCCGGTGCTGCTCGACCCGTACGGCGGCCCGCACGCCCAGCGCGTCCTGCAGAGCCGCAACGCCTTCCTGACCTCGCAGTGGCTGGCCGACCAGGGCTTCGCGGTGCTCGTCGCGGACGGCCGCGGCACGCCCGGGCGCGGCGCGGTGTGGGAGCGCGAGATCCACGGGCGCCTCGCCGACGTCACCCTGGCCGACCAGGTGGACGCCGTGCAGGCGGCGGCCGCGCGGTTCCCGGAGCTGGACCTCGAGCGCGTGGCCATCCGCGGCTGGTCCTACGGCGGGTACCTGTCGGCGCTGGCGGTGCTGCGGCGCCCGGACGTGTTCCACGCGGCGGTCGCGGGCGCGCCGGTCACCGACTGGTCGCTGTACGACACGCACTACACCGAGCGGTACCTCGGGACACCGCAGGACGATCCGGAGAGCTACGCGCACAACTCGCTGATCGAGAGCGCCGCCGAGCTGAGCCGCGCGCTGCTCATCGTGCACGGCCTGGCCGACGACAACGTGTTCGTCGCCCACGCGCTGCGGCTGTCGTCGGCGTTGCTGGCGAAGGGGCGCCCGCACGTCTTCCTGCCGCTGGCGGGCGCGACCCACATGACGCCGCAGGCCGAAGAGGTCGCGGAGAACCTGATGCGCACGCAGGTGGACTGGCTGCTGCGCGAGCTTTCCGCCGTCGCCGTCGACAAGGAGAACGCATGAGCCGCTGGGGCCTGACGATTCCGCTGACCGGGGTGCCGCTCGCCGCGCACCGCGAGCTGGTCGAGCAGCTGCCGGACCTGGGTTACACCGACGCGTGGACGGCGGAGACGGCGGGCACGGACGCCTTCACGCCGCTCGTGCTGGCCTCGCAGTGGGCGCCCCAGCTGCGCCTGGGCACGGCGATCGTGCCGGTGTACACCCGCGGCCCCGGCCTGCTGGCGATGCAGGCGGCGACGGTCGCGGAGCTGGCGCCCGGCCGGTTCGTCCTCGGCATCGGCGCGTCGTCCCCGGTGATCGTCTCGAACTGGAACGCCGCCCCGTTCGAGGAGCCGTTCGCGCGCTCGCGGGACACGCTGCGCTTCCTGCGTTCGGCGCTGGCGGGGGAGAAGGTGAGCGAAAAGTACGACACGTTCGCCGTCTCGAAGTTCCGGCTGGAGCGCCCGGCCGACCCGCCACCGTCGATCATGCTGGCGGCCCTGCGCCCCGGCATGCTCCGCCTGGCCGCGCGCGAGGCGGACGGCGCGATCACCAACTGGCTGGCGGCGTCGGACGTGCCTCGCGTGCGCTCGGTCATCGGACCGGACGCCGAGCTGGCGGCCCGCATCTTCGTCTGCCCGACGGAAGACGCGGAAGCCGCGCGCGGCCTGGGCCGCATGCTGATCTCGAGCTACCTGACGGTCCCGGTGTACGCGGCCTTCCACGACTGGCTCGGCCGCGGCGAGGCACTGGCCCCGATGCACGAAGCGTGGGCGGCCGGCGACCGGCAGAAGGCGAACCGGGTGATCCCGGATTCGGTGGTGGACGAGCTGGTGATCCACGGGAGCGTGGAGTCGTGCCGGGAGCAGGTCAAGTCCTATGTGGACAACGGGCTGACGACCCCGATCATCGCGCTCCTGCCGACCGGCGGTGACCCGTTCGAGCAGGTGCGGGGCTTGGCGCCGCGCTGACCGGGTTCGCGACCGTCGCTTTCACGTGAAAGCGACGGTCGCGAGCGGTGGATCGGATGAGCGGCTCGGTCGCAAGAACCCGGTTTGGTCGCAATTCAGTCCGGAGGGCCGGGGCGTGACCACCAAGAACGCATGACGACGGCTGCGAATTCGGCCGAAGCCAGAATTGCGGCGATACTTGCGCGGCCTGCGAGCAGCAGTACGCTCGGAGTCGCGATCGTCGTCGGGCCCGTGGTGGCCGTGGGGGTTCCGGCTCAGGCGAAATTTGACTCGGCAGATGCGCTTCACGGCGGATCCCCTCTGCGAAAGTTCGACCGGGTCCAGTCTTGCATCAGTCGCGAAGACGCAGGTAGAGCAGGAAATCGTTGGCTGACGATGTCCGGCCCGCCGGTAGGGTGCACTGCAGCCATCAGACGATCTACAAAGCATTCACCGGTCCCGAAATGCCCAGTCGTGCAGTCGCCGAAGCGGTTGCTCATGGTCTCGGAGGTGATCCGGCACGTGTGCGTGCAGTGGAACTGTGGACGGCGGCGGTCGTCGAGCAGCGAGGGCTTCAGAGTCCGGATGTGCCAGGTGGCACATCCGGACAACGGTCAGGTTTCTCGACAACTTGTTCGGTACCAACGGGAGCCTGTACGAGCTGCCGGAGCAGAGCCGTCAACGAGCAAGTGGCTGACGATGCAAAGCCGTGAAGCCGCCGAGGACGAAAGTTGCGCGCCTGGCACGTCAAGACCACACCGCGGTGGCCAGCAGCAGCCCGGCGGCTCCGGCGGCCAGGCCCGCGACCACCGTCACAACCACGTTGAGCACCGCGTACAGCCGGGTCTTCTCCAGGAACAGCCGGACCGTCTCGTAGCCGAACGTCGAGAACGTCGTCAGGCCGCCGCAGAAGCCGACCGCGACCAGGGCGCGCACCGACGCCGGCTCCGCGCCGTGCAGGAGCCAGCCGCTCAGGAAGCCCAGGATGAACGAGCCGGCGATGTTCACTGTCAGGGTGCCGAAGGGGAACGGCGAGTCCCGCCACGCCTGCACCCGGCGGTCGGTCAGGTAGCGCAGGATCGAGCCGGCCGCGCCGCCGAGGGCCACCAGGAGCAGCGTCACTCCGTCCGCCCCGCGTGGCGGACCACCTCGACCCGGTCGAGGGTCACCAGTCCCTCGCCGACGAGCTCGTCCAGCTGCGGCAGGAACGCGCGGAGCTTCTCCTCGGCGTCGATGATCACGATGACCACCGGCAGGTCCTCCGACAGCGACAGGATCCGCGTCGTGTGGATCAGCGACGAAGCGCCGTAGCCCTCGACGCCGCGAAGCACCGAAGCGCCCGCGAGACCGGCGGCGCGGGCTCGGCGGACGATCTCGTGGTAGAGCGGCTTGTGGTGCCAGTGGTCGTCTTCGCCGAGGTAGATCGTGAGGCGGGTGGCCGGTCCTTCCATCAGCGTCCCTTCCGGATCGCGCGGGTCGCCGTCAGTCCGGCGGCCACCGCCGCCAGGCACAGCACCAGCGACGCCGCCGCGTACAGCAGCGAAGCCAGTATCCGCCCGGTCGTGGCCGCGTCGAGGGTGTCGGTCACGAACGTGGAGAACGTCGTGAAGCCACCCAGGATGCCGACGCCGAGGAACGGGCGGAGCAGGTGGTGGGGGCGCGCGGTGGTCGTGAGGAAGGCCATCAGGACGCCGATGAGCAGGCAGCCGAGCGCGTTGGTGAGCAGCGTCGCGACGGCGAACTCGCCGCGGGCGTGCGGGATGGCGACGGACAGCCCGTAGCGGGCGAGGCTGCCCAGCGCGCCGCCGGCGCCGATGGCCAGCAGGACGTCCCACCGGGTCGCGGGCACGGTGATCACCTCCGCGGCCGAACCTACTCCCGATGGCCGACGCGTCCCCGCCACCCGGTCGAGCATGCTGGACGGGGCCGGGTGACAGGCAGCCGTCGGTCGCCGTACTGTTGCTCAGCGTAGGCAAGGCAACCCTAAGGAAGGGCGGGTACATGCGAGCAGACGTGCTGGCCGGTGGCCACGACGGCGCGGACCGGCTCGCCGAGCTGATCCCGGCAGCACTACGCGGCATGGCAGCGGGCGCAGCGGAACGCGGCGGCCCCATCCCGGCCGGCGGCCCGGCAGCGGTGGCCGCAGCCCTGATGGCCGAGCACGGCGACCCCGGAACCCCCGCGGCGGCCGCCCCCGGTGGCGCAGAGCCGCTCGACGACCCGGCGGCGGCCCGGGGATCGGCGGTCGGGAATGGCTCGGCGGGGTTGCTCGGAGGCCCCGCAGCGGCCCGGGGACCGGCGGCCGGGGATGGCGCCGGCCCGGTGGAGTTGCTCGGTGACCCTGCTGTGGCCTGCGGATCGGCGGCCGGGGATGGCTCAGCGGAGCTGGGCGGCCCAGCGGCGGCTCGCGACCAGGCCGCAGCCACCGCCCTCGAACTCGCCGGCGCACCGCGAGCCACCCTCGGGCCCGCCCCCGCCCTCGCCACCGGCACCCTCCCTCGTCACGGCGTCGGAGCCGAAGCCGCCCTCGAAGAGCTCAGCCGGCTCCTCGCCGCCGGGTCCGCGGACCCCGCCGACCCCGCCTGTGCCGCTCACCTCCACTGCCCGCCGCTCGCCGTCTCCGTTGCCGCCGATGTCGTCGCCAGTGCGCTCAACCCCTCCATGGACTCCTGGGACCAGGCCCCCGTCGCCAGTGAACTCGAGCGCGAATTCACCGCCGGGATCGCCCGTTTGTGTTACCCCGGCGAGGAAAACCCGGACGCCGTCGTCACCACCGGCGGCACCGAATCCAACCTCCTCGGCCTGCTCCTCGCCCGCGAGACCGGCATCGTCCAAGCCATCTGCGGCGCCAACGCCCACCACAGCGTCGCCCGCGCCGCCTGGCTGCTCGGCCTGCCCGCCCCGATCGTCGTGGCCTGCGAAGGCGACCGCATGCTGCCCGCCGCCCTCGCCGAGGTCGTCACGCCGCACACCGTCGTCGTCGCCACCGCCGGGACCACCAACACCGGCACCCTCGACCCGCTCCCCGAAATCGCCGAAATCTGCCGCCGCGCGGGAGCGCGCCTGCACGTCGACGCCGCCTACGGGGGCACCGCTCTGTGCAGTGACGCCCTCAAGGCCAAGCTCGCCGGGCTCGAACTCGCCGACTCCGTGGCGCTCGACCTGCACAAGTTCGGCTGGCAGCCGGTCGCCGCCGGGTTGTTCGCCGCCCGGGAGGCCGCCGATCTCGCCGCGCTGACCGTGCGGGCCGAGTACCTCAACGCCGACGACGACACCGAAGCCGGGCTGCCGGACCTGCTCGGCCGGTCAATCCGGACGTCGCGGCGGCCGGACGCCTTCCGGATGGCCGTCACCATGCGCGCGCTCGGGACCGACGGGCTCGGCGCGCTCGTCGAACGCTGCTGCGCCACCGCCGCCGAGGTCGCGGCGAACGTCGAACGGCACCCCGGGCTGCGGCTCTGGGGCCGGCCGGAACTGTCCACCGTGGTCCTGCGGCCGGTCGTCGCGGACACCGACGGCGGGGACGAACTCGTCGCGCGCGTCCGCCGGGCACTCCTCGAAGCCGGCACCGCCGTCATCGGCCGCGCCACGCTGCCGACCGGGCCCGGTGGCGCCGGCCGGTTGTGGCTCAAGCTCACGCTGCTGCACCCGCACGCCACCGCCGCCGACTACCGGCCGCTGCTCGACCGGATCGCCGCGACCGCGGGTGCCGAACTCGTCGCCGGCCGGGAAAGCCCGGTCGCTTCGTGAGGCGCCACCACCTCGCGGGCGTCGGGATCGGACCGTTCAACCTCTCGCTCGCGGCGCTGGCCGACGGCGTCGACGGCCTGGACGCGGTGTTCTTCGACGCCCGCCCGGAGTTCCGCTGGCACCCCGGCCTGCTGGTCGAGGGCGCGACGCTGCAGGTGCCGTTCCTCGCCGACCTGGTCACGCTGGTCGACCCGACCAGCCCGTTCTCCTTCCTCAACTACCTGCGCGACCGCGGCCGGCTGCTCCCGTTCTACTTCGCCGAGCGCTTCCACCCGCCGCGCGCCGAATACGACGACTACGGCCGGTGGGCCGCGGCCCGGCTGCCGTCGTGCCGGTTCGGGCACGAGGTCACCGGCATCCGCTGGGACGGCGACGCCTTCGAACTCACCGTCGCCGGGGCCGAGCCGGTGCTCGCGGACCACGTCGTGCTCGGCGTCGGCTCGGTTCCCTCGGTGCCGGAGCCGCTGCGCGGCCTCGTCGCCGATCCGGACGTCCTCGCGCTGCACTCCGCGGATTACCTGCCGCACCGGGAAAAGCTGCTCGGCGCCGACAGCGTCACGGTCGTCGGGTCCGGGCAGTCGGGGGCCGAGGTGTTCCTCGACCTGCTGCGCTCGAAATCCACTGTGGACGGACTGCGCTGGCTCGCGCGGACCCCCGCGTTCGCGCCGATGGAGTACTCGAAGCTCGGCCTCGAACAGTTCACCCCGGACTACACCGCGTACTTCCACGGCCTCCCCGAAACCGTCCGCGACCGGCTGCTGCCGGCGCAGTGGCAGCTGTACAAGGGGATCGACGCCGAGACGATCGCCGCGATCCACGACGAGCTCTACCGCCGCAGCATCGCCGGCCCGCCGGGAGCGGTGCTGACCCCCGGCGTGGAAGTCGTCTCTTCGTCCACAGTGGAGGGACGGATCGAACTCCGCGTCACGCACGCGCAGCAGGGCCGCGTGGGCACCCTGCGCACCGACGCCGTCGTCGCGGCCACCGGGTACGCGGAGGCGCCGACCGGCCCGCTGCTGGCCGGGCTCGGTGACGCCGTCCACCGCGACGGCCGGGGCCGCCTGGTCGTGGACGCCGGCTACCGCGTCGGCCTCGACGTGCCGGGCGCGCTCTACGTCCAGAACGCGGAACGGCACACCCACGGCCCCGGCGCCCCCGACCTCGGGCTCGGCGCCTGGCGGGCGGCCGTGATCCTCAACGCCGTGTGCGGCGAGACCGTGCACGCACTGCCCGACCGCACCGCCTTCACCACGTTCGGCCTGGAGGACAAGTGACCCTCGACGAGGCGGCCGCCTGGCGCGCGGCCGGTGCCCTGATCGCGCACAAGATGCTCGGGGAGCTCTCCTACGAGCACCTGCTGGAGCCCGTTCGGGACGGCGATTCCTACCGGCTCGAGCTGCCCGGCGCCGCGTACGCGTTCCGGGCGCGGCGGGGCGCGTTCGACGCCTGGACGGTCGAACCGGGCAGCGCGCGCCGCTCCGGCGAGCCGGTCACCGACCCGCGCACCCTCGTCGTGGACGCCCGGGAAGTGCTGGGGCTGAGCGGGTTGCGGCTGGCCGACGTGCTGGCCGAGCTGACCTCGACCGTCGCCAACGAGGCCGCCCGGCTGCGGCGCGCCCCGACCGCGGCCGCACTGTCCACAATGGACTACAACGTCGCCGACGGGCACCTCACCGGCCACCCTCGGCTGGTGCTGAACAAGGGCCGCGTCGGGTTCTCCGCGCGCGACCGCGCCCGGTACGCGCCGGAAGCGGGCGCCGACGTCCGGCTGCGCTGGTTCGCCGTCCACCCGGACCACGCCGAGTTCCGCTGCGTCGACGAGCTGAGCCGGGACGCGCTCCTGGACGCCGAACTCGGGGCGCTGCGGGCGGAATTCGCCCGGAAGGTGCCCGGGGACTACGTCTGGGTGCCGGTGCACCCTTGGCAGGCCGACGAAATCCTCGGCACGCTCTACGCCGCCGAGCTCGCCACCGGCGTCGTGGTCGACCTCGGGGAGAGCGCCGACGCCTACCGCGCGCACCAGACGGTCCGGACGCTGGGCAACGTGACCACGCCGGGCCGCCACGACGTCAAGACCGCGGTCTCGGTGCGCAACACGCTGGTCTACCGCGGGCTCGACTCGGCGGCGACGCTCGCCGGGCCGTCGGTGACGTCGTGGCTGCGCCGGATCAGCGCGGCCGACCCGCTGCTGAGCGAGCGGTACCGGTTCGGGCTGCTCGGCGAAGTCGCGAGCGTGTCGGTGACACACCCGCTGTTCGGGCACCTGGAGGAGCTGCCGTACCGCTTCCACGAGACGCTGGGCGCGCTGTGGCGCGAGCCGATCCGGCTCGCGGACGGGGAACGCGCGATTTCGTTCGCCGCCTTGCCGTACTGCGGTCCCGACGGCGTTTCGATGCTTGCGCACCTCATCGCGAGCGGCGATCCCGAGGCGTGGCTGGCCCGGCTGTTCGACCTGCTGCTCACGCCGTTGCTGCAGTGGCTGCTGCGCCACGGCGTCGGGTTCTGCCCGCACGGCCAGAACCTGGTCCTGGTCGTCGACGCCGCCGGCTTCCCCCAGCGGGTGCTGATCAAGGACTTCGCCCAGGGCGTCGACCTGCTCGACGAGCCGGTCGGGAGCTACGAGTCGCTCCCGCCCGAGGCGAACGCGGACATGCTGCGGTGGCCCGCGCACCTGCTCGCGCAGTCGCTGTTCAGCTCGGTGTTCTCCGGCCAGTTCCGGTTCTGGGCCGAGGTCCTGCTCGACGAGACCGGCCTGCCCCGGGCCCGGTTCTGGGCGCTCGTGCGCGAGGTCGTGGGCCGCTACCGCGCCGAAAACCCGGACGTCGCCGCGCGGTTCGACGCGTGCCGGCTGTTCGCGCCGGACGTCGAGCGCGTGACGCTCAACCGGGAGCACCTCGCCGGCCAGGGGTTCGACAAGGTGGAGCGCGACGACGAGTTCGACGTCCGGTGGGGCCGGGTGCCGAACCCGCTGCACGCCGCCGACCCCGGCGGCGCGTGGTGACGCCGTTCGCGCGGCCGGCCGGCCCGCGGTCACTGGCCGCGCGCCAGGCCGCGGCGGCCGCGGGAAAGGCGGTGCTGCGCGGGGTGCTCGCCGAGGACGGCGCGCGCCTGCTCCTGCTGGTGCCCGACCCGCACGCCCGCTTCGCCGCGGTCGAGCTGGCCGCGCCGTTCGCCGCCTCGGTCCTCGACGACGGCTACGGCGTCTGCAGCTACGTCTTCGCGTGGTCGCCGGACCGGGAGCCGCTCCCGGCGTCCGGCGTGCTGGGCGGCTACCTCGAAGGCTTCGGCGACCTGCGGATGCGCCCGGACCCGGCGACGGCGATCCCGTGGGGCCAGCGGACGTGGGCGGTGGTCTGCGACGCCGAGTGGCCGTCCGGCCAGCTCGCGGAGCTCGCCCCGCGCGAGGTGCTGCGCGGGCAGCTCGCGGCGCTGGAGGGGCTAGGGCTGGTGCCGTCGGTGGGCATCGAGCACGAGGTCGTGTTCGCCGACGCCGCCGGGCCGCTCACCGCGCACGGCACCGACTACGCGCTCGGCGGCACCGAACGCCTGGCGCCGCTGCTGGCCGACCTCCGGTCCGCTTTGGACGAAGCCGGCTTGGGTGTCGAGTCCGCCCGCGCGGAATGCCACCCCGGGCAGTACGAGGTCGTGCTGCGCCACCGCGACGCGCTGGCCGCGTGCGACGACGTGCTGCTGCAGCAGCTGATCGTGCGCCGGGTCGCCGCGCGCCACTCGGTGGAAGCGTCCTACCTGGCCGCACCCGCGCCGGGGCAGGGGAATTCGGGCCACGTGCACCTGTCGCTGTCCACTGTGGACGGATCGCCGCCGGACCTGCTGGGCGGCTTCCTGGCGGGCGTGCTGCGCGACGCGCGGGCGCTGACGGCGGTGTGGGCGCCGACGTGGAACAGCTACGTGCGGCTGCGCACGGCACCGTTCTCCCCGCGCGAGATCCGCTGGGGCCACGACGACCGGACGGCGTCGGTGCGCGTCGCCGGGCCGCCGTCGGACCCCCGCCTGGAGTTCCGCTTCGCCGGCGCGGACGCCCAGCCGCACCTGGTGCTCGCGGCGCTGCTCGCGGCCGGGCGGTTCGGGCTGGAGGAGGGGCTGACGCCGCCGGAGCCGGGCGTCACCACGGGCTCGCTGGCGGGCTCACCCTGGGAAGCGCTGTCGTCGATGGACCGGGTGGGGGAGCTGCTGGGCGAGGACGTCGCGGCCCAGCTGACGGCGCTGCTGACCGAGGAGGTCGAGTCCGGCCTGGAGGCGGTCACGGACTGGCAGCGGCGCCGCGGCACCCTGCGCGGCTGAACGATCCGGCCGGATTTCCCCGGCGAGGGGTTGCGCGGGGGCGTCCGGGTGCGCAGGCTCGACGTCGTGAGCGAGCACGAGTACGACCTCATCGTCATCGGTTCGGGCCCCGGCGGTCAGAAGGCCGCCATCGCCGCGGCGAAGCTGGGCAAGCGGGTGGCGGTCGTGGACCGGCACGACATGGTCGGCGGGGTGTGCGTCAACACCGGCACGATCCCGTCGAAGACGCTGCGCGAAGCGGTGCTCTACCTGACCGGGATGAACCAGCGCGAGCTCTACGGCGCGAGCTACCGCGTCAAGCAGGACATCACCATCGCCGACCTGCTCGCGCGCACCCAGCACGTCGTCGGGCGCGAGGTCCAGGTCGTGCGCGCGCAGCTGATGCGCAACCACGTCGACCTCATCCCCGGCCTCGGCTCGTTCGCCGACGCGCACACCGTGGTCGTCGAGAGCAAGCACCCGGGCGACCGCCGGACGCTGAGCGGCGACCACGTCGTGATCGCCACCGGCACCCGTCCCGCGCGGCCCGGCCACGTCGACTTCGACGCCGCCCGCGTCCTGGACTCCGACGAGATCCTGCGGCTCGAGCAGATCCCGTCGTCGCTCGTGGTGGTCGGCGCCGGCGTGATCGGCATCGAGTACGCGTCGATGTTCGCCGCGCTCGGCTCGCGGGTGACGGTGGTCGAGCAGCGCGACCAGATGCTCGACTTCTGCGACCCGGAGATCGTCGAGTCCCTCAAGTTCCAGCTGCGCGACCTCGGCGTCACGTTCCGCTTCGGCGAGAAGGTCGCCGACGTCGCGGTGTCCGACGACGCCACGATCACGACCCTGGTCAGCGGCAAGCGCATCCCGGCCGACGGCGTCATGTACTCCGCGGGCCGCCAGGGCATGACCGGCGACCTCAACCTGGAGGCGGCGGGCCTGAGCGCGGACGCGCGCGGCCGGCTGGTGGTCGACGAGAACTACCGCACCGAGGTCCCGCACATCTACGCGGTCGGCGACGTGATCGGCTTCCCGGCACTGGCGGCGACGTCGATGGACCAGGGCAGGCTGGCGGCCTACCACGCGTTCGGCGAACCGGCGAACGGCCTGGGCGCGCTGCAGCCGATCGGCATCTACACCATCCCGGAGATCTCCTACGTCGGCTCGACGGAGGCGCAGCTGACGTCGTCGTCGGTGCCGTACGAGGTCGGCATCGCGCGCTACCGCGAGCTGGCGCGCGGCCAGATCACCGGCGACAGCTACGGGATGCTCAAGCTGCTGGTGTCCACGACGGACCGCAAGCTGCTGGGCGTGCACGTGTTCGGCACGGGCGCGACCGACCTGGTCCACATCGGACAGGCGGTGATGGGCTGCGGCGGCACGGTCGACTACCTGGTGGACGCGGTGTTCAACTACCCGACGCTGTCGGAGGCGTACAAGGTGGCGGCGCTGGACGCGACGAACAAGATCCGGGCCTTGGACCGCTTCTCGTCCTGACCGGTTCGGGGCGGGATGCCCTGAAAGGGTCGTTCACCTCACCAGACGACATGAACGAGTCGTTCACGACATCACGGCGAGGGGCCCGCACCGACGTGGCTTTGCCGGGGCCCTGGACTCCGACGCCGTGAACGACCCTTTCATGACGTTCGCGTGCCGAGCCTGGGCCGCCCCCCCGGCCGCGGGCGTCGCGAAAGGACCGTTCGCGACGCTCCGGGCCGGGAACCACGCCCCGCACCTCGTCCAAGGCCCCTGTGTACCGCCTCAAGAACCACACCGGCACCACCCGATCCACCTGCCGCGAACCCGTTTGACACTCGACTAGAACGTATGTTCGACTGACGGCGTGCGATGGGATCGGCAGCGAGCAGGGGAGGGTGAGCCGGCACTGCCCGGGCTGGAGGGCCTGGTGCGTTCCGTGCGGTCACCGGAATTCGACGGCGTCACCTTTCACGAGGTGCGCGCGCGCTCGGTGCTGAACAAGGTGCCCGCCGGCTCCGGCGTGCCCTTCGGCTGGACCGTGAACCCCTACCGCGGCTGCTCCCACGCCTGCACGTACTGCCTCGAAGGCGGCACCGAGATCCTCCTGGCGGACGGCCGGACCAAGGCGCTGTCGGAGCTGAAGGTCGGGGACGCCATCTACGGCACCCGCGGCCACGGCGCGGCCCGGCGGCTGGTGCCGACCCGCGTGGAGGCGCACTGGACCACTCTGCGCGCCGCGTACCGGGTGACCCTCGAGGACGGCACACGGCTCGTCGCCGGCGGCGATCACCGGTTCCTGACGAGCAAGGGCTGGAAGCACGTCACCGGCAGCAAGTTCGGGGCCGCCCAGCGGCCGCACCTCGAGCCCGGGACCGAGCTGATCGGGGTCGGGCGGTTCGAGCCGACGCCGGACGAGACGCTCGGGTACCGCGCCGGCTACCTCTGCGGGATGCTGCGCTCCGGCGGGTTCGCCGCGGAGCCGGACGCCGCCGCCCGCGCGCTCGCGTACCTGCCCGACTTCGGGGCGTCCGTCGGCTTCCTGAAGGTGCCGTCGGAGCCGGACGCGCACTGGCAGCGCGGGTTCCTCGCCGGCGTCTTCGACATCGCGGGCGGCTACGGCCGCGGCATCCTCACCTTCGCGCACGACGAACCGGAGATCACCGACGCCGTCGCCGCCGCGCTCGCCCGGTTCGGCTTCGCCCGCCAGGTCGACGAGGTGCCGAAGTTCCCGACCCGCCAGGAGGTCCGGCTGCTCGGCGGCGCCGGCGAAGTCCTGCGGTTCCTGCACGTGAGCAACCCGGCGGTGACCTGGAAGCGGTCGCTGGACGGCGCGGTGATCGGCGCGAGCCGCCGCCGCGTCGAGGCGATCGAGCCGCTGGGCCTGCAGCTGCCGCTGTTCGACATCACCACCGGCACTGGCGACTTCATCGCCGACGGCATGGTGTCCCACAACTGCTTCGCCCGGAACACCCACACCTACCTCGACTTCGACGCCGGCCGCGACTTCGACACCCAGGTGGTCGTCAAGGTCAACGCCCCGCAGGTGCTCACCGCGCAGCTGAAGAAGCCGTCGTGGCGGCGCGAGCACGTCGCCATGGGCACCAACACCGACCCCTACCAGCGCGCGGAGGGCCGCTACCGGCTGATGCCGGGCATCATCACGGCGCTGGCGCGCTCCGGCACGCCGCTGTCGGTGCTCACGAAGGGCACGGTGCTGGCGCGCGACCTGCCGCTGCTGCAGGACGTCGCCGCCGACGTGCCGGTCGGGCTCGCGGTGTCGATCGCGCTGCTCGACGGCGAGCTCCAGCACCGCCTCGAACCCGGGACGCCGAGTCCGCGTGCGCGGCTCGAGCTGGTCCGCAAGGCCCGCGACGCCGGGCTGGAGTGCTCGGTGCTGGTGGCGCCGGTGCTGCCGTGGCTGACCGACTCCGCCGAGGCCCTCGACGCGCTGTTCGCGCAGCTCGCCGACGTCGGCGCGTCGAGCGTGACGGTCTTCCCGCTGCACCTGCGCCCCGGCGCCCGCGAGTGGTTCGGCCGCTGGCTGGCCGGCTCGTACCCGGCGCTGGTCCCGCGGTACCGGGAGCTGTACGCGCGGGGCAGCTACGTGCAGAAGGCCTACCGGGAGCGGCTCGCGGAGCGCGTCGCGCCGTTGCTGCGGCGGCACGGGCTGGCGCCGAAGACCGGGTACGACCCGCGCGACCCCGGGCCGGCGCCCGCCGCGGAACCCCCCGCGCCCACCGAACAGCTGCGCCTGCTCTGACGGTCCATTGTGGACCATCCGGGTGACGCGCTGGGCCGTTCGACGTAATCCTCGCCCCGGTGCGCGGCGCTGTCCTGGGCTTGCGGGAAAATGTCCGATCGTGTCGTTGTCGTCCCGCGTCACCGGCGCCTAACGTCGAAGGGATGGACCCGGGAAGGAGCGGACGGTGACGACCTCGCAGACCGATCGCGTCGCGGCCGCCCGGCTCGCCTGGGCCGCGCTGAAGCTGACCCGGGCCGGCCGGCACCCGGTGGGCGTCGACCGCCTGGCCGCGATCGTCGGCGTCACCCCCGCCGAAGCCCGGCGGCTGGTCGAGCTGATCGGCTTCACGCTGCACCGCGACCTCGTCTCGACCGGCCCGGCCCCGCGCGGCGCGCACCACCGGCTGGCGCCCGCCGAAGGCACCCTCGGCGCCGGCCCGGACGGTTCGGTCGACATGTTCCTGCTGGCCATCGCCACCGGCGAGCGCGTGCACGCGGCCGCGGTCTGCCCGGTCACCGGCACGCACATCCGGATCGACCTGGTGGCGCACGGGATCCTCCAGGCCGACCCACCGACCGCGGTGGTGGCGGCCGTCGACCTCGGCTTCGGCCTGGCGCACGTCGACGCGGTGGCCTGCGCGGGCCAGCCGTTCTTCGCCTCGGCGTCGGCCGCGGCGAGCTGGCTGGTGGGGCACCCGGGCGGCCGGATCTACCAGGTGGCGGCCTACCTGGCCCAGGCGCACCGCCTGGTCGCGGCGCTGGAGGCCCGGCCCCGGTTCGTGCTCTGACGCGGGCACCGCTGCCCACCGCCGCAGGCGAGCCTGCCGACGTCGTAGGCTGGGCTGTTCGTTAGCCTTTGAGCGGCGACAACCGCCGCTGAACGCCCATCTCGAAGGAGAGCAGTCGCAGTGCTCCGCACCCACCAAGCCGGCACCCTGCGTGCCGGACAGGCCGGACAGACCGTCACCCTCACCGGATGGGTGGCCCGGCGGCGCGATCACGGCGGCGTCATCTTCATCGACCTCCGCGATGCCAGCGGCGTCGCCCAGGTCGTCTTCCGCGAAGGCGAGATGGCCGAGCGCGCGCACGCGCTGCGCTCCGAGTTCTGCGTCAAGATCGTCGGCGAGGTCGCGAAGCGCCCCGAGGGCAACGCGAACGCCGAGATCCCCACCGGCGAGATCGAGGTCCTCGCGACCGAACTCGAGGTGCTGTCCGAAGCCGCGCCGCTGCCGTTCCCGATCGACGACCGCGTCGACGTGGGCGAGGAGATCCGCCTCAAGCACCGCTACCTCGACCTGCGCCGCAGCGGCCCGGCCGCGGCCATGCGCCTGCGCAGCGAGGTCAGCCGCGCCGCGCG
The DNA here is from genome assembly GCF_040648295.1 of Amycolatopsis sp. NPDC049159. Classification (NCBI taxonomy): domain Bacteria; kingdom Bacillati; phylum Actinomycetota; class Actinomycetes; order Pseudonocardiales; family Pseudonocardiaceae; genus Amycolatopsis; species Amycolatopsis sp. NPDC049159. The sequence goes on from NZ_JBEZDL010000002.1 coordinate 554,853, forward strand.
CGAGGTGCTGCACGCCCAGGACTTCGTCGAGATCGAGACCCCGACGATGACCCGCTCGACGCCGGAAGGCGCGCGCGACTTCCTGGTGCCCGCCCGGCTCAAGCCCGGCTCCTGGTACGCCCTGCCGCAGTCGCCGCAGCTGTTCAAGCAGCTGCTCATGGTCGGCGGCATGGAGCGGTACTACCAGATCGCCCGCTGCTACCGCGACGAAGACTTCCGCGCCGACCGGCAGCCCGAGTTCACCCAGCTCGACATCGAGATGAGCTTCGTCGAGCAGGACGACGTCATCGCGCTCGGCGAGGACATCGTCTCCGCGCTGTGGAAGCTGATCGGGCACGAGATCCCGCGGCCGATCCCGCGCATCACCTACCACGAGGCGATGGCCAAGTACGGCTCGGACAAGCCGGACCTGCGCTTCGACCTCGAGATCACCGACATGACGGAGTTCTTCGCCGACACGCCGTTCCGCGTGTTCCAGGCCCCGTACGTCGGCGCGGTCGTGATGGCGGGCGGCGCCGACCAGCCGCGTCGCCAGCTCGACGCGTGGCAGGAGTGGGCGAAGCAGCGCGGCGCGCGCGGCCTCGCGTACATCCTCGTGAACGAAGACGGCACGCTCGGCGGCCCGGTCGCGAAGAACCTGTCCGAGACCGAGCGCGAGAACGTTGCCGCCGCGGCGGGCGCCCAGGCCGGCGACTGCATCTTCTTCGCCGCCGGCAAGGCCGCGTCGACGCAGCCGCTGCTCGGCGCCGCGCGCGACGAGATCGGCAAGCGCCTCGGCCTGATCGACGAAGACGCCTGGTCGTTCGTGTGGGTCGTCGACGCGCCGCTGTTCGCGCCGGTCGAGGACATCGGCGACGACGTCGCCGTCGGCTCCGGCAAGTGGACCGCCGTGCACCACGCCTTCACCTCGCCGACCCCGGAGTGGATCGACAAGTTCGAGCAGGACCCGGGCAACGCGCTGGCCTACGCCTACGACATCGTCTGCAACGGCAACGAAATCGGCGGCGGCTCGATCCGTATCCACCGCGGCGACGTCCAGAAGCGCGTCTTCAGCCTGATGGGCCTCGGCGAGGAGGAGGCCCAGGAGAAGTTCGGCTTCCTGCTCGACGCCTTCGCCTTCGGCCCGCCGCCGCACGGCGGCATCGCGTTCGGCTGGGACCGCATCGTCATGCTGCTGGCCAAGGCCGACTCGCTGCGTGACGTGATCGCGTTCCCGAAGACCGGCGGCGGGTACGACCCGCTGACCGCGGCGCCGGCGCCGATCACGGCGCAGCAGCGCAAGGAGGCCGGCATCGACGCGAAGCCGGCCCCCGCCCCGCAGAGCTAGTGCTGCACCTGAGGGCCGTGTGCCCGCCGGACCAGACCGCCGAGGCGCTCGACGTCCTGCGGGCGCACGCCGGCACCGCGCACCTGATCGTGCACCGCGGTGCCGCCGTGGAGCCGGCGGGCGACCTGGTCGAGGCCGACATCGCGCGCGAGGCGGCCGACGAGATCGTCGAGGCGCTGTGCGGGCTCGGCCTCGACCACTCCGGCGGCATCACGCTCGAAGCGCTCGACACCGCGCTCTCCGACGCCGCCGACGAAGCGGAGGAGGCCGCGCCGGGTGAGGGCGCGGACGCCGTCGTGTGGCAGGAGCTGCTCGGCCGCACGGGTGAAGAGTCGCGGCTCAACGTGACGTTCCTGGCGTTCCTCACCATCGCCTGCCTGCTCGCCGCGGTCGGGGTCCTCACCGACTCCGCGGTGACGATCGTCGGCGCGATGGTCGTCGGCCCGGAGTTCGGGCCGCTCGCCGCTCTGGCGGTGGGCCTGGTGCTGCGGCGGTGGGACCTCGTCCGGCTGGCCGGCGCGGCGCTGGGGGTTGGCTTCCCGCTCGCCATGGTCGTCACGCTGGGCGGGGCGCTGCTGGTGAAGGTGACCGACGTCTTCGGGGCGCAGGCGTTCGAGCTCAAGCAGCACAACGAGGTCGATTTCGTCTTCTCCGTCGGGGTGCCGTCCCTGGTCGTCGCGATGCTCGCGGGCGCGGCGGGGATGCTCGCCATGACGTCGGCGAAGTCGGCGGCGCTGGTGGGCGTGTTCATCTCCGTGACCACCGTGCCCGCCGCCGGTTACGCGATGGTGGCGGCCGTGGCGGGGGAGTGGGGCCGATGCGTCCAATCGGTGGGTCAGCTGCTCGTCAACCTTCTCGGAATCGTTGCAGCAGCGGCCATTGTGTTGATCGTGCGCCGGAATGGGCAACGTTCACCGGTGGGGATGCGTCCGCTTTCACGCGGGTGACCCGTATCCGGGTGGGATGCGTCTTCTTGTCCGGATGTCAGTAGTCATGGTTGCTCAGTCACGAGTAGGGTCGGTGACAATGACAGTCGACACCTCCTCCTCCGGCGACGCTGGGGTCGGGGCAGGAGCCGAGCAGCTCGCCGTCGCCGCGGCGGTCGCGGCGGGCGAGTCTGTTCTTTCGCGCCGGTTCGGCAGCGCGATCACCCTGGTCGCCCCCGAGGACCTCGCGGGGAGCGGACCGGCGACGGTGGTCCGCGCCAGGGTGGTGTCGTCTTCGTTCGCGTTGCCGCGCACGGTCGTGGTCAAGCACTACCCGGATCCGCCGGGGCCCGGCGCCGACCCGTTCGCCCAGGAGGCGGTCAGCTACCAGCTGTTCACGGCGCTGGCCCCGGACGAGCGGATGTGCCCGGAGCTGCTGGCCCACGACGGCCGCGACCGCGCGCTGGTCCTGGAGGACCTCGGCGGCACACCGACGCTGGAGGACAAGCTCTACGCGCGTGATTCCCGCGCGGCCGAGCGCGCGCTGCTGTCCTGGGCCCGGTCGCTGGGGCGGCTGCACGCGAGCACCGCGGGCCGCGAAGCGGACTTCAACGCTTTGCTGCGCCGCCTGGGCGCCCCGGCGAAGGGCGACGAGAGCGCGGTCGACGAGCTGTGCGCGGCCGTGCCGTCCCTGATCCAGGAGCGCTTGGGAATCCCGGTCCCGGCCGAGGTCCACACCCAGGTGACGGCGGCCTTGGAGCAGTCCCGTTCGGCGGGCTTCCGTGCGTTCAGCCCGGTCGAGCTCAGCCCGGACAACAACCTGGTGACGGGCGAGGGCGTCCGCTTCCTGGACTTCGAGTACGGCTGCGTCCGCTCGGCCCTGGTCGACGCGGCGCACCTGAGGCTGCCGTTCGCGAGCTGGCCGGACGCGCTGGCGCTCCCGGCGGGCATGAGTGAGGCGATGATCGCGGCTTGGCGCGCTGAAGTGGTGGGCGTCTGGCCGGCGTTCGCCGATGACGACGCGCTGGCCGAGCACCTGACGACCAGCGAGCTGCTGCGGGTGTGGCTGATCACGGGGGAGGAGCTGGCGTCGCTGGATCTGTCCCGGCACGCGGCTCCAGTGAGCCGTGAAGCGGCTTTCGTGACCTGGTGGCGGGACCTGGCCAAGCACGCGGGGTACGTGCGGATGACGGCGGTGTCGGAGTTCGCGGCCCGGGTGGCGGCGGCACTGGCGGCCCGGTTGGGTCCGCACGCCGACCTGGCGTTCTACCCGGCGTTCCGCTGACCTCGAGCCCCCCGATGTGGCCTTCGGTGCGTCTGACGCAACCAAAGCCACATGGGGGCGCTGGTCTCTTCCGTCGGCGAACGGGACATTTCCGGCGCCCGTGAGGTGAGCGTCAAGAATTAGGCGCGGTGTCGAAGTCGCGTTACCTCGTCCTCACCGGCCGTGAGCCTCCGTGGCCGATGGTCGGGGGCGTGACCGTGCTGAGTGTCGAAGTCACTCCCGAACCCTCCCGGCCCGTGCTCGCCGCCGTACCGGAGCCGCAACCCGAACCCAAGCGCGCGCGGCGGCTCGTCGTGCTCGGGGATTCCACCGCCGTCGGGCTCGGGGACCCGCTGCCCCGGCGGGGTGGGTGGCGCGGGGTCGGCCCGCTGGTCGCCGCCGCGCTGGGAGTGGGGCCCGAGGGGTACCTGAATCCCTCCTTCACCGGGGCGCGGATGCGGTGCGTGCTCACCGAGCAGGTGCCCGCCGCCCTCGCGCACCGGCCGGATGCCGCCCTGCTCGTCGCCGGGATGAACGACACCCTTCGGCCGGACTTCGACGCCGCCCGCATCGCCGGTGACCTCACCGAGGTGATCCACCGGCTCCGCGAAGCCGGGACGACCGTCGTGCCCGTCCGGTTCCACGACCACAGCAAGGTCTTCCGCCTCCCGCCGTCGCTCAAGCGCGCCCTCAGCGCCCGCGTCGCCGAGCTGAACGCGGCCATCGACGAGGTCGTCGCCCGCGAAGGCGTCCCCTGCCTCGACCTCGACCGGCTTCCCGGCGCCTACGAACTCGAGTCGTGGAGCGTCGATCGCCTGCACCCGTCCGAGCTCGGCCACCGCATGCTCGCCGAAGGCTTCACCGGGCTGCTCGCCGGGGCCGGGTTCGCCGTGCCGGAACCGGTGAGCCTCACCTGCAGCGGCGGCGTCGAACCCAGCGCCGCGGGGCACGTGGGGTGGCTGGTGCTCAAGGGGATCCCGTGGCTCTGGCGCCGCGGCCGCGAGTTCCTGCCCTACGCCGCGGTCATCATGTGGAACTCGTTCCGCGCCCGCTGAACACCCGCAGCGCTTCCGCGTCCGAAGCCGGATCGCGGACGAAGAAGTCCGCCCACTCCTCGATGGCCGGGTACGCGCAGTGCTCCGCGAGGAACCGGCACGCCGCTTCGACGTCGTACTCCGTGCGCCGCAGCTCGACGCCGTCGCCGAGCAGCGCCCAGTGCGCACCCCTTGCCCCGTAGGGCATTCCGACGCTGCCCGGGTTGACGATCAGCCGCCGGTCGGCCAGCCGCACGAACGGCATGTGCGTGTGGCCGCAGACCACCGTGCGGGCCGTGACGCCGTCGAGGACCTCCGCCCAGCGTTCGAGCGGGCTGTCGACGAGCACGATCTCCGCGTCGTCGCGCGGGGTCGCGTGGCAGAACAGGACGCCGTCCAGCGTCACCGTCAGGGGAAGGGCGTCCAGGAACGGCAGATCGCCGGGACGCAGCTGCTTCGCCGCCCACGGGAAGATCGGGTCCGGGACGAAGTCGCCGGCTCCGCGCGCGGACGCCGCCAGCTCGCGGTCGGCGTTGCCGCGCACCCACACGGCCCGCGGGCCGAGCGATTCCAGGCGCGACAAGGTCTCCACCGGCATCGGCCCGGCGAGCGCGTCGCCGAGCAGCACGATCCGGTCCGCTGCCACGACGTCCGGCTCGGCCAGGACGGCCTCCAGCGCGGGCAGCACCCCGTGGACGTCGGACAACACCGCCACCGTCATCGGTCCACCATCGGGCACGGCGGCGCCCCGGGCGAGGGTTTTCGCCCAGGGCGCAACCGGTGCTACCTGACCGAGAGGGGCAGCTCGCGCACCCCGGTCATGTTCGGGTTGACCTGGAACTTCGGCGGCTCACCCGGGATCGTGCGCAGCGCCGGGTAGCGGTCGAACAGGATGTTCAGCGCCACGCGGCCCTCGAGCCGGGCCAGCGGCGCGCCGATGCAGAAGTGGATCCCGCGGCCGAACGCCAGGTGCGGGTTCGGGTCGCGCAGCGGGTTGAACGCGTCCGGGTCGGCGAACACCCGCTCGTCCCGGTTGGCGGCCGCCACCCACACCAGCAGCATCTGGTCCGGCGGCACCCGCACCCCGCCCAGCTCCACCTCGCGGGTCGCGGTGCGGGCCACCGCCGCGAACGGCGAGAGGTAGCGCAGCGACTCCTCGATCGTCGACGGCAGCAGCGCCCGGTCCGCCCGGACGCGCCGGTCCCACTCCGGGTGCGTGTCCAGGCACAGCACCGCGTTGCCGAGCAGCATCGTGGTGGTGATGTGCCCGGCCAGCAGCAGGACGTTCGCGAAGTTGACGACTTCGTTGCGCGTCAGCCGTTCCCCGTCGACCTCGGCCTCGACGAGCTTCGTCAGCAGGTCTTCCCGCGGCTGCTTGCGCCGCTCGCCGACGTGCGAGGCGAGGTACTCGGCAAGCGCTTTCTGGCCCTCCAGGGACTTCTGGACCGACTCCTCCTGGGACTTGGTCTGCTCCTTCAGCGAGAACTGTTCCGAGGAGTCGAACAGCTTGTCCACCCAGCCCTTGAACAGGTACCGGTCGCTCGCGGGGACCCCCAGCAGCTCCGCGATCACGATCACCGGCAACGGGTAGGCCAAATCTTCGACGAGTTCGAGCCGTCCGTCGCCGCCGGCCGCGTCGAGCATTTCGTGGGTCACCGCGGCGATGCGCGGTTCCAGGTCGGCGACGACCTTCGGCGTGAACGCGCGGCTGACGAGCTTGCGCATCTTGTTGTGCAGCGGCGGGTCCAGCTGGAGCAGGTTGCCCGCCGACATTTCCTTCAGGTCGGCGTCCTTCATCATTTCCTGCGGCACCAGCCGGGTGGTGTCCGAGGAGTACGTCGCCGGGTCGCGGAGCACCTCTTCGGCCTCCGGGTGCCCGTAGACGTTCCAGAAGCCGAGCTCGGGCGCGTGCTGCACCCGGGCCTCCGGCTGCTTCCCCCGCAGCCAGAACTGGGATTCGTGGAGTCCCCAGGTGTCGGCGAGTGTGGTGGTCATGTCCGCCCCTTCTTTCCCCTGTGCGGCCCCGGGATCGCACCGGGGGCCTTGGCGGGATCGTGCGCGTAGATCCCTTTCCGGTAGCCCGAAACGAGTGCCTCGAGCGCCGAACCCAGTTCCGCCGCCACGTCCGCGACCGCCCGGGGATCGGGTTCCCCCGCCGGTTCGAACGCGGTGCGGATGATGTGCGCGAGGACGGCCGCCTTCTCCTCGAGGGCGATCCCCTCGAACTCGTCGGACAGCGTGTCGCCGAGGTAGAAGCCGAGCGTCGCGGCGTTCAGCGCGTAGCTGACGTTCGGGACGTCCGCGCGGATCAGCCCGCGCCGGAGCATCGCGTCCTCGAACTGCCCGCGCAGTTCGTCCTGCTGCTTGCGCAGGGCGAGGTCGCCGAGCGAACCGAACATCTCGGCGTTGCCGCGCAGCATCGCCATCACCAGCGGACGGCGGTGCGTGACGAGGAACGACGACGAGATCATCCGGTGCGGCAGGATCATCGCCGGGTCGGCCTTGATCGACTCCAGTATCTCGTCGGTCAGGTCGGCCGACTCGCGCATCATGAGCGCTTGGAACAGCAGTTCCTTGGTGCGCCAGTGCAGGTAGACGGTGCCCTTGCCGATGCCGGCCGCGCGCGCGATGTCGTCGATCGCCACCTTGCGGTAGCCCATGCGCAGCAGCAGCTCGCCCGCCGCGTCCAGGATGCGGTCGGCGCGCTCGCGGTTCGGATGACTCATGCGGTTCCACCTGCGGATTCGTTGAACGTTTGACCTGTTGACCAGAATCGCACTTTCGGTCAACCGGTCAGCGTGACGGTAGCGCGGCCGCCGGTGCCACGGCAAGAGGTCTTGTCGGTGCCGTCGGTTAACGTCATCGGTGTGGCACAGGACGAGCTCTTCACCGTGAACGCCGATGTGGCGCCCCCGCCGGCGCCGACGGGGTCGAACGCGGGCGAACCCCAGGCGGACCCGGCGAGCTCGCCCCTGGCCGTCCGGATGCGGCCGCGCTCGCTCGACGAGGTCGTCGGCCAGCAGCACCTGCTGCGCGAAGGCGCCCCGCTGCGGCGCCTGGTCGAAGGGGCCGCGCCGGCGTCCGTGCTGCTCTACGGCCCGCCCGGCACCGGCAAGACCACCCTGGCCAACCTCGTCTCGATCGCCACCGGCCGCCGGTTCGTCGCGATGTCCGCGTTGTCGGCCGGGGTCAAGGAGGTCCGCGGGGTCATCGAGGAGGCCCGGCGGCGGCGCCAGTACAACACCGAAAACACCGTGCTGTTCATCGACGAGGTGCACCGCTTCTCCAAAACCCAGCAGGACGCGCTGCTCGGCGCGGTCGAGGACCGCACCGTGCTGCTGGTCGCGGCGACCACCGAAAACCCCTCGTTCTCGGTCGTCTCGCCGCTGTTGTCGCGGTCGCTGGTGCTGCAGCTGCGCCCGCTGACCGACGAGGACATCACGCAGCTGCTGGAGCGCGCGCTGGCCGACGAGCGCGGCCTCGGCGGCGAGCTGACGCTGAGCGAGGACGCGCGCGCCCACCTCGTCCGGCTCGCGGGCGGGGACGCGCGGCGCGCGCTGACCGCGCTCGAAGCGGCGGCGGACGCGGCCTCGGCCACCGAGGCGAAGGTGATCGACCTCGCCATCGTCGAGTCCACAGTGGACAAGGCGGCGGTGCGCTACGACCGCGACGGCGACCAGCACTACGACGTGATCAGCGCGTTCATCAAGTCCATCCGCGGGTCCGACGTCGACGCCGCGCTGCACTACCTGGCCCGGATGATCGAGGCGGGGGAGGACCCGCGGTTCCTCGCCCGGCGGCTGGTCGTGCACGCCAGCGAGGACATCGGGATGGCCGACCCGACGGCCCTGCAGGCGGCGGTCGCGGCCTCGCACGCGGTCCAGTTCATCGGCATGCCGGAAGGCCGGCTCGCGCTGGCCCAGGCGACGATCCACCTGGCCACCGCGCCCAAGTCGAACGCGGTCATCACGGGCATCGACGCCGCGCTGGCCGACGTCCGCGCGGGGCTCGCCGGCACCGTCCCGCCGCACCTGCGCGACGGCCACTACGCGGGCGCCAAGAAGCTCGGCAACGCGCAGGGGTACCGCTACCCGCACGGCGTCCCGGAGGGCGTGCTGGCGCAGCAGTACCCGCCGGACGAGCTGGTGGGCCGCGACTACTACGAGCCCACCCAGCGCGGCGCGGAGCGGACGCTCGCCGAGCGCGTCCCGAAGCTGCGCCGGACGATCCGCGGGGAAAAGTGACCGCGGCGGAACAAAACCCGGGTGGTTGATCACCGGACGGGCCGGGGCGTCCAAGATCATCGGGTTTCGTAAGCTTCGCGCCTCGACGGGAGCCGGATCCGGGTCCCGGTGACCGCAGGAGGCGAACCCGTGCCCGCGACGCTGCAGTGCATCGTCCTGGATTGCCCGGAACCGGTCGTGCTCGCCCGCTTCTACCAGGCGCTGGCCGGCGGCGAGGTGGACCGGCCCGATCCGCGGTGGCGGGTCGACGAAGACTTCGCGACCCTGCACCTCGACGGGCTGGTCCTGGGCTTCCAGCGGTCCTTCGACTACCGGCCGCCGCGCTGGCCGGACCCGGGCTTCCCGCAGCAGTTCCACCTCGACTTCGAGGTCGACGACTTCCGCGAGTCCCACCGCCGCGTCCTGCAGCACGGCGGCCGCCTCCTCGACCCGGACCTCGGCGGCCGCGGCTGGCGCGTCTACGCCGACCCGGCCGGCCACCCGTTCTGCCTGCTGGGCGATTACTGAGCGCGGTTTCCGGGCACGATGAGGGCATGAGCGTCGCGTTTCTCGGAACCGGAATCATGGGCGCGCCGATGGCGGCCAACATCGCGAAGGCGGGCTTGGACGTCCGGGTCTGGAACCGGACCCGGGCCAAGGCCGAACCCCTCGCCGACGTCGCCACCGTCGCCGGTTCGGCGGCGGAAGCGGCCGAGGGCGCGGACATCCTCGTCACGATGCTCGCCGACGGACCCGCCGTGGCCGAAGCGTTCGAAGCCGCTTCGCCCGCTTCGGGGACGTTGTGGCTGCAGATGAGCACGGTCGGCCTCGACTGGACCGACCGCCTGGCCGCGGCCGCGGAGAAGGCCGGCGTCGTGTTCGTCGACGCCCCCGTGCTCGGCACCCGCCGGCCCGCCGAGCAGGCGCAGCTGCAGGTCCTCGCGTCCGGTCCCGAGGAAGCCCGGCCCAAGGCCACCCCGGTGTTCGACGCGGTCGGCATCAAGACGCAGTGGCTCGGGCCGGCGGGCGGGGGCAGCCGGCTGAAGCTGGTGATGAACGCCTGGGTGCTGGCGCTCACCAACGCGACTGCGGAGAGCCTCGGCCTGGCCAAGGCGCTGGGCCTCGACCCCGCGCTGTTCCTGGAGACGATCTCGGGCGGCGGCCTCGACGTCGGTTACGCGCACGTCAAGGGCGGCGCGATGCTGGCGGGCGACTACCCGGCTTCGTTCCCGGCCGGGCTGGCGGCGAAGGACGCGCGCCTGGTGGTGGCGGCCGCGGGCGACGACGTCGACGTGGCGGGCGCGAAGGCGGTCCTCGCACACCTGGAGGCGGCCGTCGAAGCGGGCCACGGCGACGAGGACATGGCGGCCCTCTACCGCGCGGTGCTGAAGGAGCGTTAGAGGAGCGTCGCCAGGCGGTCCACACCCAGGCCGCTCGTCATCAGCCGCTCCTTCGCGTTGCCCAGCAGCCGTCGCGTCCACGGCGTGAAGCCGCCGTCGCCGACTTCGGTGAGTTCGCCGCCGAAGGCCGCGTACACCTTGAAGCAGAGGCCTTCGTAGTACCCGCCCCGGCCGCCTTCGCGGTCCGGGAACGGGTGGACCGGCACCCCGGCGTCGTCGAGCAGGCCCTCGAACCGCGGGTCCAGCACCGTGACGCCGAGCGAGACCTCCGTGGCACCCAGCGCCCGGCACCCCGCGGCCAGCAGCCGGGCGTGCTCGGCGGCGTGCTGCCGCTCGAAGCCGAGGTTGCCGGTGTCCCGGCCCGCCGTCACCGCGCCGAACAGCGAGAAGTGCGCGAACAGCCCCGCGCCGGCTTGCTGGGCGCGCACCACCCGCTGCACCGCCGCCAGGCGGACCGCATCGGGTCCGGCGCGCCGGACGGCCGCTTCCAGGGCCAGTCCCGTCGTGGGGTCCGCGGCGACCTCGGTGCCGCGGCCGGTCGGCACGACCCGGTGCTGCGCCAGGCCGGTCACCGCCGAGTGCGTCCCGAGCGGGGTCAGCGGCGAGAGCGTGACCAGGTCGAACCCGGACGCGGCCGCCAGCAGGGTGTCCTCCACCCGCCGCAGCAGCCCGGCCGGCAGCGGGCTCGGCGCCACGAACCGGTCGGCCCGGTGCCGGCGCAGCACGTCCGGTCCGCTCAGCCGGGCCGCGCGGCGGCGCGCGACCTCCAGCTGGACCGTGGTCAGGTCGGCGCCGGGCAACGCGGCGAGCACGTCGGCCGCCTCGCCGCCCGGTCCGGCGAGCACCCGCCTGCCTGGTCCGTCGTCGTGGGCCACCGCCCAGGTGTACCGCCCCGCGGCGGCCCGGCGCGAGGCGTTTTCCGGGCCCGGCGGGGTGACACGGTCGGGGACCCGGCCAGGCGGTAACCTCACCAGCACCCGAGAACCGTGAACCGAGGAGGGCCCGTGTCGGCAGGGCAGATCGCCGCGTTGATCGCCGCAGGAGCATTCGTGGTGCTGGTCGTCCTGCTGGCGATCCCGCTGATCAAGCTCGGCAAGACGCTGGACGCGGCCACGGAAGCGATCGAGCGCACCAACAGCAACACCGACCCGCTGCTGATCGGCGCGAACCAGACGATCACGCACGTGAACACGCAGCTGGAGCGGGTCGACGGCATCACGTCGAACGCGCAGGCCGTCACCGGCAACGTCTCCGCGCTGACGTCGGTGTTCACCGCGACGCTGGGCGGCCCGCTGGTGAAGACCGCGGCGCTGTCCTACGGCCTGAGCAAGGCGATCCGCGCGCGCAAGAAGAAGAACGCGCTGAAGGCCGCGAAGAAGGCCGGCAAATGAGGCGGCTGTTCTGGCTCGGCGTCGGCGTGGTCGCCGGCGTCGCGCTGTCCCGCAAGGCCGCCGAAACCGCTCGTCAGGCCACCCCGGCGGGGTTAGCATCGAACCTGGGCGAGGCCGTGCGCGAGCTGGCCGGCGCCGTGGGTTCGTTCGGCGCCGAAGTGCGCGCGGGCATGAACGAGCGGGAGCAGGAGTTGCACGACATGGTCGAGGAGCGCTCGGGTGTCACGGCACCCCGCGCCGAAGGACGGCACGCCGCCGCCGCGCGGCGCCCGGTCCGGCGAGCTCGCCGGGCGGAGGGCTGATCCGGGCCTGCCCGGAACCCTTCCGCCGCCGCCGTCCGACCCCGTTCTGCACCACCAGCACAAGGACCTGACCCGTGGACACACACGAAATCACCGATCGCTTCCTGCGCCATTTCGAGAGCAAGGGCCACACGCGCGTGCCCAGCGCGCCGCTGATCCTCGACGACCCGAACCTGCTGTTCGTCAACGCCGGCATGGTGCAGTTCAAGCCGTACTTCCTCGGTGAGGCGCCGCCGCCGTACCCGCGCGCGACCTCCGTGCAGAAGTGCGTGCGCACGCCGGACATCGACGAGGTCGGCAAGACCACCCGGCACAACACGTTCTTCCAGATGGCAGGCAACTTCTCCTTCGGCGACTACTTCAAGGAAGGCGCCATCGAGAACGCCTGGGCGCTGATCACCAAGCCCCAGAGCGAAGGCGGCTACGGCCTCGACCCGAACCGCATCTGGGCGACGGTCTACGAGGACGACTCCGAGGCCGCGGGCCTGTGGCGCAAGCTCACCGGCCTGCCCGGCGAGCGGATCCAGTCGCGCGACGGCAAGGACAACTACTGGGACATGGGCGTGCCCGGTCCCGGCGGCCCGTGCTCCGAGATCTACTACGACCGCGGCCCGGCGTACGGCCGCGAGGGCGGCCCGGTCGCGGACGAGGACCGCTACATCGAGATCTGGAACCTCGTCTTCATGCAGGACGTCCGCGGCGAGCTGAGCCCCAAGCTCGGGCACAAGCCGATCGGCGAGCTGCCGAAGAAGAACATCGACACCGGCATGGGCGTCGAGCGCGTCGCGACGATCCTGCAGGGCGTCGAGAACGTCTACGAGACCGACCTCGTGCGCCCGGTCATCGGCCGCGCGGAGGAGTTCTCCGGCCGCCGCTACGGCTCGAACCACGCCGACGACGTCCGCTTCCGCGTCATCGCCGACCACGCCCGCACCGGCGTGCTGCTGATCGGCGACGGCGTCACCCCCGGCAACGACGGCCGCGGCTACGTGCTGCGCCGCCTGCTGCGCCGCATCATCCGCTCCTCGCGCCTGCTGGGCGTGCACGAGCCGGTGCTGCAGTCGTTCGCGAGCGTCGTGCGCGACACCATGGGCCCGACCTACCCGGAGCTCGTCAGCGGCTTCGACCGGATCAACGAGGTCGTCCGGATCGAGGAGGAGGCCTTCCTCTCGACCCTGACCAGCGGCTCGCGCATCTTCGACATGGCGGCCGAGGAGACCAAGCGCGGCGGCGGCGACGTGCTCGCCGGCGACAAGGCGTTCCAGCTGCACGACACCTACGGCTTCCCGATCGACCTGACCCTCGAGATGGCGGCCGAGCAGGGCCTGACCGTCGACGAGGACGGCTTCCGCACGCTCATGAACGAGCAGCGCACCCGCGCGAAGGCGGACGCGGCGGCCCGCAAGACCGGCCACGGCGACCTCTCGGAGTACCGGAAGGTCCTGGAGCAGCACGGCGAGACCGAGTTCCTCGGCTACACCGACCTGCAGGCCGAGGCGAAGGTCGTGGCGCTGCTCGAAGACGGGCAGCCGGTCCGCAGCGTCGCCGCGGGCAAGAAGGCGGAGCTGGTCCTCGACCGCACGCCGTTCTACGCCGAAAGCGGTGGCCAGGTCGCCGACACCGGCGTGCTGCTGGGCGACGGCGTCGAGCTGAAGGTCCTGGACGTCCAGAAGATCGTCCCCGGCCTGTTCGTGCACCGCGTCGAGGTGGTCGACGGCGAGGTCGGCCTGGACTCCAAGGTCACCGGCTCGGTCGACGCGCACCGCCGCCTGTCCATCGAGCGCTCGCACTCCGCGACGCACCTGGTGCACGCGGCCGTCCGCGGCGCGTACGGCAAGCGCGCGGCGCAGGCGGGCTCGCTGAACTCGCCGGGCCGCATGCGGTTCGACTTCACCACCCCGGGCTCGGTCTCGGCGGACGTCCTGACCGAGGTCGAGCAGGAGGTCAACGACTACCTGCAGACCAACGTCGAGGTGAACAGCTTCACCACGACCAAGGACAAGGCGCTCGAGCTGGGCGCGGTCGCGCTGTTCGGCGAGAAGTACGGCAACGACGTCCGCGTGGTCGACATGGGCGAGTACTCCCGCGAGCTCTGCGGTGGCACGCACGTCGACCGGATCGGCCAGCTCGGCCTGGTCAAGCTGGTCTCCGACGCCTCCATCGGCTCGGGCGTGCACCGCGTCGAGGCGCTGGTCGGAACGGACGCGCTCAAGTACGTCCGCAAGGAGCAGCTGCTGGTCTCGCAGCTGGCCAACACCTTCAAGGTGCCCTCGGACCAGCTGCCGGGCCGCATCGACGACGTCCTGACCCGGCTGAAGAACGCCGAGAAGGAGATCGCGCAGCTCAAGACCCAGCAGGTGCTGGGCTCGGCGGGCGCGCTGGTGGACAAGGCGCAGGAGATCGGCGGAGTCACGGTCGTCGCCGAGGTCGTCCCCGACGTCGACGGCAACGGCCTGCGCGCGCTCGCCTCCGACATCCGCGGCCGGCTCGGCTCGCGGCCCGGCGTGGTGGCGCTCTTCTCGCCGGCCGGCGAGAAGCTGAGCTTCGTCGTCGCGACGACCAAGGCGGCCCAGGACAAGGGCATCGCCGCGGGCAAGCTCGTCCCGTCGTTCGCCGAGAAGATCGGCGGCCGGGGCGGCGGCAAGCCCGACATGGCCCAGGGCGGTGGCACGAACCCGGCCGGCGCGGCCGAGGCGGTCACGGCTCTCCGCTCGGCGATTGCCGGCATTGGTTAACCGCGGGAACCGCGGCCCGGATCGGCCGGGTGAGGACGATCCGGGCCGCGGCCGTCGGCTCGGAGTGGATGTCGGATCCGTCCGGGTCGGGGTGGCGCTGAGCGATCCGGCCCCCGTGCTCGCTTCGCCATTGGTTACCCTCTCCCGCGATGCGACCGACGACAGTGATCTGGACCAGCTGGCCGCCCTCGTCACCGAGCACGAGGTGGTCGAGGTGATCGTGGGGTTGCCGCGGACGCTCGCCAACCGGCAGGGTCCGGCGGCCGAGCTGGCGATCGCGTATTCTGAACGCCTGGCCGGGCGGATAGCGCCCGTGCCGGTCCGGCTGGGCGACGAGCGGCTGACCACGGTCACCGCATCCCGCATCCTCTCCCAGCGCGGGGTCAAAGGCCGCAAGCAGCGTGCGGTGGTCGACCAGGCCGCCGCCGTCGAGATCCTGCAGGCCTGGATCGACGCCGCCGCTGCGCACCGCGCCCGGGAGGGAGACCGATGAACGAGCAGCACCCCGAGCTGCCCCGCGGACGCAGGCGACTGCGCGAACCGGGACCGGCCACCCCGCCGCCGTCCCGTCCCGCACCTCGCCGCGAAGACCCGCGCGCGAGCGGGTACCACGAGCTGCCGCAGGCTTCGCGGCACAGCGGCGAGTACGACCTGCCCCAGCCGTCCCGCCGCGGCCAGGACGCCCCGCCGGCCGGCCGTCGCCGCCGCCTGGAGCCCCCGGCGCAGCTGCCCCCGGCCGAAGCCGACTACGACCCCCGTGACGCCGAGCGCGCCGGCCCCGCCCGTGCCCGCCACGGCCTCGACGCGGGCGCCGACGGCCCGCCCCCACGCCGCCGTCGCGCGGCCCCCGAACCCGGCGAGGAGCCCCGGCGCCGTGCCCCGGGCCGTCCTCCGGCGCCGGAGGACGAGGTGCCCCCGCGGCGTCGCCGTCCCGGCCCCGAAGAGCCGGCCGAGGTGTCGCAGCCTCGTCGTCGCCGGCCGAGCCCGGAGGAGCTGGCCGAAGCCGAGGTCGCCCGCCGCCGCCAGGCGATGCTCGACCCGGAAGCGGACGACGAACCGGCGCGCCGTCGCCGGCCCAGCCCGGAAGAGCTGGCCGAAGCCGACGCTGCCCGCCGTCACCAGGCGATGCTCGACCTCGAAGAAGCCGCCGAAGCGCAGGCCGCCCGTCTGCGCGGTGGCCCGGTCGACGAGGGCGCCGAGGTCGCGCGGCTGCGCGGGGTGCCCGACGCCGAGCCGCCGCGGCGCCGCCGTCGTGGTGAACCCGAGGCCGGGCAGGCTCCGCGCCGCGGTCCGGTGCCCGACCCGGCCGAAGCCGAGGTGTCGCAGCCACGCCGCCGCCGGGCCGCCGAGCCCGAAGCCGAGTCGCGCCGCCGCCAGGCAGCCCTCGACCCCGAAGTCGAGTTCGACCCCCGCCGCGAACCCCCGCGGCGGCCCCGCCAGCCGGGTGACCGCTCTGTCGGCGTGCCCGAACCCGGGGCCGAAGCGCCGCGGCGCCGCCGTCCGCCGCCCCCGCCGGTGCGCGACGACCCGCCGACCGACATCATCCCCGCGCAGCCCCCGGCCGAGCCGGCCGCCGAAGAGCCCGAAGAGTTCTTCGCCGAGGGCGACGAATACGCGGAGTACGACGAGTACGAGGACTACGACGAGTCCGAGTACGACGAGGAGTACGACGACTACGAGGACGAGCCGGCCAAGCCGCGCAAGAAGAAGGGCAAGCGCTTCCTGGGCTGGGTCGCCGCGATCGCGGTGATCGCGCTGCTCGCCGGCGGCGCCTACTACGGCTTCACCAAGTTCTTCGGCTACGAGGACTTCGACGGCGCCGGCGACGGCGACGTGCTGTTCCAGGTCGACGACGGCGACTCGACGTCCGCGATCGGCGCGAAGCTCACCACGGCGGGCATCGTCGCCAGCAGCAAGGCGTTCGTGAAGGCCGGCGAGGACAACCCGAAGCTCGCCCGGATCCAGCACGGCTTCTACGTGATGAAGACGCACATGTCCGGGGCCAGCGCGGTCGACCGGATCACCGCGCCGACCTCGCGCGTCGGCCAGCTGGAAGTCCGGCCGTACACGCAGTTCGACGACATCACCCAGCCCGACGGCAAGGTCACGCCCGGCGTGTACAGCCTGCTGGCGAAGGCGTCGTGCGCGCAGCTGGACGGCAAGAGCACCTGCGTGTCCGCCGACGACTTCCGCAAGGCCGTCGACGCGGCGGACCTGAAGACGCTCGGCGTGCCGGACTGGGCGATCGAGCCGGCGAACAAGGCCGACCGCAAGGACCGCAGGCTGGAAGGCCTGATCGCGCCGGGCCTCTACGACGTCAAGCCGGGGGCGAACGCGCAGGAGATCCTCGGTCAGCTGGTGAAGAGCTCGACCGAGGCGATCCAGAACGCCGGGCTGAGCCCGCAGTCGACCGGTCCGGGCGTGACGCCGTACCAGACGCTGATCATCGCGTCGATCATCGAGCGCGAGGCGGTGAAGGCCGACTTCGGCAAGCTGTCGCGGGTGATCTACAACCGGCTGGCGATCAACATGCGGCTGCAGATGGACTCCACGGTCAACTACGTGCTGGACCGCCCGACGCTGCTGACCAACGAGGGCGACCGCGTGAAGTCCGGCGCGTACAACACGTACAAGAACGCCGGGCTGACGCCGACGCCGATCTCGGTGCCGAGCGCGGACGCGATCCAGGCCGCGGTGCACCCGCCGGCCGGGGAGTGGGTCTACTTCGTCAAGTGCGAGAAGAACGGCCTGTCCTGCTTCGCGGTCACCAACGACGAGCACAACAAGAACCGCGCCCTGGCCGAGGAACGCGGTGTCATCTGAGTCCCGCAAGGCAGCGGTCCTCGGGAAACCGGTGGCGCACTCGCTGTCCCCGGTGCTGCACGGCGCCGCGTTCGCCGCGCTCGGCCTGACCGGCTGGACGTACGAGCGCATCGAGACCGGCGCCGACGAGCTCCCGGCGTTGGTCGACGGCCTCGGCCCGGAGTGGACGGGGCTGTCGGTCACGATGCCGGGCAAGCGCGCGGCCCTGGACCACGCGGCCGAGGTGGCCCCGCGCGCGGCCGCCGTCGGCGCGGCCAACACACTGGTCCGCACGGCCCGAGGCTGGCTCGCGGACTGCACGGACGTCGACGGCGTCACAGGTGCCCTGCGCGCGGCGGGCGGCTACGAGCCGTCTCCGGCGGACACGGCGGTCGTCCTCGGCGCGGGCGGCACCGCGGCGGCGGCGGTGGTCGGCCTCGCGGAGCTCGGCATCCGGCAGGTCCGCCTGGTGGTGCGCGAACCGGCCCGGGCGACGGAAACTCTCGACGCGGCGAAGCGGGCTTCCCTCGACGTCGACGTCCTCCGCTGGTCCGAAACGGACTTCGCCGCGCTGGCGTCGTCGGCGGTCCTGGTGAACACGGTCCCGCCGGCCGCGGTGGCCCCGCACGTGGCGGAGCTGGCGGCGATCGCGCACGTCCTCGACGTCATCTACCACCCGTGGCCGACCCCGCTGGCCGAAGCGGTGGCCGCCCGCGGCGGCCGCCTCGCGACGGGGCTGGACATGCTGCTGCACCAGGCGTTCGGCCAGGCCGAGCACTTCACCGGCCGGCCGGCCCCCCGCGCGGCGATGCGGGACGCGCTGCGCGAAGCGACCGGAAATCTGCTGCCGCTGCCGATCGGCTGACGCTATTCTGGTGGACTGCCCAAAAGAAGGGGTCTGCACGGGATGAGCAGCCGGGAAGCACAGAGCGAGGCCGAGATCAACGCCGCGTGGGTCGGCGAACCACCGGAACTCAACTCCACGGTCACGCTGGTCGACTACGACCCGCGGTGGCCGGCGCTGTTCGAGCGCGAAGCCGCGCGGATCAGGGGGGTGCTGGGGGAGCGGGTGCTCGTGCTGGAGCACGTCGGCTCGACGTCGGTACCCGGCCTGTGCGCGAAGCCGATCATCGACATCCTCCTGGAGGTCCCGGATTCCGCCGACGAGGAGACGTACGTCCCGGCCCTGGAGGCGGCGGGCTACCGGTTGGTGATCCGCGAGCCGGACTGGGAGAAGCACCGGTGTTTCAAGGGCCCGGACACGAACGTCAACCTGCACGTGTACTCGCCGGGCAACGGCCAGACGCCCAGGTACCGCCTGTTCCGCGACCGCCTGCGTTCGCACCCGTCCGAGCTCGAGCTGTACGCGGCGACCAAGCGGGAACTGGCCGCTCGGACGTGGAAGTACATCGGCCACTACGCGGACGCGAAGACCGAGGTGGTGGAGGAGATCATCAGCCGGGCTCGCGCGGCCCAGTACGACGCGTTCAGCGAGTCCTACGCGACGCACGCGGAGAAGTCGGTGACGAACGCGTGGTACGACCGGCCCGCGATCGTCGAGCTGGCCGGCGACGTCTCGGGCCGGCGGGTACTGGACGTCGGCTGCGCGGCGGGGCACTTGAGCGCGCTGCTGGCCGCGCGGGGCGCGGAAGTCTTGGGGGTGGACGCGAGCGCGGGGATGGTTTCGGTCGCCCAGCGGAAGTTCGGTTCGGTGGCACGGTTCGAAGTCGCCGACGTGACCGAGCCGCTTGCCCTCGAGTCCGGTTCCTTCGACGTGATCACGGCTTCGCTGGTGCTGCACTACGTGAAGGATTGGGCGCCGATGCTGGCGGAGTTCCGGCGGGTTCTCCGGCCTGGAGGTGTTCTGGTGTTTTCGGTGCACCACCCGGGCGAGGACTGGCGCTGGTTCGAGCGGGAGAACTACTTCGAGCTGGAGCTGCTGGAGGACGAGTTCCCGGCCGGACAGGTGGTGCGCTTCTACCGGCGCCCGTTGAGCTGGACGTTCACCGCGGTCCGTGAGGCGGGTTTCGAGGTGGACCGGCTGGAGGAGCCGATGCCGGCCGCGGAGGCGGAGGAAGCCGACCCGAAGTGGGCGGCGAACCTGCGCACGAAACCCCGGTTCCTGTACTTCCGGGCGGTCAGTCCCGTTCTGGATCGACTTCCAGTTCCACCAGACGCTCAAACAGCAGGTTGAATGCGGTGAATCTGCTGTTCGGGTTCAAGATCATGGCCGTCGGCGCGGAGGCTCGAACTCTGTCGAGGAAGCCATTGGAGACGTCTTGTGCTTCGCGTGTATTCCGGCGTACACGTTTGATTATGTCGTACGTGCGAATCCGGGGATTCGAAATTATCAGGTCCAGTAGTTCCTGGACTCCGGGCTCTCCTTTTATCTTGTGAACAGCGTACGCTGCACCATCTTTGGGGTCGAAGCTCCGACGGTAGGCGGCGATCGAAGAGGTGGTGAAGGCGAGTGAAAACACCGTAGCTGTTATCACGGCTGCTTCTGGTTTGAAATGTATGATGACGGCGCCTGCGCAGGCAATGCACCATGCGCTCACAAGTGTGGTCAAGACGAGGAGCGAAATCGCGAATCGGAGTCGCGAGACAGTGCGCGATTTGCGAATGGCGAGAGTGTCGGCGAAATTGAGTGTCGTGGACGATCCATGCCATCGGCAACCGGCCTCGAGTACCACGCCGATGATCGAATTTCGAAACCGGTAGTCGTGATACCAGCAGGTGCGCCGATCTGCTCGCGGCAGCAGCCAGCTGGGGGCTGGGCTGATGGGAGGAGTCGAGTTCAACCGGGTGTATACGCTCTGATGGTAGAACATCCCCAGTGCCAAGATCCGGCCCCATCTCCGTGCGTTTTCTTCGCTCACCTGAAACTGGGCGATGGCCTGGGCGAGCACGGCGGGCTCATCCAGGACCTTGATCAGCAGTTCGGGTCGGTCGTCGGCGATCTCGATGCCGGTCGACCGGGCGAGTTCCAGCGCCGCGGCCGGGTCGAGCCGCATGTAGGAAACGAAGAGCGCGTCGAAACCGTCCTGTGCGCCTGTGGTTGCGGCGAGGAAGAACGGCTTGAGGTGGCTGGGCCTGTGTCCGGTGATCGAGCGTTCGGCAAGTTCGCGGTCTCGGAGAGCGAGGGCGACGAGGCGAAACAGGGGGAACCAGGTCTCGTCTCGCTCCGTCGCCCGGCTGAGTGAGTTCGCGATGTCCGCCAGTTTCAGCATCACGACTGCGTCTTCGTAGGGCTGGCAGTCGACGATGGTGCGCAGGCCGAGTTCGACGCCGCCGACGAGCGTGGTCCACAGCAGTCGCTTCTGGCGTACGCGGTCGTTCTTCTGCAGCGCGATGGAAAACACGATCACCTCGGCCAGTCGTTCCGCGAACCTGAGGGCTTCGTCGTTGTCGCCTTCGAGGGCCGAACTGATGCGTCGCCAGGCCTCGTCGTCGCCGCGGTCGACCGCGCCCGCGGCGAGGAACTCGCAAAACGTCAGATGCACAAACCGAATGCTCTCCTCCTTTCGTTCCTCGGTGAACAGGCCGGTGTCCCGCGAGAGCTCCCTGAGTCTTTGTCCGGCTTCGCTTTCCGAGAGTTTCTCCTCGTCCCGGACGATCGCCACCGCCTTGTCCCAGTCCAAAGCGTTCCGTGACTGGCTGCCGTCGAGAAGGTGCTCCAAGGCGATTCGGCCGAGGAGTTGTTGTCGCGTCCGGCGCAGGACGTTCAGGCCCGTGGTCAGCCCGCGCTGCCGGCTTCCGCGTCGGACGAGCAGTTCGTCGACCACCGAGCGGTAGAAGTCCGGCCGGGTTTCGGGGAGCCCTTCGCCGCCTGCCATCTGGTCGGTCGCCACGTACATCGCCAGGATGAGTGGTGTCTCGCACATGCTGCGAATATTGGGCTGGGATGCCAGGTTGCCGAAGATGCGCGGGAGATGCCGATCCGGGTCGCTGCGGTACGGCCACTTGCTCAGGAATTCGTACGTGTCGTCCGCGGTGAACGGCTCCAGGGTCAGGTGTGCGTCGAACATGTCGGCGAAGTCGGGGGAGAGGTTGACGTAGAGTTGGCGCCGGGTGGTCAAGGCGACCTGGTTGGCGGGGTGCTTCTTCGCCAAGTGGTCGCAGAGTTTGACGATTTCGTTCGACACGGCCAAGAAGTCGCTGGTGTTCACTTCGTCCAAGCCGTCGAGAAGGACGGTGACCCGGCCTGTGCCGAGGAAGGAGTCGAAGAGGTCCTTGCCTGCGTAGGCGTTGATCGAGGTCACCTGACGTTCGACAAACTCGACGAGGCTGCTGGTCGAGTCTGCCGCGGCAAGGTTCTTCAGCTCCACGAGGACTGGGATACGCGTCGGCCCGACCGCGGAACCGGCGATCGCGGCCCGGCAGATGTCACGGTAGATCCGTTTCACGAGGGTCGATTTTCCTGAGCCGGGGTCGCCGATGAGCAAGGTTCGGGGATAGTCGCCTTCGATGATCTCGTCGGCGGAAATCCTGGTTCGGTCGGAAGTGGTAGCGGTCAGCGGGACGAACATGTCATCCAGCACGAGCTTCACCGGGACTGCGGCGGGCACCAGCAACGTGTTCGAACTCGCCGCCAGCCGGTTCAGCGCGAAATCTCTCAGGCTGAGCCGGGCGGCGACAGCCGGTCGGAGTCGGCGTACCAGCCGTGAACCGATTCCGCGGATGATGTACTGCGGAAACGCCTCCAGCCCGAGATCACGCGTCACCGACTTGAGGTACTTGCGCCGCTGGTACAGAAAGCCGGTGAGCGCGACGAGGAGACCCGACGCGATGCTGACGATCTGGGTGAGACTTAGTGGCACCGCGAGCCACCTCTCCGCAGGCGTACAGGCCGTGAAAAGGGTCGCGCACCGGCCGCGGAGTGTTACTCCCGCTTAGACAGTTCCTGGATCAGGTCCACGATCTCCCGGCTCACCGGCCGGAAGATCCGCAGCCGCGACAGTGCCGCCACCCGCGCCAGCAGCGGTACACTCCGCTCCACCAGCATCCGGCTCCGCTTCGTCCCCGCCGACCGGTCGTGGACCCAGAACAGCACCACGCCCATCTGGTACAGCCACAGCAACTCCGGCAGCTGCGCCCGCAGTTCCGGGTCCAGCTTCACGTCCGAGCCGTCGATGACCTCGCGCATCAGGCCGATCGACGCCTCCCTTGCGGCCGACGAGTCGTCGCTGAACGGGCTCAGCGGCGACTCGGGGTCGGCCGCGTTGACGAAGAACTGCGTGCCGAAGCGGTGGTAGGGCTCCGCGATGTCCAGCCAGCACAACAGCACCGCCCGCAGGCGCGCCGCGAACGCCTGCTCGCCGGCCAGCAGGGGGCGGGCCGTCTCGAGGTGCTGCCGGGCGATCTCGTCGTAGAAGCCCTGGATCAGCTGTTCCTTCGACGAGAAGTAGTAGTACGCGTTGCCGACCGAGACGCCCGCTTCGGCGGCGATAGCGCGCATCGTCGTGCGGTCGTAGCCGTTCTCGGTGAACAGCCGCATCGCGGTCGTGACGATCAGGGACCGCGTTTCCTCGCTCTTGGCCACGGGCTGCACGTTAGCGCCGGTTCCGTCAGTGCTGCGGGAAGGGCGGCATCCCCGGATAGGGGAGGGGCGCCGGCACGGGCTTCGGGGCCAGGTGGCGGCGGCGGATGCCGTTGAAGATCAGCACGTTCGTCAGGTGCATCACCCCGAGGATCAGCGCGACCACGCCGACCTTCACCGAGAGCAGCTCGAACACCTCGCGCGCGCTGAGCACGGTCGCCCGGCTGGTCAGGAACAGTGTCACGAACCCGAGGCTGATCAGGTAGAAGCCGACGACCAGCAGCTGGTTGACGGCGGTGGCGAGGCCCGGGCTGTCGGCGAAGACCTCGGTCAGGAAGGTGCGGCCGTGCTTGCTCAGCGTCCGGGCCACGAGAACGGTCAGCGGGATGCTGATCAGCAGGTAGAGCGCGTATGCGAGGACGACGGGGTCCATGGTTCCTCCAAGTTTTGAACGTGTTCAGGAAGACGGTAGCGCGCTTTTTGAACGCGTTCAAGAGAGTCGGGTCACGCCGACTCCGGCGATGTCACCCCGGGCAACCTGGCCGGCCCGGCTGAACGACGCCGCCGATCACCGCTTGGTCCGCGGGGACGTCGTCGTCCCACTACGGTGAGGTCATGCGCATCGCGATCCTCGACGACTACCAGGACGTCGCCCTGACCTTCGGTGACTGGGACTCGCTGAAGGCCGACATCACGGTCTTCACCGAGCCCCTCACCGACGTCGTGGGGCAGCTGCAGGGCTTCGAAGTGATCGTCGCGATGCGTGAGCGCACCCGGTTCCCGGCCGAGGTCCTGAACCGGCTGCCGGACCTGAAGCTGCTGGTCAGCACCGGCCCGCGCAACGCGGCCATCGACGTCCCGGCCGCGCGGCGCAACGGCGTCGTCGTGTCCAAGACCGGCTACCTGGGGGAGCCGACCGCCGAGCACACCTGGGCGCTGATCCTCGCCGCGGCGCGGAACCTGCCGCGGGAGTTCCGGTCCATGCGGGAGGGTGGCTGGCAGACGACCGTCGGCACCATGCTGCACGGCAAGACGCTCGGCCTGCTCGGCCTCGGCAGGCTCGGCGCCGGTGCGGCGAAGATCGGGCAGGCGTTCGGGATGGAGACCATCGCCTGGAGCCAGAACCTGACGCCGGAGAAGGCGGAGCCGCACGGCGTCACGGCGGTGTCGAAAGAGGAGCTGTTCGCGCGGTCGGACGTGCTGTCGATCCACCTGGTGCTCAGCGACCGCACCCGCGGGCTCGTCGGCGCGCCCGAACTCGCCGCGATGAAGCCGAGCGCGATGCTGGTGAACACCTCGCGCGGCCCGATCGTCGACGAGGACGCGCTCGTGGACGCGTTGCGGCGCAACGAGATCCGGGTCGCGGCGCTGGACGTCTACGACGTCGAGCCGTTCCCGTCCGACCATCCACTGAGGACACTCGACAACGCCGTCCTGACGCCGCACCTCGGCTTCGTCGCGCGCGAGACCTACGAGATCTTCTACGGCGACGCGGTCGAGGACATCGCGGCTTACCAGGCGGGGGAACCGATCCGGCTGATGGACTAGCTTTGGCGTGCGGCCCGCCGGGGCCCGAGGTCCCCGCACCGGCCCGGCGGCGGGCCCGCACGAGAACCATGACACCACCCGCGCGGCGCCCCCGGCAGGGTCCAAAGACCCTGTCGGCGGGTCCGTTCGGCTGAACGACGCGTGCGCCCGGGTTGTGAGTGGGAAACAGGGTTGGAACACTGTTTCCCACTCACGAGGTCGTCGCGGGCCACTGCCCTTCCGCGAAGGCCGGCGCGGCCGTGACGCTGGTGGCCGGCGGCCCCCTCGGCCCGGGGCGTTCTACCGGATTCCGGTCAGCGGCTCACGAGAACGGGACCGCGTCCGGCGCGCAGGTGGTCCCGGCGGCCGGCGCGCTCAGCTCCGTCAGGTACCGCACGACCGCCGCCGAGGCGCACGCGCTGGGCGCGTCGAGGGACGTGTGGCCGTAACCCTCGACGACGAGCACCCGCCCGTCACCCAGCTCCGCCGCCGTCGCTTCCGCGTTGTGCAGCGGCGTCGCCGGGTCGAACCGGTTGTTCAGCACCAGCACGGGGTTCTTCCGCGCCCGGTTCCACGGCCCGGTGTACCGATCGGCGTCGTGGGCCGGCCAGCCGACGCACTGGGCCATCGAAAACACCGACCCCAGCCCGAAGTACGGCTGACGCGCACTCTCGCGAGCGGCCAGCGCGGTGTAATCGGCGACCGAAGAAGGGTTGTCGCTGTCGACGCACTGGACGGCCAGGAACCCGGCGGAGTGCGTCGGCACGTACGGGTCCAGCACCGGCGCGGCGGGCCCCGGGTCCGACGGCATCGCGGAAAGGGTCTGGGCCAGCCGCTTCCACCGGCCCGACTGGTAGAGCGCGGTGTCGACCGTCCGCATCAGCGAGCCGACGCCCTGGCCGCGGGACGCGCGGGCGAAGATCCCGGCGAACCGCTGCTTCGGGTCGCCCGCGGAGAACGCGCACCGGGGCCCGGCGGCGGCGCACACCGCGAAGAACTCGTCCAGCTCCCGCTGCTGAGCCCCGGCGACGTCGGCTCGGACGTCCACCGGCTGCTGCTCCTGGCCCGGTTTCCCGGTGGCGTTCGCGACGAGGTCGAGCGTGCCGTCGAGGGTCATCGCGCGCACCTTGTCCGGGAACAGGTTCGCGTACGTCCCGCCCAGGTACGTGCCGTAGGAGTAGCCGTAGAAGTTCAGCGCGGGGTCGCCCACGGCCTGGCGCAGCAGCTCCAGGTCCCGCGCCACGTTCGCGGTCGACAAATGGCTCAGCAGGGCACCCGAGGCGGCGCAGGCCCGGCCGGTCGCCGCGCTCGCCGCGAAGAACGCGTCCGGCTGCCGCAGCGGCGACCCGGCGGGCGGCAGGTGGTCGGCGCCGGGGCAGCTGACCGGTGACGAGCCGCCGATCCCGCGCGGGTCGAAGCTGACCAGGTCGAAGCGGGCGCGCAGCTCGTCGGGGTAGCGAGCGGCGAAGCGCGTCAGCTCGCCGACGCCGTCCGCGCCCGGGCCGCCGAAGTTGAAGAACAGCGAGCCGAGCCGCCGTCCGGGGTCGCTCGCCGGCAGCCGGATCACCGAGAGCGTGATCGAGGCGCCCTTCGGCTCGCGGTAGCTCAGCGGCACGGCCGCGCCCGCGCACTGGAACGGCCCGTGGCACGGCGTCCAGCGCAGCGCGGGTACGGCGGCGCCGTTCGTGCCCAGCGCCGGGGGAGCGGTTTGCGGCGAAGGCGAGGGAGCTGGCACCGGCGCGGCCTGGGGCGCGCTGCAGGCGGCCACCAGCAGAACGGCCGCGAGGAGGACCCGCTTCACGCGCCCAATTCCGCCAGCACGGCGTCGGTGTAGCGCGGCCAGACCTCGGCCGCCCACGGGCCGAACGCGCGGTCGGTGAGGGCGACGCAGGCCGCGCCCACGGCCGGGTCGACCCAGAGGAACGTGCCCGACTGGCCGAAGTGCCCGAAGGTCCGCGGCGAGCTGTTCGCGCCGGTCCAGTGCGGGCTCTTGTGGTCACGGATCTCGAAGCCGAGGCCCCAGTCGTTCGGCTTCTGGTGCCCGAAGCCGGGCAGCACGCCGGACAGGCCGGGGAGGACGACGTTCGTGGCCTCGGCGACGGTCGCGGGGTCGAGCAGCTCGGGTGCCTGCAGCTCGGCGGCGAAGGCGACCAGGTCGTCCACTGTGGACACCGCGCCCGACGCGGGCGAACCCGTCAAGGTGGTCGAAGTCATCCCGAGCGGGGCGAACAGCGCTTCGGCCTGGTACTGCGCGAAGGGGATGCCGGAGTGCTCGGCGAGCGCGTCGGCCAGCTGCTCGAACCCGGCGTTGGAGTAGAGCCGCCGCGTGCCTGGCTCGGCCATCGCCTTGTGCGTGTCGAACGCGAGCCCGGAGGTGTGGGCGAGCAGGTGCCGCACGGTCGAGCCCTCCGGCCCGGCCGGGGTGTCGAGCTCGACGACGCCCTCTTCGATCGCGATCAGCGCGGCGTAGGCGGTCAGCGGCTTGCTGACCGAGGCCAGCGGGAACTTCCGCGCGGTGTCGCCGTGGCGGCCCTGCACGGCCCCGTCGGCGGACACCACGGCCGTCGCGGCGTTGTCCACCGGCCACTCGTCGATCAGGCGCAGGCTCTCCATGCGCCCACCCTACGAAACGAAGGCCCCCGCACCGGTGTCGGGGACCGGTGCGGGGGCCTTCGCGGGTTTCGCTGCCTCAGGCGTCGAGGTCGGTGGCGACGAGCTGGGCGACCGCTTCGACGGCCTCCTCGGCGCCTTCGCCCTCGGCGCTGATGACGACCTCGTCGCCGTACCCGGCGGCGAGCGTCATGAGGTTGAGCACGCTGCCGGCGGCCACCGGGCTCCCGCCGGCCTTGGCGATCTGCACCGCGACGGGTTGCGCCGCGGCCGCCTTCGCCACCAGCGCGGCCGGCCTGGCGTGCAGACCCACCTTGCTCGCCACGGCGACGCGTTTCTCCGGCATGTTCGTCCTCTCTAACGGGGTACTACGTCGATACGGATGTTACGCGGCGGCGGTGCGGTCGAGGTCGGCCTCGATCGAGTCGTCTTCGCGGCCCGGGGTGCGCAGGTTGAACTTGATGATCGCGAACCGGAACACGAAGTAGTAGATCACCGCGTAGACGAGGCCGATCGGGATGAGCAGCCACGGCTTCTGCGCCGCCGGGGCGCCGAAGTTGAGCAGGTAGTCGATCGCGCCGGCCGAGAAGTTGAAGCTCTGGTGGATGCCCAGCGCGTTGCAGATCGCCAGCGAGGTGCCGGTCATGATCGCGTGGAACAGGTACAGCGGCCACGCGACGAACATGAACGAGAACTCGATCGGCTCGGTCACACCGGTGAGGAACGAGGTCAGCGCGCCGGCGATCATCACACCGCCGACGACCTTCTTCTGCGCCGGGCGGGCCGTCTGCCAGATGGCGAGCGCGGCCGCGGGCAGCG
This sequence comes from Amycolatopsis sp. NPDC049159, assembly GCF_040648295.1. Classification (NCBI taxonomy): domain Bacteria; kingdom Bacillati; phylum Actinomycetota; class Actinomycetes; order Pseudonocardiales; family Pseudonocardiaceae; genus Amycolatopsis; species Amycolatopsis sp. NPDC049159. The sequence continues at coordinate 582,752 of NZ_JBEZDL010000002.1, forward strand.
CGAACATGAAGATCGGGAAGAAGCCCGTGGTGAACGCACCGGCCGACATCTTGCCGGCGACGAAGTTGTTGATGTCACCGCCGTCGAAGATGAACCAGACGGGGACGTTCAGCAGCTGGTGCAGACCGACCGGGATGAGCAGGCGGTTCAGCGCGCCGTAGATGCCGCCACCGACGATCGGGGAGGCGGTGACCGCGTCACCGGCGGCCTGGATGCCCTGGTCGACCCAGTGGAAGACGAGGCCGAAGAGCACGCCGAGGATCACCATGACCACCGCGGTGATGATCGGGACGAACCGGCGGCCGCCGAAGAACGCCAGGTAGGCGGGCAGCTTGATGCGGTGGTACTTCTGCCACAGCAGCGCCGCGACGATGCCGACCACGACACCCGCGAGCACCGAGTACGGCCACTTGATCGGCGCCAGCTCGGTCGCGCCCGCCTTGTAGCCGGGCAGGTCGCTCAGCGGGGCGAAGACCTGGACGACGGAGCTGAAGACGAAGAAGCCGACGACGGCCGCGACGGCGGTCGAGCCGTCGCCCTTCTTGGCGAAGCCGACCGCGATGCCGACCGCGAACAGCAGCGGCAGCCAGTTGAACAGCGTGCCGCCCGCGGCGCCCAGCACCGAGGCGACCTTGTTCCAGCCGAGGCCGTCCTTGCCGAGCATGTCGTCCTGCCCGAACCGCAGCAGGATGCCCGCCGCCGGGAGCACGGCGATGGGGAGCATGAGGCTACGGCCGAAGCGCTGAAGACCGGCGAGACCGCTGCCGCTCTTCTTCGCCCCCTCCGCGGTGGTGGAGCTCATCTGGATCCTCCATAGTGGGGTGGTTGACCGGGTTCCGGGGTGTTCCGGTCCAACTGCATGGTCACCTGGTAGTGATCTCCCCGGTACCAGGAAGTGATGTCTTCGATCGGGTCGCCGTTCGCGCTGGAGACCCTGCGGAACACGAGCAGCGGGCTGCCGGCGCGCATGCCGAGCAGCCGGGCCGTCTCGCGATCCGCTCCTTCGGCCCAGACCGTCTGCCACGCCTGGTCGGGACGCACGTCGTACGTCTCGGCCAGCTGCGCGTAGAGCGACTGGGTCAGGTCGAGCTCGAGCAGGCCGGGAGCCCGGCCCGCGTGGTACCAGCCCCGCTCGACGGCCAGGGGAACGCCGTCGGCGTGGCGCAAACGCACCAGGTGGTGCGCGGGAGTGCCCTCGGCCAGGCCGAGGGCGTGGGCCGAGGCGGTGGGCGGGACCTCGGTGGCGGCCGAGACCACCTCGGTCGTCGGGGTCAGCCCCCGCCGCCTCATGTCGTCGGTGAACGACATGAGGTAGAGCTGCAGTTCCATCCGCCGGGCCGCGGTGAAGGTGCCCTTGCCGCGGACCCGGGCGAGCAGACCCTCTTCGACCAGCTTGCCGATCGCCGATCTGACCGTGAGCCGCGACACGCCGTAGCGCTGGGCCAGCTCGCGTTCCGACGGGATCGGCGCACCCGGCGGGAGCTCCCGCTCCACTGTGCGGCGGAGGATTTCCCGCAGCTGGGCGTGCTTGGGCGTGGGCCCGTTGACGACCCGGTCGGGTGGCGGGACGTGCGCGGCCGCGCTCATCGGCGTCACCCTCCTCGTTCTCGTGTCACCGGGGGACCGGTGCTCGCGTCCGGCCCGGAACATTGGTACGTTCCGGTCTAGACCAATGATCTGATGGGGCAGGATGCTCCGCCGCGCGGACGGGTGTCAACCCACCGTTATCCGTTCGTGGCCCGCGGCGGGGTGCATGCCGACGAACGGCGTAGTACAGGTGGACACGCGGTTCGCGTCAGGTTGGGAACAAACAGTGATCAAGGAGACCGCGATGGCGGATGACAGGCCCGAAAAGATCCTCGCGGCACTCGGCGGCGCGGGCAATCTCACCGAGGTCGAGGGGTGCATCACGCGGCTGCGCTGCGAGGTCGAGGACATGAGCCTCGTCGACGAAGCGGCGCTGAAGAAGGCCGGCGCGATGGGCGTCGTCAAGATGGGGTCCTCGGCCCTGCAGGTGATCGTCGGGCCGGAGGCGGACACGATCGCCAGCGACATCGAGGACCTGCTGTGAGCCTCGAGGTCCTCAGCCCGGTCGCCGGGCGCGTGGTGCCGATCACCGAGGTCCCGGACCCGGTGTTCGCGCAGGCCATGGTGGGCCCGGGCATCGCCGTGCAGCCCACGGGCGGGCGTTCGGACGCGGTGGCGCCGGTCGACGGCACGGTCGCCACGCTGCACCCGCACGCCTACGTCATCGCGACCGAGGACGGCAAGGCCGTGCTGGTGCACCTGGGCATCGACACGGTCAAGGAGAAGGGCGAGGGCTTCACGCTGCACGTCGTCAAGGGCGAGCAGGTGCGGGCCGGCCAGCCGGTCGTCAGCTGGGACCCGGAAGCGGTGACCGCGGCGGGCTACTCGGCGATCGTCCCGGTGGTCGCGCTGGACGCGTCGGCGGACGTGCTGTCCGCTTTGGACGCCGAGCGCGACGTCGCGGCGGGCGAAAAGCTGTTCGCCTGGGACGCCTGAGGACTTTCTGTCACGCGAAGGGCCCTTGTGGACGGTGCTCGTCCGCAAGGGCCCTTCGGCGTCCCCGGCTCGTCAGCCGGTGACGACCTTCCCGTTCTCCACCTTGACCGGCACGCTCGGCAGCGGCTTGTTCGCCGGTCCCTGCTTGACTTCCCCGGTCAGCGCGTTGAAGACGGAGCCGTGGCAGGGGCAGATCAGGTCGGCGCCCTTGGGGGCGACGGTGCAGCCCTGGTGCGTGCAGATCGCGCTGAACGCGGCGGCGGCCGACTCGGACGGCCGGGCCACGATGACGTCGGAGCCGTCCGGGGCCTTGGCCGCCTTCGCCTCCCCGACGGGGACGTCGGCGAGCGCGACCAGTGGTGTTCCGGCGGCGATCGGCGCCTGCGCGGTGCCGGACTTGGCGTCGTCCGAGGAGCAGGCGGTGAGCGCGACGGCGCCGACGGCGGCACCGGCGACGGCGGCACCGGTGGTCAGGACGGTGCGGCGGGAGTGCAGTTCGGCAGTCATGCCCTTACCAACGAGATCGACACCGCATCGGTTCAATCCGCGGTGAACCGGATCGGCCCCTGTTCCGTGTATGTAGCCGAGTGGGTGTGGAGTGGAGGAACGATCATGGTGGGATGGGTTCTGCGCATCGTCGTGGCGGCCGCGTTGCTGGGCTCGGCGGGCGTGCACTACTTCTTGTGGACCGAGGACTACCCGGGCATCGTCGGCCCGCTGTTCCTGCTGGACGCGATCGGCGGCCTGGTCCTCGCGATCGCGGTGCTGGCCTGGCGGCACTGGCTGCCGGCCCTGGGCGCGCTCGGGTTCGGCGTGCTGACGCTGGGCGCGTACGTGCTGGCCGCGACCGTCGGCTTCGCCGGCAACCACGACCAGTTCAACAGCCAGCCCGAGTACTGGGGCGTCATCACGGAGGCGGTCTGCATCCTGGGCGGCCTGGCGCTGCTGTTCGTGAAGGACCGGCGCCGAGTCGCGGCCTGAGTTCCGTGGGGGAAGTCGCCGAAGAGGCGCTGATGCGCGCGCTGCACGAGGAACACGCGGCCGCGTTGTGGTCCTACGCGCTCCACCTGACCTCCGGCGACCGGATCCGCGCCGAAGACGTCGTCCAGGAGACGCTGCTGCGCGCCTGGCGCTCGACGGCGGTGCTGGACCAGTCCCAGGGGTCGGCCCGCGCGTGGCTGTTCACGGTGGCGCGGCGCATCGCGATCGACGGCTGGCGCTCGGCGTCGTCCCGGTCGGAGGTGGTGACGGACGAGCCACCGGAACTCGCCGTCGCCGACGGGACGGACCGCGCGGTCCAGGGCTGGCTGGTCGCGGAGGCGCTCGCCGAGCTGTCCGAGCGGCACCGCGAGGTCCTGGTCCTGTGTTACTTCCAGGGCTATTCCGTAGCGGACGCGGCGCTGCGGCTGGGCGTCGCCGAGGGAACGGTGAAGTCCCGCACCCACTACGCGCTGCGCGCGTTGCGGCTGGTGCTCGAGGAGAGGGGGGTGACCCAGTGAGCGAAGACCCGTTCGCGGCGTTCGACGCCGCCTACGTGCTGGGGGCGCTGTCCCCCGAGGACCGCCAGCGCTTCGAGGAGCACCTGCGCACGTGCGACCACTGCGCGGCTTCGGTCCGCGACATGGCGGGGCTCCCGGGCCTGCTGGCCCGCGTCGACACCCCGGCGGTCCTGCCCGAACTCGGCCCGCCACCGCCCGACCTGCTGCCCGCGGTCCTCGCCCGCGTCCGCCGCGGCCGCCGCATCCGCCTCGCGGTGACGTCGGTGTCGGCCGCGCTGGCGGTGGCGGCGTGCGTGGCACTGGCGGTGGTGGCGTCGTGGCCGGCGGCTTCGCCCCCGCCGTCGATCGCGATGACGGCGCTGGGCCAGTTCCCGGTCCGCGCGGACGCCCGCCTGGACGCCTTCGAGTGGGGCACGCAGGTCGACATGTCGTGCAGCTACACGGGCGGCCGCAGTGGTGGCGACTACGTGCTGGTGGCGATCTCCCGGACGGGCACGGAGACCCAGCTGGCGACGTGGAAGGCGGTCCCGGACAACACGGCCCGCATCGTGATCGGGACGGCTTTGCAGAGGTCGGATCTGGCGGCGCTGGAGGTGCGCGGGGGGAGCGGGCGAGCGCTGCTGCGGCTGACGTTGTGACGGGGTGGTTCGCCCGGGTCGCAGGGGGACCCGGGCAAGCCACCCACTCGCTTGCGGCCCCGCGCCAGCCTCGGTTCCGCCTGCCGCGATCCCGCCCGCTTCAGTCGTGGCGGCTTCGGCCCCGTCCACCTGGTGCCGCTTACCTCGATCCCGCTTGCTTCCGCTCTGGCTGATTCGGTGCCGTCGCCTTGGCCCCGCCTACCTCGGTGCCGCTTACCTCGATCCCGCTTGCTTCCGCTCTGGCTGCTTCAGTGCCGCCGCCTCGGCCCCGCCTACCTCGGTGCCGCTCACTTCGATCCCGCTTGCTTCTGCCCGGGCTGCTTCAGTGCCGCCGCCTTGGCCCCGCCCACCTGGTGCCGCTTACCTCGATCCCGCTCGCTTCCGCCCTGGCTGCTTCAGTGCCGCCCACTTCGGTCCCGGCTGCTTCGAGCGCCCGCTTCCGCCTGAGCGGCTTCGGTGCCCGTCGCGTCGAGTCCGCCCGCCTGAGCCGCGCGCTTCCAGCCCCGCCGTTTCGGCGCCGCCCGGCTTCGATCCCGCCCGCTCCGAGCCCTGCCGCTTCATGCCCAGCCGTCCGAGCCCGCCCCTTCGGCCTCGCCCACCTCAAGCCCGGCCGCGGTTCGCCCGCGTCGCCGCACCGCTCGCAGGGGTTCCCGGGCCGCACTTCGGGCCCCTTCGCCGTCGCCCACAGGAGTGATATCCGGCCCGCGGCGGCACGAACGGTCCTTTCGCGACGCTCGGCATTTGCCCAGCTCAACCCCGTCGCAGCACTCTGGACCCATGCCCCCGACGATCCTCACCCTCACCGCCGCGGCCGCCACCGGAGCGGCCACCGCGCCCCTCGCCAAACGAGCCCTCGACCGCGCCGACGCCCCCATCCCGCTCGCCCTCGCCGCCCTCCTGACCGCCCTCACCACCACCGCGGCCACCGCCCGCTGGCTCACCGGTGCCTGGCCGGCCTGGTGGCTGCCCGTACCTCTCGTCCTCACCGCCGTCGCCGTCCCGCTGGCCCTCGCCGACCTGCGTCACCTCCGCCTGCCCGACGCGCTGACCCTCCCCGCCTACCCCCTCGTCGGCGCCGCCATCGGAGCCGCGGCCCTCGGTGGCGGTGGCCCGTCCCTGGCCCTCCGCGCGGCCATCGGCGCCGTCCTGTTCGGCGCGGCCCACGCGCTGGCCCACCGGACGAGCACCCTCGGCGCCGGCGACGTCAAGCTCTCCGGCAGCCTCGGCGCGGTCCTGGGCGCGGTGGGCTGGGCCGCCCTCCCGGTCGCCGCGGTGCTGGCCGCACTGCTCAGCCTGGCCGTCGCCGCCGCGCGGGAACGGGCCCGCGTCCCGCACGGTCCCGCCCTGCTCGCGGCCACCTGGCTGTGCGCCGTCTTCCCGGGGGCGCCATGACCGGAGGCACGTCCCGGCCCGCCCCGCGCCCGTGACAGGATTGAGCCCATGTTGCGCTGGATCACCGCAGGTGAATCGCACGGACCCGCGCTGGCCGCCGTGCTCGAAGGGATGCCCGCCGGCGTCGCCGTCACCACCGCCGACGTCACCGAGCAGCTCGCCCGGCGCCGTCTCGGCTTCGGCCGCAGCCCGCGGATGGGCTTCGAGACCGACCACATCGAGTTCCTCGGCGGCGTGCGCCACGGCCTCACCCAGGGCGGCCCGGTCGCGGTGCAGATCGAGAACGCCGAGTGGCCCAAGTGGGAGCAGGTCATGGCGGCCGACCCGGTCGACCCGCAGGTGCTCGAAGGCCTCGCGCGCAACGAACCGCTCACCCGGCCCCGCCCGGGCCACGCGGACCTGCCCGGCATGCAGAAGTACGGCTTCGACGAGGCCCGTCCCGTCCTGGAGCGGGCGAGCGCGCGCGAAACGGCGTCGCGGACCGCGCTCGGCACCGTCGCGCGCAACTACCTGAAGCAGCTGCTCGGGGTCGAGATCCTCAGCCACGTCGTCTCGATCGGCGGCGCGGACGCGCCCGAGGGCCCGCTGCCGGTCGCGGCCGACCTGGCCGCCATCGACGAGAGCCCGGTCCGCGCGTTCAGCCAGGCGGGCACCGACGCGATGGTCGCCGAGGTCGACGCCGTGCGGAAGGCGGGTGACACCGTCGGCGGCGTGATCGAGGTCCTCGCCTACGGCCTCCCGCCGGGCCTCGGCTCCCACGTCCACTGGGACCGGCGGCTCGACGCGCGGCTGGCCGGCGCGCTCATGGGCGTCCAGGCGATGAAGGGCGTCGAGGTCGGCGACGGCTTCACCACCGCGCGCCGCTGGGGCAGCCAGGCGCACGACGAGATCGACCGCGGCACCGGCCCGGTCGGCGTCACCCGCCGGTCCAACCGCGCGGGCGGCCTCGAAGGCGGCATCACCAACGGCGAGCCGCTTCGGGTGCGCGTCGCGATGAAGCCGATCTCGACCGTCCCCAAAGCACTGTCCACAGTGGACGTCAAGACGGGCGAGCCCGCGGTCGCGATCCACCAGCGGTCCGACGTCTGCGCCGTGCCACGGGCCGGCGTCGTGCTGGAGTCCGTGGTGGCGCTCGTCCTCGCCGACGCCGCGCTGGAGAAGTTCGGCGGCGACTCGCTGGTCGAGGGCAAGCGCAACGCCGAGGCGTACCTGAAGGCCCTCGAGGAGCGCTGGTGAGCCCCCGCGCGGTGATCGTCGGGCCGCCCGGCTCCGGTAAGAGCACGGTCGGACCGCTGCTGGCGGCCGCGCTCGGCGTGCCGTTCCGCGACTGCGACGACGACATCGTCGCGCGCACCGGGCGCAGCATCTCCGACATCTTCGCGGAGGACGGCGAACCCGCTTTCCGCGCGCTTGAAGAAGAAGCGGTCGCGACGGCGCTGGCTGAGCACGAAGGCGTGCTCTCCCTCGGCGGCGGCGCGCCGCTGACGCCCGGCACCCGGGCGCGGCTGGCCGAGCACACCGTCGTGTTCCTCAACGTCGGCCTCGCCGCGGGTGTGCAGCGCACCGGCCTCTCGAACGCGCGGCCGCTGCTGGCCGGGGTGAACCCCCGCGCCACGTTCAAGAAACTGCTCGACGAGCGCGTGCCCGTGTACCGCGAGGTCGCCACCGTCGAGGTCGTCACCGACGAGCGGACCCCGGCCGAGATCGTCGCGGACCTCGCCGCGCGGCTCGCCCCCGCCGAAGCCAAGGAGTGAGTCACCCCGTGTCCGATCCGGTGCGCATCCCCGTCGCCACCGCCCACCCGTACGACGTCGTGGTCGGCCGCGGCCTGCTCGGCGACCTGACCGCGCAGCTGGCCGACGCCTCGAAGATCGCGCTGATCCACCCGCCCACGCTGACGACCACGGCCGAGGCGATCCGCGAGGAGCTGATCGCGGCGGGCCTGGACGCGCACCGCGTCGAGATCCCGGACGCCGAGGACGGCAAGGCGCTGACCGTCGCGAGCTTCTGCTGGGAGGTGCTCGGCCGGATCGGGCTGGACCGCCGCGGGGTCGTGGTCGGGCTCGGCGGCGGCGCCGTCACCGACCTCGCCGGGTTCGTCGCGGGCACGTGGATGCGCGGCGTCCGGCTGATCAACGTGCCGACCACGCTGCTGGGCATGGTCGACGCGGCGGTCGGCGGCAAGACCGGCATCAACACCGAGGCCGGCAAGAACCTGGTCGGGGTGTTCCACGAGCCGAGCGCGGTGTTCGTCGACCTCGCGACGCTGGAGACGCTGCCGCCGAACGAGCTCGTCGCCGGCATGGCCGAGGTCGTGAAGACCGGCTTCATCGCCGACCCGCGGATCCTCGAGCTGATCGAGGCCGGCCCGGCCGCGGCGCTCGACGCGAGCGGCGACGTGCTGGCCGAGCTGGTCCGCCGCTCGATCCAGGTGAAGGCCGACGTCGTCGCGGCGGACCTGCGCGAGTCCGACCTGCGGGAGATCCTCAACTACGGCCACACCCTCGGCCACGCCATCGAGCGCCGCGAGCGGTACCGGTGGCGCCACGGCGCCGCGGTGAGCGTCGGGCTGGTGTTCGCCGCCGAGCTGGCGCGCCTGGCCGGGCGCCTCGACGACGCGACGGCCGAGCGCCACGCGTCGGTGCTGAAGCTGATCGGCCTGCCGACGACGTACGACGCCGACGCGCTGCCGCAGCTGCTGGAAACCATGAAGGGCGACAAGAAGACCCGGTCCGGGGTGCTGCGGTTCGTCGTCCTCGACGACCTCGCCAAGCCCGGCCGGCTCGAGGGCCCGGACCCGTCGCTGCTGGCGGCCGCGTACTCGGCGATCGCGGCGGACGCTCCGAGGAGCGGCGGGAGCATCCTCCTGTGAAGGCGTTCGTGTTCAACGGCCCCAACCTGGGCCGGCTCGGCAAGCGCGAGCCGTCGGTCTACGGCTCGACCACCCACGACGACCTCGCCGCGCTGTGCGTCGCGACCGGCGAGGAGCTGGGGATCGAGGTCGAGGTCCGCCAGACCGACCACGAAGGCGAAATGGTCGGCTGGCTGCACGAAGCCGCGGACGGCGGTCATCCGGTGGTGCTCAACGCGGGCGCGTGGACGCACTACTCGATCGCGGTGCGCGACGCCGCCGCGCAGCTGTCCGCCCCGCTGATCGAGCTGCACATCTCGAACGTGCACAAGCGGGAGGCGTTCCGGCACCACAGCGTGCTTTCGGACATCGCGACCGCGGTGATCGCGGGCCTCGGCGTCGACGGCTACCCGCTCGCCCTGCGCTGGCTCGCCGCCCACCCGGGATGACGCTGCCGACGTTGACCACGTCGCGGCTGACGCTGCGGCAGCTGGTCGAGGCCGACCGCGAAGCCGTCGTGAAGGTCTTCTCCGACCCGAAGATGAGTCGCTTCTTCGCGGCGGACTTCTCGGACCCGGCGTCGGCGAGCGCGATGGTCGACCGCCGCCTGACCTACCGCGGCCCGGCCGGCCAGGGCCACTGGGCGATCGAGCGCGACGGCGAGGTGATCGGCGTCGCGCACCTGCGCCCGTCGAGTGAGCTGCCCGGCGGCGTCCCCGAACTGGGCTACTACGTGGCGAGCGCCCACGCCGGCCAGGGCCTGGCGACCGAGGCCGCCCAGGCGGTGCTCGACCACGGCCTGGGCGTGCTCGGCCTCCCGGCGATCTGGGCCCTGGTGCACGAACACAACGCGGCGAGCCGCAAGGTGGCCGCGCGCCTGGGCTTCCTGGACGTCGGCTCCGGCATCCACTACGGCGACCTCCACCGGGTCCTGGTCACCCTGCCCACCGCCCACGGACGGCCGCACCACATCGAGCTGTGGGTCCCGGACCTCGCCGAAGCGGAGCGAAGCTGGGGCTGGCTGCTGGGTGAGCTGGGCTGGCGGGAGTTCCAGCGCTGGCCCGCGGGCGTCAGCTGGCGCCTCGGCGGGACGTACCTGGTGGTGGAGGCCTCACCGGCGCTGAGCGCGACGAACCACGAACGCACCCGGCCGGGCCTGAACCACCTGGCGCTCCACGTGGCCACCCGCACCGAGGTCGACGCGCTGACAACCCGCGCACCCGACCACGGCTGGCGTCCGCTGTTCGCGGACCGCTACCCCCACGCGGGCGGCCCCGCCCACTACGCGGCCTACCTCGAGAACGAGTCCGGCTTCGAGGTGGAGCTGGTCGCGTCGGAGGGCGCCCCACCGGAGAAGTAACCGGGCGGCGGGTACCCGGGGCGCCCGCACGCGATGGCTCACCGGCGGGAAATGCCTGGGGGCGTGCCGAGCCGACCGCACGGCGGGGGCTTCAGCCGGGCCGTCACCGCGGATCGACCGGGCCGGTCCTGAGCGACTGCCGCCCTAGCGGGGTTCCCGCCGTGCTCGACCGCGGATCGAGCAGGCCGGGCTGAGCCTGCCGGCTTTCGCCCGCGCATGATCGCTCGTGGCTCGAGCCGCCCGTGCTCGTCGCCGGGTGCCGGCGGACGGGTCCCTCGCTGCCGCGTTCGCGAGACCCCATGCTCCGAAGCGGCTGGCAGCGCCACCGACCACCGTCGAGGGTGACGCCCGGTAGCCGGATTTCGATCACCCCAGCCTCTTCCGGGCCCCAGCCCCTCGCGATCGGGGGACCGTCGAGCGGGAGCGTCCTCACCCGTACGGGGCCACTCTCGCTACACTCCGATGTCGTGCGCCCGTTTCGTCGTGGGGGTCGGCGACCCGCTCGTGCCTTGCTCGCCAGTGTGCTGGCCGGGCTGCTGGTCGCGGGCTGCACCGAGGGTTACGCCCAGCCGCAGGCCGCCGGGGAGCAGCCCGCCATCGCGGGTGGCCGGAGCGCGCCGCGGCCCGCCGATGTCGCGCTCGCTTCCGGGGAACCGCGGCAAAGCGGGGGTGTGATCGCCGCCGGGGGTGCGGATGCCGTCTACAACTACGGGCCCACCGTGATGCTCGATCGGGGGCAGACGCGGATGTGGTGGTGCAGCCAGTACGGCGGGGCCGGGCCCGCGGGCGACGACATCCTCTACGCGCAGGCGCAATCCATGGACGGGCCGTTCACCGGACCGGGTGGCGGAATCCCCGCGGCCGTCTTCTCCGGGGCGCCCGGGCAGTTCGACGGCATGCACACCTGCGACCCGTCCGTGCTGCGCGTCGGCTCGACCTACTACCTGTACTACACCGGCGCGGCGGGCGAGCACGCGCTCGGCAACGCCATCGGCCTCGCGACCAGCCCCGACGGCGTGCACTGGACGCGCGCCGCGGGCGGGAAACCGATCCTCGGGCCGTCGCACGACGTGCACCGCGCGAACGTCTACGGGGCCGGCCAGCCGTCCGTCGTCTACCTCGACGGCTGGTTCTACCTGATGTTCACCGACACCACCGGCCGCGCCGCGGGGTGGAACGGGGCCGGGCAGTTCGTGCTGCGCTCGGCCGATCCGGCGTTCGGGTCCGGGGTGCAGGCGCTGGACGTCGGCGGGTTCGTGCCGGTGACGTCGACGGCGGCGCCGCGCGGGCGGTCGATCGTCGACGGGTTCAGCGCGGACCTGATGTGGGTGGGCGCGCTGGACGCGTTCGTCGTCGCGCACGAGACCGACGGCGGCACGACCCTCACGTTCTGGACGCCGGACTTCACCGAGAACCCCTTCCGGCCGGTGCTGATCCCCGGGCCGTGGAAGGAAGGGCCCGGGCTGGTGCGCCGGGCCGACGGGCACGCGCCGCTGTCGTCGGCCGACCCGTGCGAGCGGGTGCCGTTCGACGTCGTCCGCGCGACCACCAACGGCGGTGCCCCGACCGACCTGCGCCACTTCGGGCTCGACCTGCTGGGCAGCCAGGCGTGCGGCGACCCCGGCCGGACGGCGGCGACCTTCGACGGCGTCACGATGCCGTCGCCGGAGCGGACGATGGACCTGGTCCGCGCGGGGGTGCGGGTCCGGGTGGACCGCCGCGCCGTGGCGGTGGCGCTGGCCGGTGAGGTCCTGGACAAGGCGCCCGCTGCGGTGACGGCGCTTCCCCTCGCCGCGCGGCTGCGCTCGGGGGCGGAGGCCGTGCAGGCGCCGGGCAAGGGCTTCGCGTTCGTGCTCGACGACAAGAAGCGCTGGCGGGTCCCGGACGGCGGCATCGTCGGCAACAACGGCTCGGCCGCGCGCGCAATCACCGCCGCCGAGTGGGACGGCTACCCGAAGGGCCGCTCGCTGGTGGGCTAGGAGCTCACGCCGTCCTCGGAAGGGGGCTGGGAACGCCCGATCCGGCCGCCGACGAACAGCCCCAGGCCGGCCGGGATCAGCACCAGCAACGCCGAAAACGCCGCCCCGCCGGTCAACGCGCCGCCGAGTTCCGACACCCCCGTCTGGTCGACGAACACCGCCCGGCCGATCACGTACAGGATCCCCGCCACCGGGCCCGTGACCAGTGCCGCGATGAACCACACCCGGCCGCGGTCGGGGAGGCCCCGCCATGCGTCCAGCGCGCTCCACAGCGCCGCCGCGCCGACCAGGACTGCCAGGGCCAGGGAGACCACCAGCGTCTGGTCCGTCGGGTGGTAGACGGCGTACTTGGCGAGGAGGGTGATGGCCGCGCCGTGCAGCACCGCCATCCCGAGTCCGCGAATCACCCAGGCGCTCATCTTGCGGAGTGTAGGCGGCCTACTGGCCAGTCACCTGACGGCCGGGCAACTAGGGTGGGACGCGTGCCGGATACCCATGAACGACGTCGCGCGGCGCTGCGCGGGCTCCTGACCGGAGCCGGTGTGGACGCGCTGCTGGTCACCGATCTGCTGAACATCCGCTACCTGACCGGGTTCACCGGGTCGAACGCCGCCGTGCTGGTGCACGCGGGCGGGGACGCGCGGACCCTCTTCTGCACCGACGGCCGCTACACCACGCAGGCCGCCGGGGAGGTGCCCGACCTCGAAACCGTCGTCGACCGGGCCAGTGCCGCCGCCCTCGTCGCGAAGGCGGCGAAGGACCCCAAGACCTACTCGCGGGTCGGGTTCGAGAGCCAGCACGTCAGTGTCGAGCAGTACGAAGCGCTCCGGCAGCGCGTCGAGCTCCAGCGGACGCCCGGCCTGGTCGAGCAGCTGCGCGTGGTCAAGGACGAAGCCGAGATCGAGGCGCTGCGCCAGGCGTGCGCCGCCGCCGACCGGGCGCTGGCCGACCTGGTCGCCGCGGGTGGCCTCCGGCCCGGGCGGACCGAGCTGGAAATCGCCCGTGACCTGGAGAACCGGATGCTGGAGCACGGCTCGGAGGCGCTCAGCTTCGCCTCCATCGTCGCCGCCGGCGCGCACTCGGCCATCCCGCACCACCAGCCGACGCACGCCGAGCTCGAGCGCGGTGACTTCGTCAAGCTGGACTTCGGCGCCACCGTCGACGGCTACCACTCCGACATGACCCGCACGTTCGTCCTCGGCGAGCCCGCGGACTGGCAGCGGGAGGTCTACGACCTCGTCCACGCGGCGCAGGCGGCCGGTGTCGACGCCGTCGTGCCGGGCGCCGAAGTGTCCGAAGTGGACGCCGCCGCGCGCCGGGTGATCGCGGACGCGGGGCACGGCGAGCACTTCGCGCACGGCCTCGGGCACGGCGTCGGCCTGCAGATCCACGAGGCACCGAGCTTCGCCGCGACGGGCGTCGGTACACTGTCCGCCGGTATGGCGGTCACCGTCGAGCCCGGCGTCTACCTCGCGGGGCGCGGTGGCGTGCGCATCGAGGACACGCTCGTCGTGCGGGCTGGGGAGCCCGAACTCCTCACCCTGAGCACCAAGAACCTCGTGGTCGTCTGACAGCGGCCCCGAACCCGAAGACACAGGAGACTGCAAGCTCGTGGCCACGACCAACGACCTGAAGAACGGGCTCGTCCTCAACCTCGAGGGCCAGCTGTGGACCGTCACCGCGTTCCAGCACGTCAAGCCGGGCAAGGGCGGCGCCTTCGTGCGCACGACGCTCAAGCACGTGCTCACCGGCAAGGTGGTCGACAAGACGTTCAACGCGGGCACGAAGGTCGAGACGGCCACGGTGGACCGCCGGAACATGACCTACCTGTACAAGGACGGCCAGGACTTCGTGTTCATGGACGGCGACACCTACGACCAGATCACCGTGCTCGCGGCGGTCGTCGGCGACAACGCCAACTACATGCTCGAGAACACCGAGGTCCAGGTCGCGGTGCACGAGAACGAGGCGCTCTACGTCGAGCTCCCGACCTCGGTCGAGATCGTCATCCAGCACACCGACCCGGGCCTGCAGGGCGACCGCTCGACCGGCGGCACCAAGCCGGCGACGCTGGAGACCGGCGCGGAGATCCAGGTCCCGCTGTTCCTGTCGACCGGCGAGAAGATCAAGGTCGACACGCGTGACGGCCGTTACCTGGGCCGCGTCTCCAGCTGATGCCGACTTCGAAACCCCACCCGAACCGCGGCGGCGCGATCAGCCGCAGGCAGGCGCGCCGTCGCGCGGTGGAAATGCTGTACGAGGCCTCACAGCGGGACGCCGACGCGGTGACGCTGCTGGCCGACCGCGTCGGAGCGACCGAGGTCGACCCGATCGGGGACTACACGATCGACCTGGTCGAAGGGGTCACCGCCCGCCGGGCGGCGATCGACGAGCTGCTGGCCGAGCACGCGCAGGGCTGGACCCTGGAGCGGATGCCGAAGGTCGACCTCGCGGTGCTGCGGGTCGGTGTCTACGAGCTGCTCTGGGCCGAGGACGTGCCGGACCCGGTCGCGATCGACGAGGCCGTCGGCCTGGCGAAGGAACTTTCCACGGACGACTCGCCGCGGTTCGTCAACGGCGTGCTGGGCCGGATCGGCACCATCGCCGACCGCCTGCGCGCCGTTCTCTAGACCCCGCCTGGCCCCCCGGTCAGGCGGTTCCGGTCAGCTGGGTTCGCGCTCAAGGCCCTTGCGGCACAAGCCCTTTCGAACGTCCGGACGGTCACTCGGATCGGCGGCGGGCACGCACCGGCCGCGGCGTCCCGGCCTGCGGCGCGGGGC